>JBHJNW010000136.1:0-29588 GCA_050330395.1 Pleurocapsa sp.
TAGGGCTAGCCGTCGAGCAGAAGCCGATTATTACGAGCAGTTATTATTTTCTCGCATACGCTCTCTTCATTGTGCTAAATAGGATTTAGCTTTGATTGAGATGTGTCCATCAACCAGCGCATAAATATTTACAACGATCTTAAAAATGCCCACAAACCACCACAACCTCATTTTTATGTAAATATGCTGGGAGTAAATCCAAGCAGTCAGGGAATGGGTATTGGTAGCCAACTTTTAGAACATATACATATGCTGTCGAATAAACATTCAAAATCTTGTGGTGTTGCTCTCGATACACAGACACAAACCAATGTAAATTACTATCAAAATCTTGGTTATCAAATATCGTCAACCAAAAATCTGGATCGTCTTAAACATTGGTTTATGTTTCGACAAAAAGCTTAGTTATCGAGGAAATTTTGAATGAATATAAATAAACTAGCGATTTAATTGCTAATAACCTGAAAACAAAGTATTGAAAACTAGGTTTATTAGTTTAGCTTAACAACATTATTAATTAAGGCAAAAATACCATAAGATACTCAATTTCTATCGGGTTCCAAAATATTTTTTTCTAACTCTGTTGACAAGAGTTTTTCTGTTTTAGCCATTAGAAAATCTAGTTTTTTCGCTTCTTAGAATTTAACGGCAATAATTTCCCAGATTAGCGATCGCGAACACAGAAAGCTTACCCTGCCTTACATTCCTGCCTTATATTTCAGTGTGTTGTCATCGCGTGAGCCTTCTTAGGTAGAATAATTATAAAGAATCGAACACATTATTGTTTGCCTAAATTATCTTCTGAATTCTTGATTGAGTTTATTAATCGAGGGTTGGGGGAAAGCCCTTTAACACTTTTTTCACAACTTATTTAGGATTGCTATATCTGGTATTTTGTACATTACTATAATGCTTCATTACATCTTTAACACTACCTTTATTTTATATATTTAAAACTGGCGATCGCGATTTTATTTTACCCGTGAATTATTTTTTAACTTGCTTGAGCTTGCATATATATCACTTCCAGCTATAGGTTTTGAGCCATCAAGCAACTCTTAGCGATCGCCACAAAGCGAACAACTCTTAATCGCAACCGAGCAAAAATTTAAACTAAAAATTATTTTTTCTTAATCACAGAAGAGGAATATTTTCTTAAGAAAGATAGTTATTCTCAATAACCCACATTCTCGAAGCTTTTAAGGCAATTGGGGATTTGACGATATAAGTTTCTGCTTCATTTCCACATACATGAAGTATTCGTTACTGCTAAACAATTACCCCATAAATTATAAATTAAGACATCATGAGCAACGGAAATAGCGTAATCTTTATTCATCCAGACGGCACAAGTCCTTCACATTATGCCGCAGGGCGTTTGGCATCTGTTGGACCCGATGGTAGACTTAACTGGGACAAGATGACCAATGCTGGGGTTTATCTCGGACATTTAGACGATCAAATTGTAGCTACTTCTAATGCAGGTGCAGTAGCTCACGCCTATGGTATTAAGCCCTATGCTGGTAGCTTTGGTTTAGATGAAGATGGCAATCCTTATACTTCTCTTTCTGGTCAAGAAGGCATGACCATTATGGAAGAGGCGATCGCCGCTGGAAAATCGACAGCTATCATTAATTCTGGCTTTATTGCCGAACCTGGTACTGGTGTATTTCTGGCTGATGCAGAAAACCGTAGTGATGTTACTACGATTACCGCCGAAATAGTCGAGTCTGCTACTAACGCTATCTTGGGTGGTGGTGAAATTCATTATTTGCCCAAAGGTACAGTGGGACGTTTTGGGGAGGAAGGTATTCGTGAAGACGGACGTAACCTGATCGAAGAAGCCGAACAAATGGGCTATACGGTAGTTTTCACCCTAGAAGAACTACAAAGTCTTCCTGCTGATACGGAAAAAGTATTGGGAATTTTTGCTGCCGAAGATACTTACAATGATGTTCCTGAAACAGCATTAAAGGAAGAAGGCTTTGTCGATGAAGCTGGCAACTTAATTACCTACGGACAACCAGGAAATGAAAATCCGCCTACCGTTGCTCAAATGCTGGAAGCAACTTTAGGTTTAGAAGTTTTCAACAAGAATGAAAATGGAATGTTCGTTGTCTTGGAGGAAGAAGGCACAGACAACTTTGGTAATAATAATAATGCTCAAGGGACAGTTGATGCAGTTTTACGGGCAGATGAAGCGATTGGTGTGGCACAAGACTATATTGATAACGTCAATCCCGACACTTTATTAGTTACCGCTGCTGATAGTGATGGTGGTGGTTTAGAAGTTGACGATGTAGAAGGAGAAACAGTTGGCACTACCGAAATACAGCCTCCTTTTGACACCGAAATTCCCTATGATGGTACGACTGGGAGCGATACTGCACCCTTTACTACTGGCGCACCCGACGATAATGGCGATACTTTTGAATTTGGCGTGGGTTGGGCGGGAGTTCCCGATTTTGCTGGTAGTATTGTTTCTAAAACCTATGGTTTGAATGCCGAAGAACTTCCCGCAACTGTCGACAATACGGGCATTTACCGCCTAATGTATAAAACTCTCTTTGATGTAGAGTTAGCATCCCCTGAAGGCGTTCCTGACGGTATTGAATCCGCCCCCGAACCCACCCAAGATACAGGAAATGTCATTTTTATTCATCCAGATGGTACAAGTCCCTCCCATTATGCTGCGGCTCGATTTGCTTCTGTGGGGACGGATGGCAGATTAAACTGGGACAAGATGACCGATGCGGGGGTTTATCTTGGACACCTAGATGACAGTATTGTTTCGACTTCTAATGGTGGTGCAGTAGTTCATGCTTACGGGATTAAACCCTATGATGGTAGCTATGGTTTAGACGAATCGGGCAATCCCTATACTTCCCTCTCTGGTCAATCAGGCACGACCATTATGGAAGAAGCGATCGCGGCGGGCAAACCTACAGCGGTAATTAACTCGGGTTTTATTGCCGAACCTGGTACTGGTGTATTTCTTTCGGATGCAGAAAATCGTGATGATGTGGCAGAGATTACTGCTGAAATCGTTGAGTCTGGTGCAGACGTAATTATGGGCGGTGGTGAAATTCACTATCTACCCGTAGGTACTGTCGGACGTTTTGGCGAGGAGGGTATCCGTGAAGATGGACGTAACTTAATTCAAGAAGCGGAAGAGATGGGTTACACAGTGGTTTATTCTCGCGAAGAATTAGAGAGTTTACCTGCTGATGCTGACAAAGTATTGGGTGTTTTTGCTGCCGAAGACACCTATAACGATACTGACGAGGCAACCTTAACCGAAGAGGGCTTGGTCGATGAAAATGGCGAACTGATTCTTTACGGACAACCAGGAAATGAAAATCCACCGACTGTTGCCGAAATGCTGGATAAAACTCTAGGCTTCGACAAGTTTGCCCAGGCTGAAGATGGCTTTATGGTCGTAATGGAAGAGGAAGGTTCGGATAACTTTGCTAATAATAACAACGGTGCGGGTACGATTGAAGCAACATTGCGGGCTGATGAAGCCATTGGCGTGGCGCAAGATTTTGTTAACAATGTTGACCCTAATACTTTAGTGCTAACTGCTGCTGACAGTGATGCTGGTGGTCTAGAAGTAATCGATGTTGATCAAGACAGCGAAACTGTCGGTACAATTGATATACAGCCAGAATTAGCTGCTTTTGGTGATGATGCCGACGGTATCCCCGTTCCTCTTGATGGCACTACTGGAAATGACACAGCACCCTTTACCACTGGTGCGCCCGATGCTGACGGAGATAATTTTGATTTTGGTCTATCTTATGTCAGCACCAATGATGTTGCAGGTAGTATCGTTTCTAAAGGTTACGGTTTAAACTCTGATCTTTTGGAATCTACGGTAGACAACACTGATATGTATCGGATTATGTATCAAACTCTGTTTGGGGTTACGCCTGAAGAAGTAGCTGATGACGGAAAAGAGCAAGAAGATGATAGGGAAAATACCAGCTTTGAACCTTTGTTCGGTACTACAGATATCGATATTATCGAGTTAGCTGGAAGTAATAATTTAGTATTTGCTGGTGCAGATAATGATTTAGTTGATGCTGCTATTGCTGGTGAGGGTAACAATCGTATTTATCTTGATGATGGCGACGATCTAGCTATTTTGGGTACAGGCGATCGCGTTGTTGGTGCCGAAGGTGTTGATCGTTTCTTTGTTACTGATGGTGGCGATAATATCATGACTGGAGGTGAAGGCGCAGACCAATTTTGGCTGGCTAGTGCCACCTTTCCCGAATCAGCTAATATTATTACCGATTTTGAGTCTGGGGTTGATGTTCTGGGCATTGCTGGCTTGGGTATCGGCTTCGAGGAATTGAGTATTACCGATAGTAATGGAAATGTTTTAATTACTAGTGGTAACAGCGACTTGGCAATTCTACAAGGTGTCGATGCTGCTAGTTTAAAGGCAGACAATTTTGTTTTTGTCTAGGTCGTTAATGTTGTAATTTCTTGACCGCATTGAGCGGCGGGGTTGAGTCTTGAATTCACTTCAAGGCTCAACTTATTCTATTCGGCTTTAACGACACCTCGATACATATTCATTCCACAAGTAAAAATATATTCTCCTGGTTTTTCTGGCACAATCTCCACAGAAGTAGTTTGATTTAAGGTTAAATCTAAGGCTTGATTAAAATCTGGTAATAATACCTGTTCCAGACAACTACTGGGATCTTGACGGTAAAAGTTTAATTTAACTGGTTCGCCAGCAGTGACTTCGATTCTATCGGGTATATAACCACCATCTACCACAATATCTACTTCTTGAATTCCTTGTGCTAGCCGTGCTTTTTGAGATTTAGTTTTGCTAAACATAAACCACCAGAGTTCTGCACCAATTAAGCCCAAACCACCTAAAGCAACAGCTAGTTTTAAACCTATGGGCTGTTCTATTTTCTGAAACTGGCTCGTTTGTTCGCCACTAGCTGCGGGCATTTGTACTTCCATTTGCGCTAATGCGTTATCGGTAGCCAAAGTTAGCAAAAAGCCTAATCCAGCAAGGTTACCTAAAATTTTAGTTTTGTTGAACACTATTGAACACTATTGAACACTGTTGAACACTGTTGAATATTATGAATATTATTTAAATTTTTCCGTTTAATTACGATCTCGATCGCGATGGACTAAAATTTCGTAGACGCAAAGCATTAGTTACCACCGAAACCGAACTAAACGCCATCGCACCTCCGGCAATAATTGGGTTGAGTAACCAACCAAAGAAAGGAAATAAAATACCTGCTGCGATGGGAATGCCTAAGACGTTGTAAATAAAGGCAAAGAAAAGATTTTGACGAATATTATTGATCGTTGCTTTACTTAACTGTATTGCGGTAACAATACCCTGTAATTCTCCCGAAATCAGGGTAATATCGCTCGCGGCGATCGCCACATCCGTTCCCGTACCAATCGCTATCCCCACATCTGCTTGAGCTAGTGCAGGAGCATCATTAATGCCATCCCCTACCATGGCAACTATCTTTCCTTCTTGCTGTAGTTGTCTTACTTTGGCTGCTTTTTGGTCGGGGCGTACTTCTGCTTCTACTCTAATTATACCCACTTGACGGGCGATCGCCTCGGCGGTTTTTTGATTATCTCCTGTCAGCATTACTACTTCTAAATCCAGGTTACGTAATGCCTTAACTGCTGCGGTGGAAGAAGGTTTAACAGCATCGGCAATCCCCATAATGCCTGCTAGTTTACTGTCTACGGCAATCAAAATTACGGTTTTGGCTTCTGCTTCCCAAATATCTTTTTGTGGTTGTAAAGTATCAGTTTTGATACCCAGTTCAGACAGCCAGCGTCGAGTACCGATTTGGACTAAATTACCTGCAACTCTACCCTGTACGCCGCTACCAGCGAGCGCTTGAAAATCATCACATTCGCTAAGTTTAATATCTTGTGATTGAGCGTATCTAACTACTGATTCAGCCAAAGGATGTTCGGAATTACGTTCGACTGCTGCAACTAAACGCAACAGCTTAAGTTCTGCATCGTTATTAGTACCTGTAACCGTACTGTAATTAGTAACAGTCGGTTTACCTTCGGTAATCGTGCCAGTTTTATCTAAAACAACAGTTTGAATTTTGTGAGCTAATTCTAAACTCTCGGCACCTTTAATTAAAATTCCGTTTTCGGCACCTTTACCCGTACCTACCATTACCGAGGTGGGAGTAGCCAAACCCAACGCACAGGGACAGGCGATGATTAGCACTCCTACGGTAGTAATCAGGGCGAGAGAAACATTCCCCATAAAGATAAACCAGAGAACAAAAGTCGCAATGGCGATCGCAATTACTACAGGAGCAAACCAACCAGTAACTTGATCGGCTAGTCTTTGAATAGGTGCTTTTGAACCTTGGGCATCTTGTACCAGTTTAACTATCTGGGCCAATACTGTATCAGTACCAACTCTCGTCGCTTTGAATTTAAAACTACCTGTTTTATTAATCGTTGCGCCAATTACTTCATCCCCTGGCTGTTTCTGAACAGGAATACTTTCCCCCGTCACCATTGCTTCATCAATGGTAGAACTACCGCTAATTATTTTGCCATCAACAGGAATTTTTTCTCCAGGGCGTACTAAGATAATGTCGTCAATCTGTACTTCGTTGATCGGTACGTCTATTTCTCTACCGTTACGTATTACTCTGGCATCTCTAGCCTGTAAACCCATTAATTGCCGAATTGCTTCTGAGGTTTGTCCTTTGGCACGATTTTCAAACCACTGTCCGAGTAAAATCATCGTAATAATTACGGCGGCGGTTTCGTAATATACCTCTGGCATTAATCTTTGATTGAGAAAGAAACCAGGAAAGACGGTAGCAAATAAAGAATAAAAATAGGCTGCACTCGTACCTAGAGCAATCAGAGTGTCCATCGTAGCAGTATGACGTTTAAAACTTTTCCAGGCACCGATATAAAATCTGTAACCGCACCAAAACTGTACAGGTGTAGTTAGAATTAATTGTAGCCAAGGGTTATGCAACCATGCAGGAATAAAGGGCAAATGTAAGCCTGTCATCATCGGTAGCGAACCAAAGATTAAAATCAAGCTGATGACACCACCGACAATCATTTTTAGTTTTAAATCACGAGATTCTGCCTTACGAGCAGCTTTTTCAGCATCATCTTCTCCCGTCATCATTGCTTGTTCTGGTAAAGAGTAAGCAGAATATCCTGCTTCTGCTACTGCATCTTGAATATCCTCAATGCTAGTTTGGCGAGGATTGTATTTAATCGCAGCTTGTTCGGCACCAAAGTTTACATTACACTCGGCTACTCCAGGCACATGGTTAATCGCCTCTTCAATACTGCTAGCACAAGCAGCACAACTCATCCCCCGAAGTTTAAGATTGATCTTCTCTAGATTTGTCCTGGTATTCATGGTTTTGGGAAAGTTAATTTAATTTAAGCAGGAGGATAACCAGCCGCATCGCTTCTCTGACGTTTGATTATTTTATTTATTTAATGCTGAAATTAGTTTAAACTCTCTAGTAGACTAGAGAGTCAAGCCTAAGCTGAAAATTTATTTATGCGCTCGCCACTTGGATGGAATAGTTGGTCAAAATGTTTGAGCGAGCAACGTCTTTAATTAAAAAATCCCCAGCCTAAAACAGTGGGGAATGTAAAATAAATGCAGTTAATTCAATCCACTGTTTGCACAGACAGATTTTCCTGTAGTTGAATCAATTCATCTCGATGAGCAGTAACGGTAACTAAGCTAGGGCTATCCGTTTTAGATGTGACCTGTAATAATATTTCTTCCCAGCGACCAGCTTTGCGCCAATAAAAAACGCCAGCTAAAGGTGCAATCAAAACTAACAGCCAAAATACATTTTTAACATCAGGAAACAATAAAAATAGCACCAAAGCTAGACAAGATAAACCTACTACTGCTAAAAAACTTAACAATATAGCTAAGAAAAGGCTAGGTTTGACAAATCCTTTAAAAGCAATCTGCTTATTTTCTACATTGACGGCGGTTAGTCGGTAAGCCCTGGCTTCAAAATACTCTTGCAGTTTTTTAAGCAAAATATCTTCTGATTCATCAGGAATAAGTTGCATTTGCTTAGTACGATCTTTGACTGAAGCGCGAATGAAGAAAAATAATCCGATCAGCATCAATAAGGTCAAAAAAAAGGTCGAGGAAATAACTGGCAAGTTCACTAATTAAAAATTAAATTCAGATTGATGATTAAAGGAATATTTTAAAATACATGGCAAGTTTTAGCTTGCTGACTAGAAACTTTTCTACTTACGGTCGGCATAGTAATGACTATAGTAATGATAAGAGCTAGTAGTGCGGTTGACCTGATTTGCCACGACTCCCAAAACAGGCACGTTAGACATCTTAATATTATCAATATTTTGCTTAAGTAAAGAACGATCTGTTTTGCCAATTCTGACTACCAAGATTACTCCATCAGTACGACTTGATAAGATTCTACCATCAGCAAAGCCTAAGATTGGTGGAGTATCGTAAATAATTAAGTCATACTTTCTACTATTTCTTAAATGATCCATTAAAGCATACATTTTTTGAGAAGAAAGCAAACGAGTCGGATCTGGGGGAATGTCTCCAGCCGTGATTATAGATAAATTTTCCCATTGAGGAACTTTGACAATTGCTTCTTCGACCTCCAAGCCAGTAGCTAAAACATTACTCAAGCCTTCTTGATTTTCAATCCCAATCCAGCGATGAACTTGAGGACGACGCAAATCAGCATCGATCAACAATACTTTTTGCTCCATTGCTGCTGCTGCCTGGGCTAAATGACAAGAAACAGTCGATTTTCCTTCTGAGGGAATCGAAGAACTAATTACAAAAGAGCGAATTGAAGTATCAGAGCCTAAAAGCTTGATATTAGTATTAAGAGAGCGAAAAGATTCTAAGAAAGGAGAAGCACCATACCATTGCTGTTGGCGATCGCCACTAGACTTTTCCGAAGATTTAAAAGATCGATTAAAGTTGAGCGTATTATTACCAATTTGTAACTGGGGCAAATTCGTTTTTTCTTTTGTCGGTGCTGCTGATAATTCATCTAAAGGTTTAAGATCTTTTTGCACTGGAATCAAACCTAATATGGGCAATTTGATCATCTCTTTTAGCTCTTCTGAAGAGTGAAAGACTGGATCGAGACGTTCTGCCAATAATGCAGCAGCACAACCTAGCATTAGACCCGAAACTAGACCTAGCGCTAGATTGCGACCAGGATTAGGAGATATTGGCTCTGGTGAAATGCTTGGTTGGGAAATGGTTTGCCAGGGAAGTGCTTGTTGCGCTCCTTGAAGCTGTAATTCTTCTTGAGCAGTTAAAAAGCGGTTTAAACTCTCGTTAGCTACAATTAGCTGTCTATTTAAATCAGTGTATTGACGGGCGATAACCGGCATTTGCTTGGTCAAGCTATTCAAATCAGCGATCGCTTCTTGTAAAACCTGTTCTCTCAGCTCGAGTATTTCAATTTGATTAGCTGCTTCAATATATTTTTGATTTAGTCCCAAGCGTAAAGAGCTAGGAGAAGTTAAATTTGCCGTGTTTTCTACTGTATTGGTCAAATTTTGACCCAAAACTCCACTGGCTTCCTGTTGAAGCAGTGTAAATAAACGAGTCTTTTTATCTTCCAAAGCTTGAACAACTGGATTTTGGTCTGAAAAGCGCGAAGATTCTTTCGCTAGCTCTACTTCTACTTGCTGTAGCTCATTGAGCAAATTTTGATATCGAGGTGATTCACTCAGATAGCTAGCCGCTAATGCTTGTTGCGGTTCTAATCCCAACTGATTTCTAAGCAGGGCATATAAAGATTTTGTTTCTTTTAATTCAGCCTGAGTATTAAAGTATTTTTGCTCAAAACCAACCTGTTGCTGAGCTAATATGTTTGCCTGTTGTTCTGGATCTAATAGATTATATTGCTGGCGAAATTCTTGTAGCTTACCCTGCAACTCGTCAACTCTTGACCTTACCTCTGGTAATTGACTCTCAACAAAATCAATGCCTTGTCTCACCTCTACTCTTCTTTCTTCTAAAGAATAACGTAGGTAAGCTTCTAATAGATTGTCTAAAACAAACTGAATTTTATCTGGCTCGTTGTCAACGTAAGATATTTCTAAGATTTTAGTTTTGTTGAGCTGCTCAATTTTTAGAGGCGACTTTTTCGGCTTGATCAACTCATCATATTCGATTTCTGAATATTTAGTTGACAGATTCTTGACTATTGGTTCGAGAACGCGAGGGCTTTGCAATACTTCGATTTGAGTTTCATAATCTAATCCACCTAAATCCTGCTGCAATATTGAAAGAGTATCCTCTTTTTCTTCTGCTACCGGCTCAACCAAAAGTTTAAAACTACCCTCATATCTGCTCTCTTGATTAAAAGTTATAATTGCCGATATAGCAGTTACGCCAGCGACTACAGCACAAATTAAACGCAGACGATGTTTAACTATACTGGTTAATTGCCGTAGATCGATACTATCTCCTTCTTCTCCTGATTGATCAGCTACAGGTAAAGAATAGGTGTAAGTATCGTTTCCATTTCTGAAACCAATCCCATTACCATTTTCATCTTTTAAAGGAAGATAAGTAGAACGATCTGAACTTCTATCGGGCATTATTTTATTAATCCTCACAACACGGATTAGGTTAAATTAGTCGCATAACAGCCCATTGCCACTGCCAAATACAGCAGTCAAGCAATGGGCTAACATTTGCCAGCACATTCTTACCTAAAAGATGGCATTAAACAGACCAAATAGTCCTCCCAACGGACTAGTTACTTTACCCAGATTGTCAGTAGCGGTGGTTGAACCAGAACGACCAACGACCACTACATCGTTTTGACCGAGAACTGGATTGGTTTGCTCATTGACTTCCGCGCCTAAATCAACCTGAATTTTACGCCGATCTACCGTACCGTTTGGCTTGAGGCTAACTAGTTCCACCTCCTTGCTGTTGGCACGCTGACTATCAAATCCACCGGCAGCTAGAATAGCCTGGTTGAGCGGAGTGTTTGGTTCTACTTGCACTGGACCTGGGGTAACTACTTCTCCTACGACATTAACGGTGATTGTGGCTGGTGAAAAAGTAGCTGATGCCAGTTGTCGCCTTTCTTCTTCGGTAGGGGCAGTTGCCTGAGGGATCAGAACTTTATCTCCTTCTTGCAAAATAATATCTTGGCTAGTATCTCCAGATTGAATAACTTCCCAGAGATTTACCGCAATAATCTTCTCTTCGCCATTCCAGGCAGTGCGTTTAACCTGTACCTGTTTAATATCTGCTAGAGGTTTAATACCATTAGCAGCACCAATGGCCTGAGAAAGTCTGGGAGGAATTGATGGTTGCTTTCCTCGGTTCGCTCCAGTATTGTTTTCTCGGCTGAGTAGTTCGGGTTGAATAAAGTGAGAACCTGGACGATACACTTCTCCTACTACTGCTATCTTAATCGGTCTGTCTGATTGTAAGCCAAAGCTAGCTTCAGCCAAACTTTCTAGTTCAGCAGTATTAATCTCGGCAGTTGTCGGAACAAAGATCGTGTCGCCATCTCTGAGAGAAATATCTTGCCTAATTTGATTTTTGGTCAATAGATCCCAAAGATTAGCATTATAAACAACTTCTTTGCCGTTGTTTTGTCTGGTCACTCTCACGTTACGCACGTCAGCAATCGTAGTAATACCGCCAGCCTGTTCTAAGATATTAGTGATGCTAGGAAACTGAGGACTATCAGCAGTTAGAGCAACCTCGTAAGCTCCTGGATTTGCTACTTCCCCCGCAATACCAATTCTTAAAGGACGAGGTGCCACTAAACCAACAGTAATAATTGGTCTTTTGAGATAGGTTGCATATTGTTTGGAGACTACATCGGAAGTTTGCTTAAGACTCAAACCTCTAACATCAACTCGACCCACTAGAGGCAAACTAATAGTACCATCTACTAAAACAGGATATTGTCCGCTATATTCTTCTACCTGAAAGATGTTGAGATTGATCATATCGCCAGCTCCCAAGGTATAGTCAGTTTCCTCAGTCGCAAATTCTACGTTGGCTGGCGGTAGAGCAGATGTATTTGGTGCTGGGTTAGATGCAGGACTGGCCTGGTTTTCTAGGGGAGGTAACTCTCGATAGTTAAATTGTTGGGGTTCGGTTGATGATTGTCCTGAATTTGTATTCTGTAATTCGATGGTGTTGTCCTGAGCAATTACTGGAGACGATGCCAAAGCCAAACAGAAAGATAAAGCGATCGCGCTGTAGCTATTAACTCGTTCTAAAAATAATTGATACAAAACAGAGGTAATTTTCATAAAAATATCACAATGAAAAGAAATAGATTATTGCGACTAGACTAACATTATTGTCTCTTGAGGTTAAAATGTCGAAAAAACAAAAACGAAAGTTCCCCTACTTAATTGGTTCAAAATGGACGGCCAAGCAAAAAACATGGGGGTGGAGACATTTTCAGGTAACCAATCGCCAAAATCAGGGAAAATGGATCTTTGCCGAGATGGTAGCATCTTGCGATTCTCAAACCCGCTTTTGGGTTAATGCGTCTCAGCTTAAGGATGATGCCCTATGGCTACCAGGATGGAAAACGCTCCAAGAGATCGAAAAAACCGAGAGTTATGGTGACGCTAATAATTCTAGCTATTAATTTCGTTTATAAGTTTAAAGATTGAATCAAGTTGTTGTTAGCAGTATTAATAAAATGGCTTGAAAAGATAATAGCATTATCTTTGATAATTGTTTTTTGCTTTTTAGATAAAAATTGTAAATATCAATGAACAATGCAGCGGTAACATTATCCAATGTTGACAACATATACAATAAGAATTTAGTGATTGACAATCTTTCTTTAACTATAGAAGAAGGGGAAATATTTGGTCTTTTAGGACCAAATGGAGCGGGAAAATCAACCACAATTCGGATGTTAATCACTCTAACACAGCCAAATCAAGGCAAAATTGAAGTTGCCGGCTATGATGTATCTCGCGATCGTAATTTAGTCAGGAGAAGTATTGGCGTTGTTTTGCAGCAAATTAGTGTTGATGGAGAATTATCTGTTTGGGAAAATTTAGAATTCCATGGCAGAATGCACCATATTGCTAACCCCGAAAGACAAAAGCGAATCAATCTTTGGCTAGAATATGTCGGCTTGAGCGATCGCCGAGATTCGTTAGTCAAAACTTTATCTGGCGGCATGAAACGTCGTTTACAAATTGCCAGGGCGTTACTTCATCAACCGAATATTTTGTTTTTAGACGAACCGACGGTGGGTTTAGATCCGCAGGCCCGCCGTCGCCTGTGGACAATTATTCAAGATTTAAACCGTCAAGGGATGACTATTGTCATTACCAGTCATTACATGGAGGAAGTAGAATTTCTGTGCGCACGTTCGGGTAACGGCAAACCTGGACGCATCGGTATTATGGAAACTGGTAAACTAATCGGACTAGGAACGCTAAGGCAGTTTCGCGAGCAATATGGCAAAGCGATCGCGCTTAAACAAACAGGCGATCGATTAGAAAGTCAGTTTTTTCCAGACACAAAAGCAGCAAACACTTATCTAGAATCTTTGAGCGATAAAAGTGGAGTAATGATCCGTGATTCTAATTTGGAAGATATTTTTGTGGAACTAACTGGACATCAGTTAAATTAGCTGAAGATGAGTGGGCGGAGGATTGTTTAAATATCACCGATAATCAACGATACTAAGGACTTGAGATAGCTACCATAGTATTATCAAGCTTTGCTTAATACAAAAATGAGGTTGTCTTGTAGTGCCTTAAGATAATGACCTTGATTTACATTGTCAAAAGACATCATAACTATTGTTTAGTGATCTAGTCATCTTTCAACAGCTAGGAGCTAATAGTTCATAGCTATTTACGGTTTTATTTAAAATAATTAATCAATGATTCAAGCATTAAGAGGAACAAGAGATATTCTGCCAGAGGAAGTTGGCTACTGGCAGTTAATTGAAGCAACGGTCAGGGAAGTGCTTGGTCGAGCAGTATACCAAGAGATTCGTGTACCTATTTTTGAGCAGACGGCATTATTTGAGCGCGGGATTGGGGAAGCGACTGATGTAGTAGGGAAAGAGATGTATACTTTTAGTAGTCGAGGAGATAAATCTATCACCCTTAGACCTGAAGGTACGGCAGGAGTAGTCAGAGCTTATATTCAAAATCAGCTTCATGCCCAAGGAGGTGTACAGCGACTGTGGTATGCTGGCCCGATGTTTCGTTATGAACGGCCACAAGCTGGTCGTCAGCGTCAGTTTCATCAAGTTGGGCTGGAATTACTGGGTTGTGACGCTCCTCGTGCAGATGTAGAAGTTATCGCTTTAGCTACTGACATTTTGCGAACTTTGGGGTTAAAAAATTTGGATTTAGATATCAATTCGGTAGGTAATAGTCAAGATCGCGCTCATTATCGCGAAGCTTTGGTTAGCTATCTCGAACCTTATCAAGATGATTTAGACCCAGATTCACAAGAGCGATTAACCCGTAATCCTCTACGAATATTAGATAGTAAAGACCCCAAAACTCAAGAAATTGCTCAAAATGCGCCTAAAATTACTGAAAATTTGAGTACAGAATCAAAAAAACACTTTGATCTGGTTTTGCAGTTATTAACTGACTTGAAGATTAAGTATCAGATTAATCACTGCCTAGTGAGGGGGTTGGACTACTATACTCACACTGCTTTTGAGATCAAATCGGCTGACTTGGGCGCACAGGCAACAGTATGTGGTGGTGGACGCTATGACGGTTTGGTCAAAGAACTAGGTGGTCCTCAAACTCAAGCGGTGGGTTGGGCAATTGGCATGGAAAGATTGGTATTGCTATTGCAACAGCTAGAATCTAATCCTGTTAATATTCCCGATATATATATTATTTCTCGTGGTGAAGCAGCAGAAGCTCAAGGATTATTCTTAGCCCAGAAGTTACGTAACTTAGGCTTGAGTGTCGAACTAGATTTAAGCAGTAGTGCTTTTGGTAAACAGTTTAAAAGAGCCGATCGCAGTTGTGCAGTTGCTTGTTTGATTTTAGGCGATGCAGAAGCGGAGAATAATACCGTTAACTTGAAATGGTTGGCATCAGGAGAACAACAGGCGATCGCTCAAAGCGATTTATTAACGATGGTAGAAGAGTTAAAGGTAAAAATTGCCAGATTAAAACAAGTCGGAAAATAGATTGTCTAAACAGTCATAAAACAAGGGGGTAATATCGTCACCCCCTTTTAGAGTCTATTATTGTATTTACTGAGGTTTAATTGAACGATGTTTAGCTGTTAGAACCCAACAAAGCGTGGGAGACATAATCGCCGTAAAAATAGTTACAATGCTCAGTAGCCAGAATAAATCGATGTTAGCTGTATCCATAATAGTTGCCTCTCAAGATCAACTTTATACAGTGCGTTCCTTCGAGAGATTTCTCCTACTTCCGTCTGACTAATTTTTGGTTAGAGAGATGAACGGTGTGTAATTGTTTATACATATATTATTGTATTTTCGCTCTAGTTTTACCAGTACGGTTATCACTCAGCTTTAGTGATCTGTGTTCGAATAACTTACAAGACAGATAGCTAATTTGCTAAATTTGCCAGCAGAGCCTTAAGATAACTTGAAGTAGATAGCAAGCTAATTGACTATGCCAGGTTTCAAAGAGAAATTAGAAAAAGATGTTGCCAGTATTTCTTGGCAAGATTTGCAGCCTCATGCCAAAAGAGATGCCATTATCGTAGTTAAAGATGAGTTGGATCTTTCGGAAGTAGCAGTAGCGATCGCGCAAGACAATACCCCTTCAGTTCAGCGATGGATTGGCGAACAATTTATTGCTAAGCCAACTTCCCAACAACTTACCAACTGGAATCAGACACCACAGAAAGAATTCACGGCTTTGATTGTCCAGCCTTTTGTAATTGTCAAAGAAGCAAATTAATCTAAACATCTTGGTTGCGCTGTAGTCCTGACTTAACCCAGGCGATGCAGTCTAATGGACAACTAAATATTTTGGGCGCAGCGATGTTAACTAACTTGTTGGGTGCGTAGTGGTCGTAAAAACACTTGTTAGCTTCTTGATGGATCACAATTAGATTGTGATGATAGGTATAACGCTGCCAAAAATAGCCCGATCCTTCTAAAATTATTTGGCTATCTAAATGTTGTTGGGCGATCGTTACAATCCCTTGTAGTGTACCAGAATACAGCTGGGCAGGGTTTACTGCTTGGTGCAAGATGCTGGTGTAGCCTTGCTCTGATAATAGAGAATAAGAGTAGATATTTTGACCATCAACGCAGCTAAAAACAAAGGGAATAATCAAACATTCTTGATATGCCACAGATTTTTCGTAGAGAAACCGCTCGCTCATTTTGGTTTGCTCGTCAATTGAACTGTATAGGCTGTTATAAATCAGTCTTTGGTTATTATTTCATAGGGAAAAAGACACAATAACATTTTTTTTCCTATAATTCTCAAGCTTAAAGCCGATCGCTTTTTTCAAAGCGTCAAAGATTGAGCGTCAGTTTCAATTAAAGTCGCCAGATCTTTCAAGAAAGCTGCTGCCTGTGCGCCATAAATAATACGGTGATCGGAAGTAATATTCACCTTCATCTGGCGTTTTACTCCCATCATGCCTGAATCATCAGCTACCAATTGAGGTTTTGAGCCACCAACGGCTAAGATTGAGCCTTGTCCTGGAGGCAAAATAGCATCAAAATTATCGACTCCAAACATTCCCAAATTAGAAAGAGTAAATGTTCCAGTAGTATATTCTTCAGGCTTGAGTTGTTTGACTCGGGCGCGAGCGACTAAATCTTGCCAAGTGCGCGAGAGAGAATAAATATCCAGTTGATCTGCATTACGCAATACGGGAGTAATTAGTCCACCATCGGGCATAGCTACTGCTATAGCAACATTAATTTCGGAGTTGTAGCTAATGGCATCGGGAGTATAGCCAGCGTTAACCACAGGATGTTTTTGTAAGGTAACGGCGATCGCCTTGGCTAATAACGCCGTCATCGTAACGCCCTTGGGTTTAATTTGTTGATAAAGTTTATCTAAAGCATCAGTAGTAATGGTGTAAGCCACATGGAAGATAGGCACTTGCAAGCTTGCCACCATGTTTTGTACCACCGCTTTTTGTAGAGTATTAAAGGGTACAGTTTCACCAGGATTAACCTTGGCTGGAGCAGCAGCAGTTGAGGGAGCAGCACTAGGAGTAACACGGGCAGCCACGACAGCAGGTGCAGAGTTAGCAGTAGCCTGAGGGACAAAGCCTATAGGAGTCGCAGCAGGAGTGCTTACAGGTTTACCTGAGGCTTGTTCGACATCTCCCGCCGTAATTCTGCCATAAGGACCACTTCCTTGAAGAGTTTTTAAATCCACACCCAACTGTTTCGCCAATTTTTTTGCTCTGGGTGAAGCAATAGTTCTGCCCGAGCTATTACCATTGCTGGATACATTAGCAGTACTAACTTCTACTGGGGCGGTAACTGCTACGGGGGCTGCTTGTTCTGGTTTGCTTCCGCCTTTGGCATGATTCACCGCTTGTTGTTTAGCTGATTCAATTTCGGCTTCAGTTTCGGCTACCAAAGCGATCGCACTGCCTACAGGAGCTTCTTGTCCCGCCTCGACTAAGATAACTGCCAGGTAACCTTCGTTAAAAGATTCAACGTCCATGTCGGCTTTGTCCGACTCTACTACTAAGACCGTTTCCCCTTTTTCTACTTTGTCTCCAGGAGATTTAGTCCACTCAACAATCTTACCTTCGGTCATTGTGGAACTGAGGGCGGGCATGAATATATCGTGAATCATAGTGTGCGAGCTTCTGTTTGTAGTTAGTTACTGATAATTAAAATTACCGAAAAACAAATGTTTTTTCCCAGCTTTAAGCTGTAATTGTGCCTCGATTACAGTCTCTGATAATAACATTGATCGCAATTGTCAGACTGACCAAATAAGAGATTATCTGGGACTGAATAAATGCTCAATAAGTCGATCTACTTAGCGTTGAGCTAACTTTGGTGTTCTACCTAGTAAACCTGTCATCAGGCGCAGAGCAAAAATCCTTAAGGGTTTAAAATAGCTCATCAGCCATAATCCCCAACGGCGCAGGACAACTATTGGCAACCAATTGTTAGAAAATATTCGATCTAACAAATCAGTAAAGCCGAGTATGGCTAAATTTTCCAGTTTTCGCCAACCTTCATAGCGTTTGAGAACCTTGACTGTACCGATATCTCGTCCTTGCTCGTGAGCAGTCTGTAGTACCTGCGCTAAACTAGCAGCATCCCGAATGCCCATGTTTAAACCTTGTCCGCCAACGGGATGACAACAGTGAGCCGCATCACCGATTAAAGCTAAGCGGGACTTGATATAGCGATCGCACTGCATTAGCTGCACTGGAAAAACGAGACGTTGGCTAACTAATTCTAAATCTCCTAAAACATCTCCTGTACAGGTTCGTAGTTTAGCCAAAAAAGCCGCATCATCTAGTTCAGCTAAAGCTTTAGCTTTGGCATGGGGTTGTGTCCAAACAATCTGACACTGATTCCCTGGTAACGGCAGGACTCCCATCGGGCCAGTCGGCCAAAAACGTTCAAAAGCAGTATTGTTTTCTGAGGCAGTATGCTTAATGGTAAATGCCACACAGGATTGCCAATATTTCCAACCACGAGTTTTAATTCCTGCTAAGCTGCGAATGTGCGATCGCGCTCCGTCTGCCCCCACAACCAGTTTAGTTTTGATTAAACGCTGTTCTCCGTTAACTCTTACTTCTACCGTTGAAACACCTTTTTCGGTAGTGAGGTTAATCACCTCCCCTGGACAAAGCCAGGTAACGTTAGGACAGTCGGCCAGATGTTTATGTAGGGCAGTAATAACTATGTTGTGCTGCGCCACATAACCCAAATATTCTCCTGGTAAATCTTGGGTTTCAAACTCAACTTTTTGAGGGTAATCGGCATCAGTTAGACTAATATGCTGATATTTCCCAATATAGGGAAATATATCCTTCCATACGCCAATTCCTTCATAAATACGTCTAGATAGGGGAGAAAGGGCATAAGCTTGGGTTTTAGCTGCGGTTACCTCTGGGGGTCGAGCTTCAATCAAGATAATATTTAAGCCAGAATCTTTTAGTGCTGTGGCCAGAGTCGTCCCCACAATGCCACCGCCCACAATGACTATGTCACAGTTGAGATCGAGGGAGTCTGCTTTAGTAGTTTCTGGTTGTACTAACATTCTGTATAAATTTTCAAGAGAATAATTATCTGAGTATAAATACTTTCTTATATTGTGACGCGATCGGCATTTTAGAACAAGGATTTTTGGCAGCCAATGGCAAGCATCTATAGACTTTTACTACTCGCTTCGATTTGTCTAGTCACTGTCAAAGCAGAATAACTTACCCCTGCCGTACCTTCTCCTGGGTGGGTAGAATCTCCCACAAGCCAAAGATGCTTAATGGGAGTGCGGTTAGCAAAGCCAAAAGGCCCAAAAGTAGAAATGCGCTGTCCTAATCCGCCGACGATACCTTTGGCTCTAGCGGTATAGTTAGCAAAGGTTCGGGGGGTTGCTGCTTCAGCGTAGACAATATTTTCGGGAGTGAGGTCAAAATATGAGCTTAAACGAGCGATCGCCTCTTCGGTATACTGTTGTTTAATCTGCTCATAGTCAAGATCGTCCTTCCACCACAGATCGGCATCGGTAAAAGAAGATGCAATGAGCGTTGCCTGCCCTTCGGGTGCGCGTCCATCCCCTGGCTTGCTTACAGAAACAAACAGGGAGTTATTTTCGCCAATTACTTCATCTTGCTCGTAAAGAAACTGGAGATGGGGAGAACAGTCTGCGGGAATTGCTTCTCGTTTGACTCCTAAATAAATTACAAATGCCCCTGATGGTTGAGGCAGTTTTTCGACTCGACGTTGATAATTGCTAAGAGATTTATCGTCAGTCAACTTGACTAAATTTTGAGCGGTAACGTTTGCCACTACTTCATCCGCCTCTTCTATCCAGGTTTCATCAGTTTTCTGGTTACGAACAGTTACTCCCGTGACTTTCCCTGACGCTGTATGAATTTGTTCGACGCTATGACGCATCAATAGCTTACCACCATACTTTTCTAAACCTGTTACTAGGCGATCGCTTAGTACCTGCATACTTTCCTGAAGATGGAATAGTCCTTGAGGGGATTGAGAAACCGCTAACGCTGTAGCTGCATATAACAAAGCCGTCTCGTCTGTCCCTACCTGGGAATAAAGCTTTAATTGCAGATCTAAAAAAGTTTTGAGTCGTTTATCTTCGTGTAAGCCATATAGCTTTAGGGCATCGGTCACGGTCATCAAGGTAAACGGCACGGTAATTAAAGTATCTGCTCTAACTGCTGAAACTAGTTGCCACAGATCCCAAAGATTACGGGGAGGTAAGACTGGATCTCGTCCCTGAAAACGCCAGCTTGCTGCAAATAAACGATTTAATAAATTCCAAAATGGTTCACTTCCTGGAAACTGTCTTTGTCTCTCTTCTTGCCACTTGTCCCTATCCCGCCAGACGTTTATCGGCTCGGTTTCTCCTGGTAAGAATACAGCACAGGCAGGATCGCAATAGGTAGCCGTCGGCGGTTGAATTGCTAATTCTTCAAAAACGCGGTGATGAATTCCTCCAGGCTCTAACCCCGCTACCTGAGTTGCCCCCACATCAAAGGTAAAACCCCGACGCTTAAAGCTAGAGGCGCATCCTCCTGGCACAATCGCTTGGTCATAAATCTTTACCTGATAACCGCGTTTGGCTAATAATGCTCCCGTAGTCAATCCACCGATACCAGCCCCAACAACTACGACAGCAGATTTTTGCCTACTTTGAAAAGCGATCGCCATATAATTAAATTTATATTTCTTAATACTTAATTATAATATTTTAAATAAAAGAAGACGCTCCGCAGAACGTCCTTGGTAAATTTAGCCAACTCTCAATAGTCAACAGCGAGCGAGCGTCTCTATTTTAAAACTCTTGTCAGAATATTTTTTACCCGATCAACACTTTTGCTTTGGGTAAAAGACAAGATGATGAGAATAAAATTATCCCTTTTGAGAGGATTAATTACCAAAACCTACATTCCAGGCAGGTTCAAACCACTAGTAAGTTCTTCCATGCGCCCACGCATTAAATCTGTAGACTGTTCATAAGCAGACTGCATTGCTGCTGAGACAGATGCCGAAAGAGCTTCTGCTCCTTGAGACATCGCATCGGGTGAAATTTCTACACGACGGGGTTCTTGGTTGCCACTCATGACTACTTTGACTAATCCGTCCTCGCTAGTTCCTTCAATCTCCATCTGCTCCAATTCATTTTGGAGTTGTTGCGCTCCTGCCTGTACTTCCTGAGCTTTTTTAAAAGCATCAGCCAGCTCTTTCATTTTACCTAGTGGACCAAATCCTTTTCCTGCCATATCTGTTTAGTTAGTTTTTTTATTAGTGAGTGGGAAATTTATCAGAACGATTAGCATAACCTAGAGATCGGTTATTTAGAATTCTCCGAGCAGCTTAACTTCTGGCTCTAGAGATACTGACCAATGATATTCTACTTTTTCTTGAGCATAACGAATTAATTCAAATATATCTTTGGCGGTAGCCGTACCGCAGTTAAGAATAAAGTTGGCATGACGATGAGCTATTTGAGCATCGCCAATCTTGTGACCTTTTAAACCCAACTGTTCGATTAGCCTGGCGGCTGCATGGGGTTGCGGATTGCGGAAAACACTACCACAACTGGGAAGATGATAAGGTTGAGTCGTCTTGCGCTGCGTCCAATTTTGATGGGAAAGTTCCATGATTTCGGCTTTCGTGTAGCCAGGTGCAAGCTGCATCGTCGCTTTAACTACCATCTGATCGCCTCCCTGTAGATTGGATGTACGATAGCTATAGGCTAAATCTTCAGGCTTTAATTCAGAAACTGTACCATCGGTCGATAAAACAGTAACGCTGACCAAAATATCTGCCATGCAGGAGGTATGCGCCCCCGCATTCATCACTACGCCACCGCCAACCGTCCCAGGTATACCTACCGCCCATTCCAGTCCCTTCAAGCCTCGTTTAGCAGCTTTCCAGGCCAGTTTAGCGATCGCCTCCCCCGCATCAGCCACTAAAATACCTGTCTCTGGATTGAATTCATAACCACGGAAATATCGCGTCGAAAGCACTAATCCAGGCAAACCGCGATCGCTAATTAATAAATTTGAACCAGCACCCAGCAAGGTTAGAGGAACATCTTGTTTTTGATACCAGGCAAAACTTGCTTCGAGTTCATTCCAGTTTCTTGGTGCAGCATACCATTGAGCAGCACCACCAACTTTATAAGATGTTTGGCTCGCTAAAGATACACCAGTCTGGATTAAATTATCGCTATTCATTTAATTAATAATCGAGCCGTTGACAATTATTCATTCAGGTTGGTTGATGATATCTTCTCGAACGCATTTTGGCGAGTTTTTTAACGCTTGTGACTTTGATTTAAATATTTCCCGATCAAAACTCAAAAAATTACTAATAGCTGATTAAATAATTAATCCTAATTAATACAATGAGATGGTTTTAGGGATGGCTTGATTGAGATTACCTGCACCCAGAAACAGAGCTAGATCTCCTGGCTGCAATATTTCTTGCTTAATAAAATCGGCAAGAGAATTTACGTCAGCATGATAGTGAACGTTATGATGCTTAAGCGCGATCGCCTGAACTAAATCTACACCGCTAAGATTAAAAGTATTGGTTTCTCCTGCACTATAAATGTCGGTAATCACTACTATGTCTGCATTATTTAAAACATTGGCAAATTCCTGCAAAAAAGTTTTGGTGCGACTATAGCGATGGGGTTGAAAAATTGCTACCACTCTTTTTAGAGAATTATTACCGTCTACTTTCAATCTGGCAGCAGCCAAAGTGACATTAATCTCGCTGGGATGATGAGCATAGTCATCGATAAAGGTAATTCCATTGGCTTCTCCTCGATGCTCAAATCGTCTTTTTGTCCCCCCAAAGGTAGCTAATGCTGTAGCAATTGTGGCAAATTCTAAACCTATTTGTTGTCCGACAGCGATCGCTGCTAAAGCATTACTCAGATTATGTTCTCCCAACAATGGTAACTGCAATTCTCCTAAACATACTCCCCTTAACCAAATTTCGGCGTTGCTTCCTTGAGCATGATAACTAATATTTTTAGCTGTATAATCTGCTGCCAAATTGGGGTCTAAACCATAGCTAATAGTCACAGCTAACTCATCACGAATAATTGGATCGTCAATACAGCCAATTAAAATCTTACATTGACCTGCAAAAGTCTGAAAAATCTTAACTACTTCTTGAATATCCTGATAGCGATCTGGATGATCTAATTCAATATTAGTAATTACGCCAATATTGGGGTGATGTTTAATCAAAGAACCATCAGATTCGTCTGCTTCGGCTACTAAATACTCTCCTTGTCCACTCCTGGCATTACCATTCCACTCATCCACTTCTCCACCCACAATAATTGTGGGGTTGAGACCGCTTTTGAGTAGCATATAGCCAATTAAACTGCTGGTGGTAGTTTTGCCGTGAGTTCCCGATACTGCTATTCCCTGATACTGTTCGATTAAAGCAGCTAGGAGATCTGAACGATGAAAAATAGGACAACCAAGTTTGACTGCTGCTTGGTATTCAAGATTAGTTAGCGCGATCGCTGTAGAACAAATAACCTGTGGTAAATAATTACCCCGATTACCTAAAACCTCAATTTCTGGCAAGGTAGCCGATTTAGCCCCTGCTGGAACTGGTTGGCGTTGTTGAGCGGGTTTCGGCACGAAAAAATCAAGATTCGCCGCTTCTTGACGATAAAAAATTTTGACCCCCAATACTTCCAAGCGATCGGTAATATGGCTAGAACATAGATCTGAACCTGATACTGGTAGTTGTCGTTGAGCAACAATCTGGGCTAAAGCCGACATCCCAATTCCGCCAATACCAATAAAATGAAATGGTCTACCATTCAAATCTACTTTTACCACTTTTTTGTCTCCTGCATAGCACAAACATCCTAACCAGGGGTCACAGAATACTACCTTGTTTTGAGGTGAAGAATATTATGTCTTAATAAGCGGCTTGGCTTTATGCCTGCACAAAACCTTTTGAACTCGCGCACCTAGATAGACATCCTCTTAGATTCACTTCGTGGAGTATTCTATATATTCCCCTTGCTCTAAACAATACGGGCTATGATAACAAGAATTTTTTTAACTTAGGTATAAAAAAGGACGAATGAACAATCAAATTAGTGTTTAAGATTTATATATTTGGGAAAAATAAGCAAAAATACTGCTGTTTAATTACTAATAAGGCAATCCCATCAGATTTTTGTAAGATTTTCAATGTAGACTTAACTATCGGCCTTAGAATATTACTCCGATGAATGTTCAAATTGATTCAGAGTAAGGTCTTGAATTGTGCTTACTTTACGATATGATGAGTCTTATTAAGAATGTTTTAATCTATTAACCTAATAAAATAGAGGGCAAGAAAATAGTGGTTAGAGTAGCAATTAACGGTTTTGGGCGTATTGGACGTAATTTTGTCAGATGCTTACTAACTAGGGGAGAAAACACCAACTTAGAATTGGTAGGTCTTAATGATACTTCTGATCCTAAGACTAATTCTCACTTATTGAAGTATGACACTATGCTAGGTGTTTTAGATGCAGACATTGGTTATGATACCAATTCTCTAATCGTCAACGGCAAAACAATTAAATGCGTCTCTGATCGCAATCCTCTGAACTTGCCTTGGCAAGAATGGGATGTTGATATTGTTATTGAAGCTACTGGTGTCTTCCGCGATGCTGAGGGTGCAGGAAAACATCTGCAAGCTGGTGCTAAGAAAGTAGTAATCACTGCCCCTGGAAGTGGTCCTAACATCGGAACTTACGTTATGGGCGTTAACGCTGATAAATATACTCCTGGTGAATATGATATCGTTAGTAACGCCAGCTGCACTACTAACTGTTTAGCTCCTATTGTTAAAGTCATTAACGAACAATTTGGTATTATTAAAGGTGCGATGACCACTACTCACAGTTATACTGGAGATCAGCGTATTTTAGATGCTAGTCACCGTGATCTTAGAAGAGCCAGAGCAGCAGCAGAAAACATTGTACCGACCTCTACTGGTGCCGCCCAAGCTGTGGCTCTGGTCTATCCTGAAGTTAAAGGTAAGTTAAATGGTATCGCATTGCGTGTACCTACTCCTAACGTTTCTGTGGTTGATTTGGTAGCTCAAGTTGAGAAGAAAACCATCGCTGAAGAAGTTAACGAAGCACTCAAAAAAGCTGCCGAAGGCGAACTAAAAGGGATTTTGGGCTACACCGACTTACCTTTAGTATCTTCCGACTTTAAAGGTACTGATGTTTCTTCAACTGTTGACAGTTTACTAACTCTAGTTTTGGATGGCGACATGATTAAAGTCGTCGCTTGGTATGATAACGAATGGGGCTATTCTCAGCGTGTTGTTGATTTAGCACAGCTTGTTGCTCAAGGTATGTAAAGCCAGATTAGTTTAGTTCCAAGTAATCTAATTAGTCTTTTGCCGACACCTCCCTAGCAAAATTAGGCGAGGTGTTTTATTTTTGAGCTTTAAGCTTTAACCTCTAGACTATTTGAAAAAATGGGCTATCAGGTAACAGGTAAAAATAACCTCCGTCTTACAAGCTAAAATCAATCGAGGAAGTATAGCTCCAGAGATTCCTCAATATAGAATAGAACCACAGCTATAACTGCGCTAATTTGCTAAGACTTAAGATAAAAATTTTTCAGAGTATTACGACTTAATTCCCAACTAGATAAAGGCAAAACGATTGGCCATAATAAAGGGGCGATTAAGAGGACCCCCCAGGATATAAGGTCGGTTTTTGGTGTGCTTCTATCTAAATAAAAAAGCATAGACCAATAAATAAAAACCATTAAAGAAATTGTCCAATACCAAACAGCTATGTTTGCTGACATTTTTAGCTAATAATAAGTAGATACTTTTGACTTATTATTGTTGATAAAATCTTAAATAGTAAGTAGTAAAACTACTTAAATTTACAATTAAATAAAATTATAAGTTAATTTTAAATGTATTAAGTAAGTATTTATTCATAGATAAATTTACTGAAATAAAAATTAGTGTGATCGCACTATCCAAGCCAACTTATTAACATAAATAAATGATTAATGAATCAAAAAATTAATGGTTGTTTTTATGATAACTTTGGTAAAAACTTATTGCTTTCAAAAATAGTTTTTAATGTTTTATTTGTTTATCTACTGCTTATTTTGTCAGGTCGATCAGTATTTTGCTTGGTAATCTTACATGAATTAGGCTGAGTAGTATTTATTGTTACCTGTTGGTAGCCAGTATTAGCTAAAAGCTGAGTTATGGTTTCTTGTGCTTTTAAATTTGCGCTATTTAAGATGCCTTCATTACAGGCAGTATTGACAATTTCAATTAAAGTTTTTCTCTGAGCTAAAGTTTGGAGTTGCGGGGCAACATCGGGTCCTAAATTAAACAACCCACGGTCATAGTCATAAACTCGAGAATGGTTGACATCAATTTTGCTATCTAATATTTTTGCGGCCGGCAGATCAATTTCAATATTGTTGTTGCTAATTTTAATATCTGTGTTTTTTAATTCACTCAAATCAACTCCTGCCCTAATTTCTCCTCTAGCAATATAAAGTAAGCGAGTAGTCGCTAAAGATATATCGCCCAATTTACGATCTGCGGACGCGGGAACAATTGTTTCTATTGTCTGTACTATCGTAGATAACTCTTGAATGTTTTTGATTTGCTGTACAATCGGTGTCAATCTTTCAATTTTTGGTTCAGCTGACCGAATATTAAATAAGTTTCCGATGAAGTTAAAAGCGCGATCGCCTGTACGCCAAATACTTAAAAGTATAAGTATTATTATTAAATTAAGGCTGCCAGCTCCCCAAAATAATAGCAGTTGCCAAAAAGAAATAGAAGATTTAAACGTTTTCATATATGTAGCAATCCTAAATGATTGTAGAAAAAAATGAGGTATGATTCTAAGAAAAACAAATGACCTTAGAAGAATTAATTGTAAGCAACCCAGACCCAAGAGAACTGAAAAGGGCTTTGGCGATCCAAAACTTTTGGAGATACAAAAGTTAATCTGGCTAGTTCTTCGCCTACGGTTAAAGCAGAAGAGGAAGTCACTCTGATATTCGCTCTAAAACAAGCTCAAGACGATCTTAATCGAATGGATGGCTTTTTTCCTCTCTTCTTAAAAATGTCCGAACCATTGAGCCTAATAAGATGAGAATTTTACTAGTCGAAGACGAACCAAACTTAGGTACTGCGATCGAACGCACTCTCAAACACCATAAATATATAGTTGACTGGGTACAAAACGGCAATGACGCTTGGAGTTACTTAGAAAGCAATTGGACGCAATACACCTTGGCGATTTTTGATTGGTTAGTGCCTGGTTTGTCAGGAATCGAATTACTGAAAAAATTGCGTGCTAAAAATAATCCCCTGCCAGTGTTGATGCTCACCGCTAGAG
Source organism: Pleurocapsa sp. (assembly GCA_050330395.1). GTDB lineage: Bacteria > Cyanobacteriota > Cyanobacteriia > Cyanobacteriales > Xenococcaceae > Waterburya. The sequence continues at coordinate 27,637 of JBHJNW010000136.1, forward strand.
ATCGCATGAGGGATAAGGTGACTGGATTAGATGCGGGTGCAGATGATTATTTAGTCAAACCTTTTGGCATGGCAGAGTTATTAGCAAGATTACGAGCATTACAGAGGCGATCGCCCCAAATTCAACCCCAACAGTTGCAGTTAGGCAACTTACTTTTAGACTTTAGCTGTCAAACCGTTTATCATCTACCCTCAAAAGGCGACAAGCAGGAAGTTTTATTGACTAATAAAGAATTTCAGCTACTGGAATATTTTATGAAGCATCCCAACCAAATTCTCACTAGCGAGCAGATTCGCAATCAACTTTGGGAAGCGGATGCAGAATCTTTTAGCAACGTGGTAGCTGCTCAAGTACGTTTACTCAGACGCAAGTTAGAAATAGTCTCTTGCTCCAATTTAATTGAAACTTTACGCGGTTTGGGATATCGATTGAACCTAGACAAATGATGAGACAGAATAAACTGTTTAATAAAACTCGCGTTTCATTGTCTCTCTGGTATGCAGGAGTAATGGGATTGATTTTGAGTTTGCTGGGAATGGGAGTCTACAAAGCAATCTCGCACGCTCATTGGGTTGCCCTCGACAACGAATTAGAATCTGTAGCGGGAACTTTGCACGACAGTCTAGAACTAAAATTGAAGCAGCCAGGACAAATCGAGCCAATTATTGGCGAACTGCTACCCAATTTCTGCTTAGTTGGAACTAGCTGTCTTGACAAGCGTTTAAATTCGCAACGTCACATTCTTTCTGCTGTTGATCAAGGTAACTACTATGCCCGCTTGTATGATACGTTAGGACGCTTAGTCGCTATTGCTGGGGATTATCCAGAAGGACTACCACAATCATTAAACAAAGAACCCTGGCAAACTCTTAGCGATCGCCACAATAACATTTATCACCAAATTTCTCTATCGCTGCATACTCAAACTAGAGAAGATTGGGGATATTTTCAAGTTGGACGCAGCCTTGCTGATTTTGAAGATTATCTCGCTGGCGTAAAATTGGTTTTGCTATTGGGATTACCAATTTCATTAACTATCGTAGCTTTTGCAAGTTGGTGGCTAGCTGGTTTAGCGATGCAACCAATTTACCGCTCTTATCAACAAATAGAACAGTTTACAGCAGATGCTGCACATGAACTGAGAACTCCTTTAGCCGCCACGCAAGCAACGGTAGAATCAGCACTGTTAGTCGATTTAGATCGACAAGAAACAAAAGATATCTTAACTAGGATCGAGCGAGAAAATAAAAGATTAATTCAACTAGTTGGAGATCTGCTATGGTTAGCTCGCATGGATCGAAAAGCAATTCCTTTACGCTGCCAACTTTGTTGTTTAAATGATTTGGTTGATGACTTAGTAGAGGAATTAGAACCGTTGGCGATCGCTTATAAGATAACGCTGACTTCTAAGATCAGGGTAAATAAACCTTTGCACGTAAAAGGTGATGGTGACCAGTTATATCGTTTGGTCTATAACTTAATTGTCAATGCCATTCAACACACCCCCTCAGATGGTAAAGTTACGGTGATTTTAGAGCGCGATGACCGATACGCTTTTATTCGTGTTAAAGATACAGGAATGGGGATTGCTCCAGAACACCAAGCAAGGATTTTTGATCGTTTTTATCGCGTGCAGAGCGATCGCTCTCGCCGTACTGGCGGTTCGGGGTTGGGTTTAGCGATCGCTTTATCTATCGCGCGATCGCATTCCTGCAAGTTGAGTGTTCGTAGCCAATTGGGTCAAGGCAGTACCTTCATTTTTCAATTTCCTCTAGCGAGCAACTCAAAAAACTAAAAAGGTGGATAGCACCTAATATGATCACTTATTAGTCTATTTAACCTGAGTTCGGGATAAGAAAAGGGACAGGTAGTAAGCTGAAAATAACGACAAATTCAGAAAACCTGCCCTATGTTTAGTTTAGATGCTTTATTTTGCGATGTAGATGATTTTT
>JBHJNW010000137.1:0-7089 GCA_050330395.1 Pleurocapsa sp.
AGAAAGAAAATGAGAAAAGTAGGATAATGACGCGATCGCGAAACAAAATATGACCGACGAACAAGTACAATTGTGGGCTGAGTTTAGTGATCGCATGATTCATGCAAGAGGTCTATTGAAACGGCAAAATTTCACTAATAGTTATTTTGGTTTTGGTAATCAATTGATGCGTCGTAATATTGACCAGATTCAAAGTAAAAATTTAACAATTAAGAAGCTTTGATAATCAATCACTATAAATACTTTGAAAAAATATAGCTGTATTTGCTATCTAATGCTTGAATGCCAAAGTATATGTTGTAGAAAATAGAATAACTAATAGCTTAATTGTTAAATAACTGTCTTCTCATAATCTCAAGTTGACAAATCAGTTTAAGATGGTAGTAGTAGCGTAATAAAACTTAATATTTTGCATTAACTATGGCAGCCAAAGTAGAGATATATACCTGGAGTCGTTGTCCATTTTGTATTCGTGCAAAAGGACTATTAGAGCGAAAAGGAGTTGAATACAGCGAATATTGCATTGATGGAGATGAAGATGCTAGAGATCAAATGAGGGTTAGAGCAAATGGAAAATCGAGTCTGCCGCAAATCTTCATTGGCGATCGCCACATTGGGGGATGTGATGATCTTCATGCATTAGAAAGTAAGGGAGAATTAGATGCTTTGTTGTAGAGAGGTATCAACAGGCTGTACTTTATAAGTTAGAAGTACAAAGCACGAACTCAAGGAAAATAAGGAAAATAGCGTGAAACTCGCATTTATCATCGATCCAATCGCCAAACTAGATCCTGGACACGATAGTAGCGTCGCCATGATGGAATCAGCGCAGATGTTGGGGCATCAAGTTTGGATCACTGAAGCTAGTCAACTGAGCATAATTGAAGGTAAAGCTTGGGGGTATTTACAGACAATTAGTCTGAAGCCTGTAAAGCTAGTCGAACAACATTGGCAAGCAGAACCAGATTGGTATCAGGTAGGTAATAGCGTCTTAACTTGTCTGGAGGAAATGGACGCTGTGTTTATGCGTACCGATCCTCCTGTTACTGTTCCTTATCTATATACAACCTACATACTAGATTTAATTGATCGCCGTAAGACATTAGTCGTTAATTCACCGCAAGGATTGAGAACTGCTAATGAGAAGGTATACGCGCTGCAATTTACTACAGTAATCCCCGAAACTATTGTTAGTCAGGATAAGATAGTAATTGCTAAGTTTGTCGAGCAAAAAAAATCTGCTGTTTTAAAACCTCTGGGTGGAAAGGGCGGAGAAGGAATTTTATTTTTGGCAGCGGGCGATCGCAATTTTAATTCTTTAATTGAAATTAGTACTCAACAGGGACGCGAACCAATCATGGTTCAAGAATATTTACCCGCAGCCAAAGAAGGAGACAAAAGGATTATCTTACTGGATGGAAAGCCCATTGGGGCAGTAAACCGTGTTCCTAGCGGTAATGAATTTAGAGGTAATATGGCGGTAGGGGGTAAAGCTGCCAAGGTAGACATTACCGACAGAGAACAAGAAATTTGTGCAGTAGTTGCCCCTCAGTTGCGTAAGGACGATCTTTACTTTGTCGGTATTGATGTAATTGGTGGTTATTTAACTGAAGTCAACGTTACTAGTCCTACAGGAATTAGAGAAATAGATCGTCTTAACAATGTAAGCTTAGGCAAACAAATCATAGAATGGCTAGAAACAAAGCTATCCAATTAATCTTGCTGTCTAAAAACAACCAGAATTAAAATAATCAGTAATTAAGTAATGCACGCATTATCAATTCCTACCTGGATAATCCATGTCTCTAGCGTTCTCGAATGGGCAGCTGCCATTTATTATATTTGGCAGTATGGCGAAATTACGGGCGATCGCGCCTGGTATAATTTATCTTTTGCTATGTTACCTGCTTTAGTCAGCGCGATGTGTGCCTGTACCTGGCACTTTTTTGACAATACACAGTCTTTAGATTGGCTAGTTACCTTACAAGCATCAATGACGGTAGTGGGTAATTTCACTGTTTGTATTGCAGCCTGGGGCATCTGGCGTAGTTCAAAATCGGCAATTGAATCTGATTGAACCAATATATCTATCTAGATCAATTTTCGTTAATTTTTAATCGCTATTCTAATGAATAAAGAAAGTTTATTTGCCGTTTCTTTGTTTCCGTATCTAGGTTTTTTGTGGTTTATGACACGTTCAGGGAAAACACCTCGCCTAGCCCTGATTGGGTTTTATGTCCTGTTAGTGTTTGTCATTGTGACAATTCCTGCGGGAATTTATGCTCAGGTACACTACGGTAAAGAATTGGCAAATGTAGATTGGCTACATGGCAGTGCAGAAATGTTTTTAACTTTCTCAAATATTTTGGTGGTTTTAGGTTTCCGTCAGGCAATTATCAGGCTGAAAAAACCCAAGACAGAAGCAGCAACGCAGGTCGATCTTAAAGCTTAAATCAACTGATTTTCTTGGCGAAGATAGGCTTCTATAAAAGGATTAAGATTTCCATCCATCACATTGCTAACGTCAGTAGTTTCAATTTCAGTTCGCAGATCTTTAACCATTTGGTAAGGATGAAAAACATAGTTGCGAATCTGGTTACCCCAGGCAGCTTCGACCATATCACCGCGAATTTCAGCAATTTCTTTGGCTCTTTGTTCTTCGGCAATAATCAGTAGTTTCGCTTTTAATAAAGCTAAAGCTCGCTCTTTATTTTGTAGCTGGGAACGTTCTTCAGTACAACGTACAGCTATTTTAGTAGGTAAGTGGACAATCTGGACGGCAGTTTCTACTTTGTTGACGTTTTGTCCTCCCGCACCACCAGAACGAGAAGTTTTGATCTCTAAATCCTTGTCGGGAATTTCTAGATCTAATTCTTCGTCTCCCAAGTTGGGCATTACCTCTACTCCAGCAAAGCTAGTTTGTCGCTTACCGTTGGCGTTATAGGGCGAGATTCTCACTAAGCGATGAGTACCTTTTTCACCCTTTAAATATCCATAGGCATAACGTCCTTCAATCTCCAAGGTAGCAGATTTTATTCCTGCTTCATCCCCTGGAGAAGATTCAGCTAAACGGACTTTATAGCCTTCTTTTTCGCTCCAACGAGTATACATTCGCAACAGCATTTCCGCCCAATCTTGAGCATCTGTACCGCCTGCACCAGCATTAATTGTTAATACTGCACCTTTAGTGTCATAAGTGCCAGATAAAAGCTGTTGTAAGTCCCAAAGCTCTAACTCTTGGTTGAGCCGTTCTAAGTTAGCTTGAGCTTCGTTAGCTAAAGCTTCGTCTGATTCTAATTCTAATAATTCAGCGATCGCTTTGGTATCTTCTAAAGTGCTGTGCCAATTTTGATATTGCTCTAAATTTGACTTTAAATCGTTTAATTCCTGCAAAACTTGTTGAGCTTTAGCTTGATTGTCCCAGAATTCAGGCTGTGCTGCTCTTTGCTCCAAGTCTTGTACCTTGGCTTTGATGGCAGGGGGGTCAAAGATATTCCTGAGTTTTACCCAGGCGTAACGCGATCGCTTCAATATTGCGTTTTAGTTCTGATACTTCCATAGCAGGAATAGCTTACTCAAATTATTTACTACTAACTATTAATAGTCATTCTAAACCTGAAAATACTAGCTATTGTTGCTCGCTACTTTTCTGTTTAGCTGCGATCGCTAGCTGCACTTCGGGTATTTGCCGTATCCGATCAATTACCTCTACTACTTGACCATGTTCGACGCTGCGATCGGCATTAACTATAACTGTTGTCTGGGAATCGCCTTCAATCAACTTGGCAATTTCAGTTTTTAGCTGCTCTATTTGTGCAGGTTTGCTGTCTATGGTTAACTCACCCTCGCGATCTAAACTAACGGTAATTTGTTTGGTCTTTTGCACTTGGGCGGTGCTGGCGCGGGGGAGATTGACGGGTAAACCTTCAGAGCGGGTTAAATAAAGGCTCGAAACTATAAAAAATACTAGAATTGCGAAGATCACATCGATCATCGGCAAAATATTAATTTTAGGTGGTAGATCTGGTTCTTCAGGTAAGCGCATTGTAAGTTTTTGGTTGTTCGTGTCGGTCAAGATGAAGAAGTTCAAGCTGTCCGCCAATTTCTTGAATCTGGGCAATCTGTTGGAGATACAGTCCTCGAAAGATACTGGCAAAAAATAAAGTAGCGATCGCCACAATCAAGCCCGCAGCGGTAGAAGTCAAAGCTTCGCCAATGCCGCCAGTAACTCCTGCTGCTTGAGACGATTCGATATCACCTAATGTTAGAGAAGATAAAGAAGTAATTAAACCTAAAACAGTCCCTAACAAGCCTAATAATGGCGCAACACCAATTACTGTATCTAAAGAATTGTTGAATCGTTTGAGGATCGGAATTTCTGCCTGAGCAGCACTTTCGAGAGCTAGTTTAAACTTCTGAGGTGTTGATCGTTCTAGAGATAAAGCAACTAAGAAAATGCGGGCAATCGGTAAATTCGGATGTCTTTTGAGCATGGCGTTGGCTGCTAAGGCGTTGTCTCGATAGAGATTGAGTAGTTGTTTGGTTACTTTGTCCTGCTGGCGAGATATTCTGAGCCAAAAAAGCGATCGCTCTAAAATTATTGCCACAGAGTAGATGGAAAGTCCCAGCAAGGGGTACATCACTACTCCACCGCTTTTGAATAATTGCCAAATTGTGTCCATAAATATAAAGTCTGTCTCAGTAAATATAAATATTAAAGCTAAACTTGACCTCTAACGCTTCTAACGGAAACTCAGCAGGTAAAGGATCAAAAGGAGCTGAGTTTTGTACTGCTGCCAAAGACTCTTGATCCACTTTCTCTGAACCAGAGCTTTGAGTTACCCTAAGTCCAGTAATTTGTCCATTTTTTTCAATATCAAAGGTTAAAAAAGTAGTATACTCTTCTACTCGATAAGAGGGATTCCAGTTGCGCTTTACTCGTCGCTTCACCTCGTCGAAATATGGACCAAGATTAATATCTTTTAGGGCATTTAATTGACCTGGGTTAAGAACATCTTTGTAAGCCAAAGCTTCGGGACTGAAAAACGCATCTGCTCCACCATTGGCTAAAGTCTTTTGATAATCGCCTCCTAATAAGCTAGAGGCACTATTATTATCCTCTGGAGAAGTTGTAGCTGGGGGTATTTCTGGTTCAGGTACAGCTTCAGTCGGCTTTGGCGGGGGTAGTCTGGTTGCAACTGACGACTCTGGTTCAGCAGCTTCGGGTTCGGGTTCAGGCGTAGTAATTGGGTTAGCATCCGAACCAGATAATATTGGTTGCTGAGCAGCAGGAGGCTCAGCTAATTCAGGCTCAGGAGTAGGCTCAGGTTCAGGTGCAGGTGCAGGAGTAGGCGCAGGCTGAGTCGGAGCAGCAGGCTCTGGTTGAGGTGGTGGTGCAGAGGTTACGGGTATATCATCCTCAATCTCATCATTAAGAGCAGTTGTTTCTGACTCAGTATTTTTTTCGGCGACGGAATTTTCTGTAGCTCTTTTTTGAGTTTCTGGTGGAGGAGGTTCTTCTGATTCTTCGGGGACAACTACAAACTCAATCGGTTTACTATCCACTTCTTCTGCCACAGGTTTGGAGCGTTGATACAAACCCAAAAAAAGCCAGGCTAAACTATGGACTAAAACGGAAGCTAAAATAAACCACAGAAGTTGATAATAACGATGGTAACCAAAACGATTGCCAATAGGGGTTTGACGATGATCTTGTTTTGCTGGTTTCAAATCTACCATTACTTTTTACCGCCCCCCGCAACTAAATAATTCTCTGGATAAATCGCTTAAATTTACCCTAACAAATTTAACCCGATGCTCGATCGCTTTTCAATTAAATCTCAGCAAATAATTTGCGATCGATAAAATTAACTATTCAAGGTTAAGTTTTCTATCTTTAAAGAATAATAGTTGATAAGTTTTAAATTTTATCTACTAAAAACTAAAATAAAATACAAGATATCGAAGAAAACATTGTGTTTTATGGATTTTTTGAGGCTAGGCAGAAATCCCGACAGCACTTGCCGGAGATTCAATATTAAGGGCAAATAATTTACTGCTACGATTCATCCATAGCAAATATTTAAATAGTTCATCTTGTTGAACGAAACTTAACGTTTTTATGTTCGATTTCTGCAATAAATTGCGCAATGCTTTTAATAGATTTTAAGTGATAAATGTTTTTGACTTCATCTGTTTGACCAACATACTCACGGTATTTTGGTGTTAAAACTCTATGACAAACTATGAGTGTACGATAGCTGTTAAAACTGCTCTTAAAAACAGGACTGTTTTCTGGCCAACCCTCAGGATTGTTGAATAATCCCTTGATTAGCCGTTTGCTCACCCAAACAAAATGAATGAATAAAGGCAAATCGATGTAGATTAATGTATCTGCTGCTTTGAGTCTCGACCACAAGGTGTCTTTGCATCCGTAGCCATCAATAATCCATTTATCAGACTTCAAAATTTGATTGTGAATCTGTCGATAATCTTGATACTTAACTTCTTCTCCACCTGATTTATACTGGATTTTGTCCAAAGCGTAAAGCGGTAAGTCAGTAATCTCTGCAAGTTTTTTACTAAGGGTAGACTTTCCTGCTCCAGTATTGCCAAATACAGCTACCTTTTTCATTGCTCCAATTGTTTTGGTTTTTTAAATACAGCTATCTATAAAAGCTTGTAAGATTCAACTTCTAAGACAGCACCGATCATGGCAATTGTCATCACGTCTTCGCGAATTTTTCCTTTGACCTCCACCTTAATTCCTTCCTGTTTCAATTCGCTAGCGGGATCTTTGAGTTCGTAGGTAGTACCGTCTTCTGCTACTAATGCCCATGTACCAAAGCCAAATCCTTTTTTTTCAACTGTTCCAGTTACGGTCATTTGTCACTGCCTCGCCAATAAAAAACTGAGTTCCAAATTATCTTAACAACTTAGAACTCAGTATTTACGATCTAGTCTCTAGCTAAATAAGAGCGAGAATTTAGGTTTTTAGAAGTCAAAGAAATGAAAGCTCGGTATCTTGATCCTTCATTCTTTAAAGACTTACTCGTCGCTTTTCTTGGCTAGCTAAATATGCCAAACCTA
>JBHJNW010000138.1:0-12672 GCA_050330395.1 Pleurocapsa sp.
TATATCCCTCTTCTATCCTCTTTAAACGTTCGATAATATCGGGTGTTAAAAGTAGCTGGGCTAATCTCTCCATCTCTTGTGTGAGGGGTGATGACTGCCAATTCTGGAAAGCGATCGCTTTTGAGTGCCATTTGTCTAGGTTGTTATTAGCTGTAGTTAACTCGCGCTCAATGTCTCTTAATTTGGACTGATTTGATTGTATGTTCGTTTTTTTCTGTTCGATCAGATCGGAGCTTACTCCTTTTGGATTAAGTAAAGAGCGGGGGTTTCCTAACTGCTCTAGCTCTTGTTTTTGGTAATTAATTCTTTGTTGACCCGATGCCAATAACCTTTTTAACCTGTTTACTTCTAGTTCAATGCTTTGAATTATTTCCCGCTTTGGTTCATGGGGACGCAGTGTACGCCAAGAATCTACATTCGATTTAATTTCTAACAGTTTATCGTCAGTCAGTTCGGTTGGCTCTTGGTTTGTTTCTTCATCCCTCACTTTATTAGCCAACTGTGACTCATGCTGTTTGAGGTTCGTCTGCGCTTGGTCAAAATCATTATGAAAAGCAGATGGCAAATAACTCACCAAATCAATTTCCGACCAGATTATTTGTTTCTCATTCGGAATACTTACCTGTATACCAGAAGCTGCTGCATCCATAGCTGGTTTATCTTGCTCTGGGTCAAAATCAATACCCCGTTGTGAAATCAATTTGGGAAAAGAAGCATTATGTAATTTACTTCCCCTTACTTTAAGATCTTCTAATCGGTAACTTATACGCTTTCTACCCTTATCAGAAATAGTTGGTCTGACATCAATTCCTAAATGCTGCAACCGACCAATAAACGTAGTCAGATTGGGCTTGTCCTCACTCGCTCGATCGATAGCAGCCTGTAGCTTAATAGCCAATGGTATTTCTGGTAAAGCTGTGCGATCGCCCGACTTAAACTCTTTGATTTCTCGTTTGATTCGCTGTGTTTGTCCGTGAGATAAGGCTTTACGCTTCCGTTCTTTTGATGGAGTAACCGTCGTTAGTTTTTCTGCTACCTCCAACTGTCTGAGTATTTCTTCAAACTTTCGCTTATCTTGCCAATCATCTACTCTCTTACCGTCTAAGGTAATCATGTTGACCGCAATGTGTATATGGTCGTGGTCATGATTCCAATCGTGTCCTGGATCGTCACGATGATGATCTACTACTACATATTGATTGTAGGTATAGCCTAGTTCTTCAATTGCTCCCTCGGCAATTCTAGCTTTAACCTCATCTGGGACATAACCATCATCAGCAGCAAAACTAACAATCAAGTGCTTAACTGGCTTAGTTGTAGTCCTGCGTTGGTCGGCACAGTTATTGAATTCCTGAGTTAATTCCCCAGCATTTCTCCCTGCTGCTGACCCGCCAATAATTCTCGCTCCTTTGTCTTCAGCGAGTAAGTAGCGAAATAAACCGCCAAAGTCGCTACCGTGTTCAATATGACCAATCATTGCTCAACTATAATAATTAAGATCATGCTGATAAGGGTTCTGTTAAGCCACGAGATACAGCTTCACGCAATGCTACTGCCTTTTATTACCAGTAGAGTTTGATAGACTTGCATCAACGTCCATAATTCAGGTCTTTCTGCTTCGGTAAGCCTGAGAGCCTGTTGTTTTGAAAGCAATTGACTTAATCTCAGATCCTGCTCTGATTCCATCTGTAGTTCGCTCATTGCTATAACTTCGCTATCGGATAAGGACTTTACCGATTCGGAGAAATGGCGATTGGCTTCGCCAGTGCGCGGAGCGCAATCGCTTTCATTTATAGGACTGGTAGAAGATAAAGATAGAGAAATGGCTTCTATCAATACATCATTCAAATTGCGTCCGATTAGTTGGGCAAGTCCCTCAGCACGGTTATAAACATCTTCTGGCAGGTTTAAAGTAATGGGCTTATTCATTAGTTTTAAATATTTAATTAGTTTTCTAGATAAATTTATTGCTATATAGCCTCAGCCTAATACATACCCACTCGAATCATATTTCCTATCTATTTAATGTCGTCACCTTGCTTAACCCCTGATAGAGCTAATCTAACTTCAGTGAGTTTTTCCAACGTTGTCTCTATTAATTCCAAAGCATATTCCAGGCTTTCTGATTTTAGTAGGGATTGGGGAATTGCTTCGCCCTTTTTTTGGGCTGTATTTAAAGCTCTGGCTATCTGATTGATGTTGTTACCTATAGCTGGCAGGGATGAAGAAATAGTCGCTAACTCGCCATAAAGTTGCCAATTTACCGCAGGTACACGAGCTGGTAACACGCTAGTACCCGATAATTTTCGAGTCACATAAGCACTGCGAGTCAAGTTAACAGCTTTTGCTTGAGCATCTAACTCTTCAAGTTGGCTTGGTTTAATTCTTATGGTGACAATTTTGGTTTTATTCTCAGGCTCTGGCACGGTAAAAAATCAATAATAATTTGCCAAATAGATAATTAAAGGTTGGGGGGTGCAGGGGGTTTCCCCCGCCGAGCTTTAGCATTGTCGTTCAATTTGAACACCATTATAGCAAATGTAATACAATGCGCCTGCTAGCTCTCAAATATTTATTCTAATCAACCTGAAATTAATGAAAAATTTGGCACTACTTATTTTTTTAGTACCCGCACACATTTTCTCAAAATATTCCAGTTTAATTCAACATTTGGCACGAGTTTAGCACAAAAAGTGTGACTACTCGTAACCTTTTCTAACGTAGTTCGAGCGCACAAATAGCACAAACATGAGGTTAATTTTCGCCTTGACTGTGCTATAACTGTGAATGATTAGCTCCGCTTATTTTAGTCTTAACCAAGGTTAGTTTTTTCAAGGGGACTAAGTTAAATCTGTACTATGTTTATCCTAAAATAGTATGCCAAAAATCTTTGTTTGTGTTGACCCAGGAGGGAGTCAAACCAAAATTATTTGTCAACAGACTAAAGATGAAAAGCCCAGTTATCTTTTGATGGCTCCATTCGTAGAAGAGATATCAGAGGATAATTTAAAACGTTATCTTGATAAAGAATCTTCGATGTCTAATCCCTCTTCAATTAGACAAGCTTATTTAAAGGTGAACAAAAGGACATTTGTAGTCGGCTATTTTGCATCTTTGTTCGACCCCGAAGACCGATTATCTGAGATTAAGTATGAAAATGCTCTATATAAAACTCTAGCTGCTGTGGGGGTAATTGCCGAATCTAACCAACTTAATCCGAAAAAGATCTCATTACAGTTAGCAGTTTTGCTTCCCTGGAACGAGTATGAGGATCGCTCGAAATTCTATCAGAAATTAAAGGAATATTTGAATGACTTTGTGTTTCGAGGTGAATCTTATTCGGTTGAGCTAGATAAATTTATTTGTCGCCCTGAAGGCGGTGGATTGGCTGCTATCCATACACGGAAACAAGGCAGCGACTGGCAACAAAATTCTAAGTTGGGTATTTTAATGTTCGGTCATCGTAACATTACAGCTTTGAATTTTGAGTATGGAGACTTGACAGGAGATAGTCCTCTAATCGGATTTTCTAAGTTGATCGATAATGTAATCGAGCGAACTTCTGGATTAGATAGAGATCGAATAGCTAAAGCTATTTTCCAAGGGTTGGAATCTACCAAAAGTGAGCGTTATGAAAATCCTCGTTCTGCCAGTCAAACATTTTATCCAGAGTGGTCTAAATTAGATGCAATTGACCAATTAGCTAACGCCAAAGATAGCGATTTACGCCGACAAGAAATTAATGATGTTGGTGAAGCTATAGATATTGCTACAGAGGAATATTGGTTAACAGTCAGTAAGTGGTTAAATCGAGTATTTCCTGATGATTTAGATTCCGTGGTAATTTCAGGCGGAGCGTCGAGGTTTTTAGAACCCAATCTAGAAAGGTATTTTAATTGTGAACATATATGTAAAAAAAATGAATCTTCTTACTATCGCCCTTACTCACGTACAGGAAAGTATCAGCCTTTAAAAGATCACCTTCATTTTACTCCGATTGTCTGGGGAGCTGGTTTAACTCAAGAAATTGAAGAGATTTTGGCTTTAGACGGCGAAAAAGAAGCGGAAAACTCTTTGTCTTATCGATTAGTTGATGCTTATGGTTTATTCGACCTTTTAATCTCTAAAAATCACCAGAAAGCTAAGAAAGCTTCGCGTCCCCCTGTGAAACAAGAGGGGTCAGTATCGTGAGTAAAAGAAAGCGAGTTAGTTTGAGCATCCGCTTACAGCCATATTCGGGTACTCTTTTGGCAGAAGTGATTGACTGGTTAAATTCTCATGAAAATGATGAAAAGAATAACCTGATTGCCGACGCTGTGGTTATGGCTTATTTACCCTATGCACGAGCCGATAAGGGTGTCTCCCCAATTGAGATTGAGCGTTGTTGTTGGGAAACGCAGAATCTGCTCGATAAGCACGGATTCAATCTACGCCAATCTTTGCAGGTTTCTCAACCACAGTGGCATTCAACCGTGATGCCGACCGTAATCGCCCAGAGTAGAAATGATAATCAGCATACTGATAGTAATTCAAACCATCAACTTGAGCTTGATGAGGATGAAGATAACGAAAAATTGATTCCTAAAAGTTTGATTGAAGGCGAAGGTCACGGCGATGATGATTTATTTGCTGATGACCAATTTGGATAGATTATAGTGGTTCGGTCTAACTAGTCTGATTGCTGAACAGGTTTCTGGTTTTTTTTCTTTGGTTTAACAAACCCAGGTACTTCTAAGCTCGGCTCTTTCAACATCTCAGTAACTATATATTGACCATCTTTAAATGTTGCTCCGACCTCAACAAAATAACGGGGCATCTGTTCGGACTTTGGGAGTTGGGGATTATAAATAAAGGATTCAACGGGAGCAGACCAAACTACAGGAAAGTCCTGCGATCTGACAAAGAACTTTTGAGCAGCAGGGGATAACCGTTTGTAAATGGGTAATGTTTCGAGATTGCGATAGATGGAGATAACAGGAGTAGGGCAGTAGGGGATTGACCTCCAGACTCCACGAAAGATAAAGCCCTCTGGATAACCAGGGTATTGTGCCTGATTCAGATAAGGACGAACTAATAAAAATGAATAACCAATTGACCGCCCATCTCGGTAATGAGTAATGTTTGGATAGACTCTGAGGAACATTTCCCCAGAACCGTTCGACTCTAGCTCTGACTTTAACTCCTCCCAGGGCTTATTTAAACGTCCCGCACCTCTTTTCAAATCGTACTTAATCCCGTCGATGGTAACGAAGAGCTTTTCATCTTCTAGATAGGGAGTACATTTAATTATGCCAACGGCTTGAAATACTTTTTTCTTAGTTTTATTTGACTGTTTCTTAAATGAAGATTGGGCTAAACCAGAAGCAATATCCCCTTCTGCAAGAGCGATCGCCGAGCTACCTTTTTTCTTTGAATGGCTATTATTGGTAGATAAGAGCGTCTTTTCTGTTGCGCGACGAGTCGCGAAGCTAGGACGAGCTTTGCTTTTCTTTTTAGTAGATTTGGCTGACCCGCATTTAGCAGTCGCATTTACCGTCTCAGTCAATGATTCTGCTGTCTTTTCTGGGGATGCTTCTGCTACAGGTGTCAATTTAGCCCGTGCCTTTTTCAGCAGGGCTTGATACATTTTCCTTTGCCTTTCGTTAGTTGCCGAATTAAGTAGCTCTTCTAATTTCTCAAGGTCTGATTTTACTGCTGTCATCTTAAATTGGCTTTCTTTCTTTTTCTTGTATCTTAGATGATGCTAATTCTGTTGAGTTCATTCACACCAAAGATCGACAAGATTTGTATCAAGCTATTAAATTAATTGTTTTGAACTAGTTGCTTGAAGACGATTAAGGGTAAACTATCCATATAAAGACAGAAAAACCGCCCATGTTTCTTCTTGGAGGTTGAAATAAGCGGTTTTTCTTTGTTATTCCACATAACTTCTGCTCCAGCTAAGAACTGAGCGCAGATATATATATGTCCATTACAGACACTTCATCTACATTAACTTTACACGATTTTGAGCAAAATCACCAACACAATGCTCAATCCTTAAACGGTGAAAACCAGAAATTAAAGCCAAAAACTTCGGTTTTCCCCTTGAAAACCCCAACCAAGCGCAATTTTGCTACAGCAGCCAATCGCCTCAACCAGAAACATAGCCAAGAGTGTTTCATGAAAAGAGGCTTAAACCCCGACTGGTGTTTAGCTAGCTGCTACTCAATCGACCAAAAACAAGCTACCGAATTACTTCGATACTCTGCCAAATCATCAGGTATTCTAATCAAAGGTGCTAACGGTCAAGATCAATTCAAACCCGATAAACCTTGGGCTAACAAACAAGGCAAAAAAGCTCCCAAATATCGCACCGCATTGGGGGATGAATACGACGCACTACTACCCAATCACCCCACTGACCCAAACTACTGGCTAGATCTTGAGAAATTAAAACAGCGATGCTACCAAATCAACGGGCATCCGATGCTCCTGGTAACTGAAGGTGGCTTTAAGGCGATCTCCGCTTGTTCTCATGATCTTCCTACTATTGCCTTATTAGGCGTAGAGATGGGGTTGACACCAACCTCATACGATCCACAAGGAAAACGTTATTTAGTTCCCTCGCTAGAAAATCTTGCCAAACAGGGATTTGGATTTATCTTAGGTTTTGATTGCGATACCTATTCAAATAAATCAGTAATCCAAGCATTAATTAAATTAGCGAGTCAACTACAAAAATTCTCTGTCCCCGTCTACACTTTACCTAAGTGGGACGAATCGGAGGGGAAAGGTATCGACGATTATATTCAAAAAAACGGGATTGAAGAGTTCCGCCAGAAATTGTTATCTCAAGCGATTAGTTTTGAGCAGTGGCAGAGGAGATACGGTCAAAATGCTTTTGACCAGAAACCTCCTAAGCCAGATATTATTGGCACAAAAATAGCCGAACAGTATCGCGATCGCTGGGTTTATTGTGACGAACTCAAATCTTGGTTGGTTTATGGTTTAGAAACAGAGGGAATCTGGACGATAGTTAGTAAACAATTTTTAGCACACGCGATCGATAATATTCTCGTCGCTAAGAAGATCGTAGGCTACGGAACTAATGCCTATATTCAAAATATCTTGGGTGCGCTAGAACGAAAATTATTTATCAGGAAGTGGGACGAAAAATCGACAACCGATTATCTACCTTTCCGTAACGGAGTTTTAGAATTAGCAACCAATAAACTGCACGAACATAACCCAGGATTTAGATTTACTTGGCAACTGCCACGGGACTATACCGTAGTCGAAACTGGATGGTCGCATATTGATGACTGGTTAAATGAGGCGACTCAAGGTAATCCCCAACATAAACAATTACTAATAAGCTTTGCAGCAGCAGTACTGCGAGGTCGTAACGATCTACAAAAATTCCTACATCTAATTGGTGGTGGTGGCAGTGGTAAATCTACTTTTACCACCCTTTTAACGGCTCTGATTGGTGAAGAAAATACAGCTACGCTTAATTTACCTGACCTTGAAGACAAACACGAAATAGCTCGTATTTTTGGCAAACGCTTGGTAGTTTTACCCGACCAAGACAAAGCACCAAAGAAGATGAGTAACTTTAAACGTCTGACTGGTCAAGATAGACTATCTGGTCGCCGACTATTTGAAAATGGGTTTGAATTTGTCTTTTCTGGGTTAGCTGTAGTTACTAGTAATTTCCCTGTTTTCCATACCAACCTTGGTAGCTGGTTAACTCGTCGAGTCAGCATGATTCCTTTTGAGTATCAATGTCCCAATCACCAAAAACGAGACTTGATGAAAGACTTCTCGAAAGAGTTGGGCGCATTTACTAGTTACCTACTCAGTATTGAAGAAAGCCAAATAGATGCCACTTTTAAAGGTTTGAGTAGCGAGGGACAATCACTTTCTTCTACTGTCTGGGAATCTCAAATTAGAAGTGATGGACTAGCTGCTTGGGTTAATGACTGGGTAATCGCTTCGGGCGATGTCTTAGTTAAAATCGGCAGCAATCGCAAGGAGTGGTTCAGCGACGAAGACTATAACCCTGATGGATCTACCTTATATGGTAGTTACTCCTACTACTGCCAACGTTCTGGTCGTTCGGCTAAATCACCCCAGAATTTCTCGGCTGAATTATTGGAGTTAGTTAACCGTACTCTTGGCTGGTCAGCAGAAAAAACCAGAGTCAAAATAGCTGGTCAAACTACCAGAGTGATCAAAGGATTAAAACTGCGATTGCCCTCTTCAGACGAGCCAACTATCGAGGAAATTCTAGAGGGTCCTAAAGGATACCGCTCCGCATATGACAACCAGGGTGACAACCAGGGTGACAACTTAAAAACCTTACCAGACCACGAAGGTGACAACGGTGACAACCTAAATATAGATAAGAAGAAAAGTAAAAATAACTTCTCACCTACTTGTGACACTCAGGCAATTGGCACACAGATAGAGTCAGTTCAAGATAATATTAATTTTAACGCTCTAGAGGTTGTCACCCCTGTCACCAATCAAGCACAGCAAGAGTTTGAGGCTGTCACCTCGGCTGTCACCTCGGCTGTCACCTCTCCAATAGATTGGCAATCTTATCCGTATCAAAGCCAGGACACTTTTACTCTTAAAAATCGAGCTAACAAAGTTAAAGAGAGAATTTTAAGCTGCACTACCAATAATGAGTTGATTGCTATGGGTGCTGAAGGGAAAGTTAGTCAAGCTGAAATCGATTGGTTAAAGTCAAATTTACTTACGCGGCACGAATGTCATCAATTAGAAGCTGTTGAGAAAACAAGACAACCTAATCTCTTTATGGAAAATAATGAAGAACCAACTTTTGCTCAAGTAAAAGAGCAAATAACGTTTGAAGTAAAACGAATTGGCTGGAGTAAGGAAAAAGCGATCGAGTATATTCAGGAAAAATATTCATGTAGTCATCGGCAAGAGATGACCAACGATCAGCTAATTGAGTTTTGTCAATATCTTCAGAGATTGCCTATAGCTAAAGAAAGGAGATAATAGGCGAAGTATGAAAAATTAATTCTAAAACTGAACCAATAGAAGTTTCTGTTTGCTAAATATCAATCAAGATCGAATATTGAGGTTTCGTTCAAGAATTTGACGATCTCAGCTTTTTTGGCATTGCCAGGATATTTACCAAGTTGTTCTCGGAATTTCTTACCTAAGCCTTTGATCGTTACAATTTTTCTGAGATGAGAAACTGTACAACTTTGAAAATCAACATCGTCTTCGTCTTCATCTTCAAAAATTGGGGCTAATGAGGCTTTATCTATTTGAGTAATGGTTTCCTCATCTTCTTCAACTTCAGCTTGTTCTAAAGCGTTTTCGGCAGGATATTTATCATTATCTGTAGCTACTGTAGATATTTTTTGAACAACGGAATTGGCGATCGCGCCTAAGAATTCCTCATCACTTTTCAAAACGGCGATCGCCTTGGGTATAGCTTCATTAATTGCAGCCTCAACTTGTTTATCAAGGTCATCTTTAGTAAGTACATTACTGGGTACATTATCTACTACCTTACTAGTTTTTTTAAACTCTGATAATGCTTCTGCTAATCTATTTTCGGTAACTACATTACTAGGAAGTAAAGGTACATTATCTGGCAATGGACTAGGGACATTCTCATCACTAAAAAATATTCTAAGTATCTCTACTACTGCTGTTCCTAATGCGGGTTTAATTTCTCCCGATTTATCTTTACGGGTAATATCGTACTCAGTACAGTACTTGGTCAAGTACTCTTCAAGATCGGATGATAGATAAGCCGAGATCGCTTTTTTATTGGTAGCCAAAGTGAGTATTTTACTATAGACATTACTTAGTAATGTACTAAAAGTAATTGACCAAGTAAAGTATTAATAAGCAAGAGTAATGTATTAATTTGTTCTATTATTTTAAGAGTATTTTAAGAGTAATATTTATAGTAATGTATTTAGTAAGTGACTGTTAAAATCTACATATAGAGAAAGCATTTATACAGCTACCCATTCCTGAGAAAGTTTGTAACCGTCCTTTATTTTCTGGTAAATAAGATAGCGATGCCTTCGGCTAGGCTTCGCCAATCGCCTTCTATCCGAGTTAGAGAGAAACAATAATAACAATTTAGTTAAACCAGATTTGCAGAAAGCAGGTTATATTGTTATCTGGTTTTCTGGAAAGGGAGAAAACATGAAATTAATCACTGTAACTGGCTACAAGGGAGGCTGCGGAAAATCAACCACAGCCATACATCTAGCTACTTACTTTAGCGAACGCGCAAAGACATTATTAATTGACTCCGACTCCAATCGAACATCAATTGAATGGTCTAGAAGGGGCAGTTTACCCTTCACAGTTGAAGATGAGCGAAAAGCAATCAAGCTCATTCCAGGATGTGATTACGTCATTGTGGATACACCAGCCAGACCAAAAAGCGATGATTTACAGGAATTAGCCGACGGCTGCGACCTGTTAATACTGCCAACTATTCCCGATGTAGTAAGCTTACAGCCAATGTTAGCAACAGCCCAGGACTTGCCAAGTAGTTCTAATTATCGAGTGCTAATTTGTATTGTTCCTCCTTATCCAAGCAAGGAAGGGGAGCAGATGAAAGAGGATTTGATTTCGGGTGGTATCCCAGTTTTCAATAGTACGATCCGACGGACATCGGGTTTTGGTAAAGCTGCGATCGCAGGAATTCCCATCAAGGATCTAAAGGATAAAACACGAGTAGCTTGGGAGGATTACAAAGCATTGGGTAAAGAAGTGGAGGACATAATTAATGGGTAAGTATAGCGAGATTGTTAAGGGAAAAAATGAATCTGGTTTACCAGAAAACCAGAAAACTGGTAATGCTGAAAGCAATAATTCTGGTAAGGAACAAAACACTATTACCAGCAATGCAGAAAACATCTTTGCCAGAGAACCAGCCGTTCCCAAAGCCGTATCAGAAGATCTGGTCAATCTAAGTATCAAAGTGCCTAGAAGACTGAGACAGAAATGGGTAGCAGAATCTAGATTGAGGGGAACTACTTTAACTGCTATTATCTCGGACTATCTAAAAACCGAGCTTGGGTCATAAAATGAGAACATCCCCACCGACTACCAATCAAGAGGGGATGTTCAAACTTTCAACAAATCTATTAAAAGTATACCAATGACCAACAGTAACGGAAACAGTAGCGATCGCCTAGACAGAATTGAGGCAATTGTAGAATCCAATTCTCGTACCATTCAAGGAATGTTAGAACAACAGGCTACAGATAGGCTGAATCGAGCAGAGGAAAAAGCCGAGCATGAAGAAAGAATGGCGCGACTAGAAGACACCTTAATTAGATTAGATGATACGGTAGCCAGACTAACCAGGATAGAAGAAGGACAGAATAGAATGTTAGCCAATATGGACGAAGATCGACCCACAGTTTTACGTCGATTAATGGCGATTGAAAATAAGGTTGATACTTTGATCGAACGAGATCGCGCTTAGAAGTGACGAGGCAGGTAAAAAAAATTATCTGTCTCATTTTTAAAAAACCGAATTGATCGCACATAACGGTTCTAATGTGAGAAATCTCTAAAATGTACTCTACGTCTAAATCCGACTCACTTCCAAAGAGCAGAATAACCGCCGATACTCCTACCAATGAGAAGATAGAAAAGCTTTGGCTGCATGGGAAATCGCCTCATACTATTGAGTTATACCACAGAACTATTGTGAGATTAAATGCAGCCACAGACAATAAACCCTTGGCTTGGCTTACTTTAGAGGATATTCAACTGTTTTGCGATCGCCTCGAAGAAGAAGAGTTATCAGATTCATCTAGACGTACCTATATTAGCGTGGCTAAGTCTCTACTTTCTTTTGCCAGCAAATGCGGTTTGATTAACTTTAATGTAGGTGCTAGCGTGAAACCTCCTATGGCTAAAGATAGTCTGAGTGAACGTATTCTTGACCAATCGGAACTCTACGCCCTACTTAATGCCGACACAAGCGATCGCAATAGATTAATCTTGAACCTTTTTTACTATGGTGGTTTGAGAGTTAGTGAATTGATTAATCTGACCTGGAAGGATCTTAATGGGGAATATCTGAATGTGTTTGGTAAAGGAAGTAAAACCAGAATTGTTAGACTGCCAGCATTAATTGTTGCTGAGTTGAAAGACTTTAAACCTCGCGGTAGCAAACGAAATGACTATATGTTTATCTCCGTTAGAACTAAATCTAAGTTGAGAAGAGAGTCTGTAACTCAGTTGATTAAGGCGATCGCTTTAAAGGTAGGCATTGATAAACCTGTCTCGTCTCATACCCTCAGACATTGCCATGCTACTAATTCTCTAGAAAAAGGTGCGCCGATCTCATTAGTTAAAGAGACTTTAGGACATAGCAGTGTTGCTATTACCTCTCGGTATCTTCATGTACGACCAGACAAAAGTAGTAGTTTGTATTTGTAGTCAGGGCGATCGCCGTATCTTTGATTTCTCAAATGCCCTCTCAATTTTCCGAAGATTACTCTTTGCTTTCAATCATCACGCTTGAATTTTTTCATAATGA
Organism: Pleurocapsa sp.; assembly: GCA_050330395.1. Taxonomy (GTDB): domain Bacteria; phylum Cyanobacteriota; class Cyanobacteriia; order Cyanobacteriales; family Xenococcaceae; genus Waterburya. Next base: position 12,548 of record JBHJNW010000138.1, read on the forward strand.
GTCGTAACAATAGACCTCTTGCAAAAGTAGCGATCGCCAACTATTTGGCTATTAAAGAAAGTTCGTAATTATAAATTGCAGCAATCAAATTAAAACGCAGACTAAATCTTCTTTTTCGATTGCGA
>JBHJNW010000139.1:0-34413 GCA_050330395.1 Pleurocapsa sp.
TTAAATCGAATGGGTTACCGTTTAAGAAAAGTTCTGAAAGCCAAGCCTCAAAAAAAATTCCCCAAACCGATGCCATTTTTGAGAATATAAGTCTCAAAGACAAAAAAAAGGTTGAGAGAGTCAAGCGTCTGAGTCTAGATTGTAAGGCAACAGTGAACATAGGAGATTATTCCCGTGGCGGAAAAACCAGAGGTTATAATCAAGCCCAAGACCATGATATGGGAGTCACAGAAAAATATATCCCTTGTGGAATACTTGATGAAGATAGTGGACAGCTATATCTCAACTTTGGCAGTTCCTACAAAACCAGTGACTTTATTGTAGACAGCTTGTCTCTATGGTGGAGAACAATTCCCAAAGCCGAAAAGCATCAAATAGATTTGATTCAAATCAAAGTGGATAATGGACCAGAAAATAGTGGTGTCCGGACTCAATTTATGAATAGAATGGTAGATTTTGCAAATAAGCAGGGGAAATCTATTCAGTTACTTTACTTTCCTCCTTATCACAGCAAATATAATCCCATTGAACGCTGCTGGGGCATTTTAGAACAACATTGGAATGGAACTCTCTTTCGAGACGTTGACACGATGTTGTCCTGGGCTAAAACTATGAAATGGAAAGGAATACAGCCTATCGTCAACCTGAGCCAGAAGATTTATCACAAAGGTATTTCTTTAACTAAGAAAGCGATGGCAGAAATTGAAATGTGTCTTCTGCGAAATCCACATTTACCAAAATGGGATATTTTCATTCGACCTTGTTAGCTGGTATTTTCTTTCTTGGAAATCACCTTAAAGACAATTGATTTAATTTCCCAGTTTGTTTGAGATGGGCAATAATGTCATTTACTTGTTGTAAAAGTTCTGCATCCCCTTTACGAATACCAACATAGCAAGGCGAATTTTTCAAGATGAACTTATTCTCAATTTTTTGGTCAGGATTATCTTGCATTAATTTGGCTGCTACCGCATTTGCCGTGGCGATCAAATCTACCTGCCCCGATACCAATGCCGAAGCTGTCAAACTATTGTTGGCATAGCGTTTGATATTCACCTGATCTGGGGGAAGCTTAGAGATTTCCAGGTCTTCTAGAGAACCTTGTGCCACCCCGACGGTTTGTCCCTGAAGTTCAGCCAGGGAAGCCACCTTAATATTTGGTCTGCCATAGATTCCCGAAAAGAAAGGTGCATAAGGTTGGGAAAAGTCGATAATAGCTGCTCTTTCTTCGTTTTTGCCTAAGCTAGAAATTACTAAATCGACCCGATCTGTTTGTAAAAAAGGAATGCGGTAATTTCCTACTACCGAGATGAGTTCGGCTTCAACTCCAAGTCCGGCGGCAATTTGATTAGCTACGTCGATATCGTATCCTCTAGGCTGCATATTCACTCCTACCGCCCCAAAGGGAGGAAAGTCGGCAGGTACGGCAATATTGATTTTTCCTGCTGCTTGAATATCTTGTAAAGTGCTTCCTCCTTGAGCTAATTGGGCAATATTATCAGGAGCGATATTCGCTTCGGATTTGACTGCATCGGAATCTCCTCCTGAACAAGAGGCAATGCTAACGGTAAGTAAGAAACTGGCAAAAAACAGTGCTAAAGCTCTTTGAAAGCTGGTTGGAAATAGTGCCTTTAAAAAATCTAAGGTCATGGCGATCGCGCTTGTTACGCCTCGTAAGCTAATTTCTTCTCTAGATACTGACTCCAGGTAGATAGGGGATAGCAGACTGCAAAGTAAATCAAACCCGCTAAACCAAAGATCAGCAGTGATTGCAGAGTTACATTATTAATCAAAGCAGCAGATCTAGATAGTTCAGTGAAGCCGATAATGGAAGCTAAAGAAGTCCCCTTAATTACCTGCACCAGAAAGCCAATAGTCGGTGCGATCGCTCTTTTTACTGCCTGGGGTAAGATAATTAGCTGCATTTGTTTTAAATAGCCAAATCCAATCGCTGAACCTGCTTCCCACTGTCCTTGAGGTAAAGATTCAATCGAACCGCGCCAAATATCAGCTAAAAAAGCACTGGTAAATCCCGTTAAAGCCAAAGTAGCTGCTGCTAAAGGAGATAGGTTTACGCCAAATACTACCGAAAGTCCAAAGAAAGCTAAGAATAGCTGTAGCAGTAAAGGTGTTCCCTGGAAGAACTCAATATATACAAAGCTAATACCTCTAAGCCATTTACTGGCAGAAATGCGCATCAGCATGATGATAAAACCGACAATACCACCGCCAATAAAAGCGATCGCCGAAAGAATTAACGTCCACTTGGTAGCAATGACTAAGTTAATCAATATACGAGAAAGTGTAAATTCGTCCATCAATTTAGACTCCCAAAACTAACGTCTATATTTGGCAAATTTAAATGCCTGATTTTCAATGAGCAATGCTAACCCTTTAATTAGCCAGACAATTGCTAGATAAAGCAGGGCGACGGTAAAATAAATTTCAAAGCTGCGAAAAGTACGGGAGTTTAAATAGTCTCCTGCATAGGTTAAATCTTCGGCGGCAATTTGCGATACGATACTCGTAAATAGTACAGCCAGGATTACTTGACCAATTAAAGCTCGATAAATGTTAGCTAAAGCTGGCGGAATAACTATGTAGCGAAATATTGCCAGTTTCTTAAAGCCAATCGCCATACCTGCTTCCCATTGTCCTGGGGAAATACTTTCAACTCCCGCCCTGACGATTTCAGTTGAATACGCACCAAAATTAACTGCCAGAGAAAGAATTGCTGCTTGTTCTGCCGATAGCTTAATGCCTAAATTAGGTAAGCCAAAAAAGATAAAAAATAGCTGAATTAAATAGGGCGTGTTGCGAATAACCTCGACATAAGCCAAAGCGATCGCATTGAGAATTTTATTGTCAGAAGTCCGACATAAAGAACCCACAATACCGACAACTAAGCCAAAAGCGATCGCCAGTAGCGAAATCTTTAAAGTCAGCCAAGCTCCCGCCAGTAAGAGATCAATATTTTCCCAGATTACGGAAAAATCAAATGAATAGTTCATCTCTGGTTCAAAGGAAAAACCTTTGCTTTTATGCTTTTATCTATAGCAATCCTAAATGAATCGTCAACCAAACTAGCCTGAAAGCTTTACTCAGCAAGAGCCTTGATTTACAACTGATGCGGGATTGCCATATCTGAATACTGTATACAATAGTTAATCAGAATATTGTATAGATAAATACAAAGCAATCTGAATGTCAAGTAATGATCTCAATCTAACTTGGCGATCAGACAATTGTTGACTTCCTTTATTTTGTTTGACGACGAGATAAAAATTGTATGGTAAATAAAGTAACTCCAATGAGAGCAAAAGAAAAAATAGTAGTTAAAGTGCCTAAAGCATAAAGTGCAGGAGAAGTAACATTAGTCGTCATGCCAAATATTTCCAAAGGCAAGGTATTAGTTTCTCCAGAAATCAGCGATGTACGAGTAAATTCATCGTAAGAAAGAGTAAATCCAAGCAAAGCTACACCGACTACGCTAGCAGCAATTAGAGGAAAAACTACTTCCCAAAAAGTAGTCGTTTCACTCGCACCAAGATCGCGGGCAGCTTCTTCATAAGCAGGATTAAAGCGACCAAAAATGCCTAACATAATTAGAAAAGCAAAGGGTAACGTCCAAGTTAAATGTCCAGCTAAGGCGGAAGAAAACCATTGCACTGGCAAATTGATTAAACTAAATAAAATGCCAATCCCTAAAGAAACTAAAATACTAGGAACAATTAAACTAGAAATAGTTAAGTAAAAAACTGCACTCGAACCTTTAAATTGTTTGCGAAAAGCCAATCCTGCTAAAACGCTAAAAACTACTGTAATCACAGCAATAATTATTGCTAAAGAAAAAGAACGTCCAAATGCCTCAACAAAGTTACCAACCCGTTGTTCTGCAAATACAGATTGTAGCCAGTAAAAACTAAATCCACGCATCGGAAAAGTTAAAGTTCCTTTTGGTCCTTGAAGGGATAATAAAAACATCGACAGCATTGGGCCATAAAGAAATAGTACAAATAAGCCAAAGAAAGCTGCTAGAAAATAATAAGAAATCGGTCTTTTAGATTTACTCATTTCTTTTTTACCTTTAGATTTTTTACTTTTATCTTTCTAAAGTTGTTTGCGAATATCTACAGTACGTAAAATTAAAGCCACAATGATTAAGGCTAAAAGTAGCAAGACGATCGCGTTAGCTGCTGCCATCGGATACTGTAAACTATCAATTTGATTCTTAATTAAATAACCAACAGAAGAGGATTTACCGCCACTCATCAAGCGCATAGTGGCAAATTCCCCCATAACTAAAGTCACGACAAAAATCGAACCGATCGCAATTCCAGGGGCAGATAGAGGCAGAATAATCTCTTTTTGAATTTGAAAACCCGATGAACCTAAATCTTCGGCTGCTGAAACCAAGGCGCGATCAATCCTCACCATACTATTAAAGATCGGTGCGATCATGAATAGACAATAAAGCTGTACCATTGCCAAAATCACGGCAAAGTCAGAAAATAAAAAGATTTCAATCGGGCGATCAATAAGATTTAGTCCCATCAAGGCTTGATTGAGTAATCCTTCTCTACCCAAAAAAGGTATCCAAGCAATCATGCGAATGATGTTAGAAGTCAGAAAAGGAACAGTGCAGATTAAGAACCAAATTGTCTGCCATTGCGGACTTTTGATGTGAAATGCCAAAAAATAAGCCACGGGATAGCTAATAAGCAAGCAAATCAACCAAACGATCGCCGCAAATTTAAAGGTATTGAGATAAGTAGACAAATAAACTTTGGAACTAAATATCCCCAAGTAGTTACTAAGAGTAAAACCTGGAGTCATGGCAAAGCCATTAAAATTCCAAAAACTGACAATCGCGATCGCGATAATTGGTAACACTAAAAATAAGACAAAGATTAAAGTTTGCGGTGTTACTAATAGGTAAGTTGATAAATTTTTATTGTTTAACATAAGCCTTGGGAAAGTCAAAAGTCAAAAGTCAAAAGGCAAAAGAAATAAATAACGATTGCAACATTGTTTTTTTAATTTTCTCCCTTACGCCACGATAAATTCTGTCCATTTGTAGACAAGGTATACTTGTTCTTGCATAAAGGAGTTCCAGCAGACGATATTAGATACGCGATCGCTAAACGAACCGCCATCTCGTACCGCACCTTTAGATTCGATCTTCTCTCCATACGGATCGACAATTTCCGTGGCAGCAGGTTTGCCTTCATACCAAAAATTCCACTCTTCTGGTTTCATAAACTTCCTCGCGTTTTCAGGAGTGGAACTGTAGTAACCCTGCCTACTTAAAAAACCCCCAATCCAGCCATCAGCTACCCAATTAAGGTATTCATAAGCTGCATCCAGTTCAATACCAGAAAGGTTTTTTGAGATACCTAAACCACCGCCCCAACCGCGATAGCCTTCTTTTAAAGGTGCATAGATACAGGGCAATCCTCTCGCTTTGACCGCAGTAACGGCGGGTGACCACATCGACTGCACCACAACTTCCCCTGATGCCATGAAGTTAACCGACTCGTCAAAAGTTTTCCAAAATGCTCGAAAATGACCGTCTTGTTTGCGATCGATTAAGATTTGGGTGACCTGATCGAGTTCTTCTTTGGTCATGTTGCCTTTATCCCTAAAGCTCATCAATCCCTGGGATTCCAGCACCATTGCTGCATCCATAATCCCAATTGAAGGAATATCTAGCAAAGACGTTCTGCCTTCAAATTCAGGATTAAACAACTCTGCCCAAGACTCGATTTTTCTACCCACTAAATCGGGACGATATCCCAAAGTATCTGCCCCATACTGATAGGGGATCATCGTCGCCCAGTTAGTTGGTTCTGGAGCAAACTCCAGCGAATCTTTGCCTTTAACAAACATTACCTTGCGGGGTGCTGTTCCTTGGGAATTATTGACTCTCGCCCCTGAATATAATTCTCCCGTGGTAAAAATCGGTGTAATTTTGTCAAATTGTTTAATCCGACTAACATCAATTGGTTGCAAATTTCCCGAAGGAAAAACTAAAGGTAGAGAAAAGAATTCTCCGTCGAAAATATCGTATTGTTTGGGCTGAGAAATGCCAATCTGGATAACTTCGCCAGTACTGAGGGCGCGCATTTGCAACTTAAAGCCTAAATCTTTTTCTGCTTGGTTGCGAATATCGTTATTTTGAGCAGCCCCCGTCCCGACAAAACGTAAAGTAACGTCTTTGATTTTGTTAGTAATTAAGGTAGGACTTTGGTTAGCAGTTTCTTGTTTGGGAGAACAACTAATTGCTGCCATACTCGTAGCCCCTGCTGCTAATCCCGTTTTTAGCAGTGTGCGCCGACTAATTTGAGAAGACATATTTAATTTAGTAAGCAAGAAAAATACAGTTATCTTTTGACCAACTAAGAACGACTAATTGACCTTCGTGCATGGAGTTAGAACGCCAATCTTCAGTACGGACTTTGTAAAGTAATTCTTGTCCAGTCGATTCTGTCATTAGGCAAACTCGCGTTACATAGCCTGTCATTTCTACTGCGGTAATTCGAGCGGAAATTTGATTAGCAGCTAAGGAGGATTTAGCAGGAAGATCGGGGGAATAAGGTTCGACAAACATCAAATCGGGACGAATCGAACAAGCTGCTTCTGTTCCTATTGCCACACCATGTCCGCGACAGAAAATAGTACCTAAACCTTCTACTTCCAGTTGAATTAAATCGAGATCGGTATCTTGAACGCAATTGATTACTTTGCCTTTGAAGATGTTATTATCGCCCATGAATTTGGCAACAAATTGGGAGGCGGGAGTATCAAATAATTCTTCTGGACTGGCAACCTGGTCGATTTTGCCGTGTGTCATGACTACAATTTGATCGGAAAGGGAAAAAGCTTCTTCCACGTGGTGGGTTACCTGAATAAAAGTCATTCCGAATTGCTTTTGAATCTTACGTAATTCTGTCCGCATCCTTACCCGTAAATTCTCATCTAAAGCACTGAGGGGTTCGTCTAGCATTAACACTTGAGGACGGGTAACTAAAGAACGAGCCAGGGCAATTCTCTGTCTCTGTCCGCCACTGAGTTGGTCTGGTTTGCGATCGCTTAAGTGACTCAAGCCGACTAAATCTAACATTTCCCCAACTCTCATGCGTCTTTCTCTGTCTGGCACTTTTTGCATCTTTAGCCCAAACTCGATATTCTGCCAAATAGTCTTGTGGGGAAATAAAGCATAGCTTTGGAACATCATTGAGGTGCTGCGTTTGGCTGCTGGTATATTATTTACTTTGCGATCGCCAATAAAAATATCGCCACTAGTTATTTCTTCATGTCCAGCAATCATCCGCAGTGCGGTGGTTTTTCCGCAGCCACTAGGACCTAGCAAACAGCAATAATATCCCGCGGGAATTTCTAAAGTTAAATCTTCTACTGCCGTAAACGTACCGTATTTTTTAGTAACAGAATTCATCGAAACACCAGCAGCATTATTTTGTAAAGCTTGTTCGATTTGTGACTGATTTGCTCTTGTTTTTGCTGCTACAGTAGTCGTAGTATTGATATTCATGATTTTACATTAGTAAATAAACTAAGAAAACTTTTGACGGCTTGAGACTGTTTTACCCGACTCCTAACTACAAAAAAATCTTTTGCTTTAATAATTCAAATCCTTGTCAGTGTCCCATCTAGATCAGCTTGCTAAGTAACGAACACAATTTTAAGCTTCAGTCATTTATTGATTAATTAGCTAGTTTGCATACTGTATACAATATGTTCTAAAGAATTTGTATCTTTGATTACTAATGAATGAGTTTTTGTCATGAATTGTTATTTTTAGCGATCACTTTCAAAGCAAGACAGCATCCCCAGGTAGGGTTTGGCAAGAGGATAGGCTAAATCCCCCTTTTTACTGGTAGAGAGTTGTAATCCGACTAAAGCTTCGATAAATTTCACCGCAGCACTCACCCCGTCAATCACGGGAATTCTCAATTGTTGGGAAACATATGTAGCTAAATCTGCCATCCCGCTACAGCCTAAAATAATCGCACCACAATCATCTTTTTCTAAAGCCTGGCGACATTCTTTTAAAATAATCGTTTTAATTTCCGAATTTGCTTCTAAACTCAAAACAGGTAAATCGATTGCCCGAATTTGACGACACAGATGAGTCATGCCATAGTTATCAACTAAATGACGAGCAATAATTTTGGTTCTGCTTAAAGTAGTCACAATGGAAAAGCCTGTAGCAATAAAGCTAGCTGCGTGCATCGCTGCTTCGGCAATACCGATAACTGGCGCTGTAGCTAACTCCCGCGCTGCCAATAAGCCAGGATCGCCAAAACAAGCGATGATATAACCATCCATACCTTCTGTTTCTCCTTTACGAATCTCATCGAGAATGCCGACAACACTTAAGGCTTCATCGTAATGTCCCTCAATAGAAACAGGTCCCATATCTGGGTTACAAGCAATAATTTCCGTCCCAGGATTGGCTACCGAACGGGCGATCACGCCTATTTTTTCCGTCATACTGGAAGTTGTATTAGGATTAATAACTTTAATTTTCATCGGTTAAAATTCTGCCAATAATCGGAAATAATCCTAAAAAAGCCAAGATAGCGACTAAACCGATAATCACTGCTTTTAGTTGGATAAAAAGTTCATTTATTTCGCGATCGCACTATCAAAACTAAATAGTTAATACAGTATACGGTATACAATATTTATTAAAGAAACTGTAGTTTTAACTACTGACTGTTCTTCTATTTAATTTTTAACTAAATACAGTATTGCCAATTCTTATTTAATCTTCCTAAATGAATGTACCAATTTCGACTGAGTAATATTGGCAAAAAATTAGAGTCGAAAGCGAATTGGATTGCACCTATAGCTTTAGGTATCGCTCTATTAGCAATTGCTGCGGCTTCAATTTTAATTGTGATCGCCGAAACCGAAATTACGCCCAATGCCATAACCTGCGATCGCCTATTAATCGCTGCTGTCGCTTTTGGCATTTGGAATACTTTGAAAGTATCTAACAATGACAATCTAGATTCAGATGCCACCTTAGCTAATCAACTTTACACTAGTCGGGCGATCGCTCTGCTATTAATCGCTGGAATTAGCTTTGCCATTTCTTTGGCGCTTTGGGCATGGTCATTGACTCAAACCAGTATTGCCAATGCGACTTTGCTCAATAACATGATGCCGATCTTCACTACTTTGGGGGGATGGCTAATCTTTCGCCAACAATTTTCCCTACGGTTTTTAATTGGGATGGCGGTAGCAATATTAGGCGCAGTGGCAATTGGAATTGAAGACTTACAGGCAGCAGCCAGTCATTTAACTGGAGATGGAGCAGCTTTAACGGCAGCAATGTTTTCAGCCATTAGTATTTTAAGCTTAGAACAGTTGAGAGTGCAGTTTTCTACGGCGATAATTATGCAGTGGACGAGTCTGGCTGGTGGTTTGTTTTTATTGCCTTTAGTCTTTTTCACTCAAGAGCAATTACTTCCCGTTTCTGTCAGTGGTTGGCTAGCCGTTATCGGTCTAGGATTAATTTCTCAGGCGATCGGACAAGGGCTTTTAACCTATAGTTTGGCTAAATTCTCTTCAGGATTTATCGCAGTATCAATGCTGTCAATTCCTGTAATTGCCGCAATTTTGGCAATGTTGCTCTTTGCCGAACAGTTGAGTTTATTTAATTATTTGGCATTTGCCATAGTTTTATTGGGCATTTACTTAGCAGTATCAGCAAAAGAATCTTAAAGCAACGATTTTAAACAATTTTATTTTAGTAAGATTACTTGTGATAGCTTAAGACAGTCTCAACAGCGTGGTTGGATATGCGCGGCGGGGCGTACGCATCCCCCAAGCTCAATTTCTGTGGTTATCTTACAACACAAGTAAAGCAATATGGCACGTAGCTCATTACAGTTAAATAGCGAATGGATACCGAAAGTAGAAGAATCTCTGGCAATCAAGCAATTGACTCAACGTTCTATTGCCGAACGTCTAGAAATATCCAGATCTTCAGTCTCTAAGTTTGTCAATTGTAAGCCTGTTGCTGTGAATGCTTTTATTCGCCTGTGTCAGGAGTTAGATCTCGACTGGAAAATTGCTTCTGGGCCTGAGAGGGAATGGAACGATAATATTGAAAGCTTCAAGTTTAAGCAGGAAGACTTTAAGGCTAATCCAGGGGGACAAGTTCCCCCAGATGAAGTCATCGGTAGAGAAGAATTGATTGCGAGTCTGTGGGAGAGACTAAAACAACAAAGCCTAGTTTTTAGTGGCGAGAGAAGAATTGGTAAAAGCAGCATCTTAAAAAAGATGAGCGCCGAAGCACCAGTAGATATGCTGCCAATCTATCGAGATTTGGAGGGAATTAGAACTCCCATGGAGTTCGTCGAGGCAGTTTGGCAAGATACAGAAACATATCTCAGAGAGTCAGGTAAAGCCAGAAGGGTCAGAGAATATCTGAGTCAATTGACTGGTAGTTATTTTGATGGTTATCAGTTTCCTGAATCGGCAGTCCACTGGAAAACTCTGTTAATTAAAACTATTGAAGATTTAGTCACACTGCAAGACAAGCAGATTGTGCTGATTTGGGATGAGATGCCTCATATGTTGGGTAACTTTAACGATCGCGATGCCATGGAAGTTTTAGATAACTTGCGATCGCTGCGTCAAACTTATCCAGATGTACGGATGATCTTTTCAGGCTCAATTGGTTTACATCACATTATTAAGAATCTTCAAAAAGTTGGCTACAGTAACGATCCGACCAATGATATGTATCCCATAGATGGTCAACCACTAGATTTAGATGCTGCGACCAAGTTAACGCTTTATCTTTTGGAAGGGGAAGCGATCGCTACGACCAATTTACTACAAACCGCCGAAGATATTGCTTTGGCCGTTGACTGTATTCCTTTTTATATTCATCATCTAATTAATCAATTGAAAGATACAAAGGATAATATTACCGCCGACAAAATTTCAGACACGATCAATGAGTGTTTGCGTAGTCCTTTAAACCTTTGGAAGATGGATCACTATCGCGAACGCATTGATAATTATTACAATGAAGTGCAAAAACCCTATGCGCTAGAGATTTTGGATATTCTTTCGATTAATCCTCCTACTTCTTTTTCTCGGCTGTGGCAGTACTTAAAAAGCGAACCTGAAACCAAGGACAAGGAAATAGCCAGAACTGTTTTGCGACTTTTGCTTAAAGACTATTATTTGCTCCAAGAAGATAATCTCTCAGGTAATATGTATACTTTTCGCTATCAACTAGTTCAGAGATATTGGCAGATATCTAGAGGGTTGTAATTACTCGACTCGATTAATAAAGGTTTAAAATCAAAATCTATCATCAATATTTAATTAACAACTGAGCAAGTTTGTTCTAGCCTAAATCCAATTTAGTTTTGCTATGAAGCCAGTCATAAATGCGATCAAGTTCTTCTAAAGTTACTAGTCCATATTGCCAAAGAATCATTGGTATGGGTACAGGGTGATCTTCTACCGAACGCTGAACAATCTCAATCGAATCATTAGAAAGAGCTAATTCTTCCTTTAAAAACTGGATAAATTTGGCATATATGGCTGGTTTCATCTGGCTGTACCTTTATTTTAAGCTTTTGGATTAGGTCATTAGTAGTTTTGTTGGTCGAATAGCATGATTTTAAGCATTACTACTCAAAATTGCCTTTTTACCATTATTGATTATTGAGAATAAATAATATTTTGCCAGTGTTTTAAATCACAGCTAAGCAAAATTTCCATTTTTTTATTCAATAAGATATTTTGGGGGCTGGTGAATTAAGTCATTGCGTCCCAAATAAACATCCTTTGATTTGGGATTAATGCCGATTAATTCGCTACTGGTCTTTTTCGTAAATAAACAAGTCTGTCACTGTACTCAAAAATCAAGATTCTTTATAATGACATACATATGCTGGTACGTAAAAACACTTATATTTTGTCAAGTATAAAAAACATAATATTTTATCCTTGCGTTTTTACTCCATCTGTTGATAGATAATTGCTTGAGGAAATTATTAAATATTTATAAAATAATTCATGCTTAGCAATGCTACTTGTTAATATTTTAAATTTGAGATATCGATAAGTAACATTGTTAATTTCTCAACTGTGTTTAGTTATTGACATCTAAGGCTTGAATCTTTATGGTATCTCCGACCTTAATGCCTAATTCTTCAGCTCTTCCTCCTCTTAGTTCAACTACCTGATCGACTAAAACCTCTGGACCATAAACAGGACATGGTTCTGCTTGGCAGGGAGGAACATTACTCGCTAGACCAACAACGCGATCGCCATTTAAAAAAATCATGTCCAACGATATTGGTACATTTTTCATCCAAAAGCGAGCAGTTCGTTCTGATGGAAAAGGAAACAGCATTCCCTGGTTATCAGCTAAAGATTGGCGAAACATCAAGCCAGTAGCCTGTTGCTGGGGAGTTTGCGCCACTTCTAATTCAATAGTTGCTCCTGCAATATTAGCGATCGCTGTAATCGGCAGTGTTTGACCAGATTTAGTTTCCTGAGCTACATCAGCTATGACTTTTCCTGGAGACGAGATACTAGAACAACTAGACAGTAAAACTAGCAATAGTATACCTAAATTGATATTTAATTTCATTATTTAACAAAAAATGTCATGCTAGGTCCCACCCTATAAACGAGGCGGGTAGATCGAGGCGAAGCTGAGTACCGCCAATGTTTTAGGGTTGGGATACAGTCTGACCAATAAACAAACGCGAGGCACTAGACCATCCTACCACTTGGTTTGGGTTGTGGTAGAATTATCGCATCCTAAAAGATACAGTTCCTTATGATAATAAACTACGTCACTTAAATGATGAAGTCTAACGCGGGAATTTAGGGACAAGCCTTTTCTTGAAGTTGATTTGGTTTCAAATATGCAATGCCCCTCAATCAACCGCAAAATACCAAGTAATTATCATTTCATGAAATCAAATCAATTTGCGCTCAAGCCCGCTGTCTATATTATTGGTGCAGGTCCTGGAGATCCAGAATTATTGACTCTAAAAGCCTATAAAATTTTAGGACAGGCTGATCTGATTCTCTATGCAGATTCCTTGGTACCGAAGCAAATCTTGCAGGATGTTCGTGATGATGCCGAATTAGTGGCGACGGGCAACAAAACCTTAGAGCAAATAATTCCCCTAGCAATTGAGCGAGTTAGACAAGGGAAATCAGTTGTGCGACTACATTCTGGAGATCTAAGTTTGTATAGTGCGATCGGTGAACAAATCCAGGCTTTTGCTGATGCTAATATTCCCTTTGAATTAATTCCTGGCATTAGTGCTTTTCAGGCGGCAGCTGCCAAACTTAGCACTGAGTTAACCATCCCAGAACTGGTTCAGACAATCATTTTGACGAGAATCAGCGGTCAAGCATCCTCTGTACCCGAAACCGAAGAATTGGAGTCTTTAGCTGCCCATCAAGCTAGTTTATGCCTTTATTTGGCGGCTCGCCATATTGAAAAAGCCCAAGACAAGCTGTTAAAACATTACCCCAAAGATACTCCCGTAGCAGTTTGCTATCGAGTCGGCTGGCAAGATGAACAAATTTGGGTAGTCCCCTTAGAACAAATGGCTGCGGTTACTCGTAAAAACAATTTGATTAGAACTACCTTATATCTAATTAGTCCTGCACTACAAAAAGCCGTAACTACCCGTTCACGTTTATATCATCCCGAACACTCTCACTTGTTTCGTCCCGCCATCAAAGGATAAATGAGTGAATAAATATGCAAGCGTCATAATTGGGATTAACTACTAACTACTTGAGTATTCTGCTGCACCAACTGAGATATAGTAGTTGGTTAGAATTACCAAGAAATAACTAAATGTGATTAGGAGATAGCTTTGGGCGACAATCAAACCAAAAATTTACCAGAAATTCTCACAATAGCCCGCTCTGTTGCTTGGGGGGCAGCTGAGATTCTAAGTTCTTTTTATCATCAAGACAGTTCAAGTTTAGATATTCACGACAAAAAAGATGGCCCCGTTACTGAAGCTGATTTAGCAGCCAATAAATATATTTTAGGTAGGTTAAAAGAAGAACTGGGTACAGAACAATTTGGTTATTTGTCGGAAGAAACTTTTGATGTTAAAAAAGCTCAACCTATAGCTAAAGATTGGGTTTGGATTATCGATCCCCTTGACGGCACCAGAGATTTTATCGATAAAACTGGTGAGTATGGAATGCACATTGCTTTGGCGTATCAAGGTCGTCCTGTCATCGGCATTGTTGCTATTCCTGAAGCGGGTAAGGTCTATTTTGCTGCTAAAGACCAAGGTACTTTTGTAGAAACTAAAGATGGTAATGTTACACCAGTTAAAGTTTCCGATCGCAACCAGATTGAAGATTTGTACTTAATCGTAAGTCGTTCCCACCGTGATGATCGCTTTAAGCAATTGATCGAACGCCTTCCCTTTGCTGGTAAAAAATATATGGGTGGCGTTGGCGGCAAAATTTCTACCTTGCTTGAACAAGAATCTGATGTTTATCTTTCCTTGTCAGGTAAATCAGCAGCCAAAGATTGGGATTTTGCCGCCCCAGAATTAATTCTTACTGAAGCTGGCGGTAAATTTACTTATGTTAATGGCGAATCCATATATTATAACCAGGGAGATGTTAAACGCTGGGGTTGTATTGTGGCTACTAACGGTCAGTGTCATGAAGCTCTTTGTAAACAAGCTGCTGCCATCATCGACGAAATTGACCATGGTTCATCTATTTGAGCTGAGTAAATTTTACCCTTGAAGCTTATCGAGCATCTGGGCTTAGCTAATGCTAAACTCAGATTTTTTTTGGTAAGTTTTATCGATTAGCTGCTGATCGAAGAGTGTACCTTTTAATTAGCTAAAAAATAGCTTAAATAAACTTAATATATAATAATGTATACTCAATAGATTATTATATATGGCTTTGACTTTCTTTTCCCTGCTCAATTTGAAGCAAATGTCCAAAAGACCGCTTAATATCGCCTAATTATGCTGAAAAATTGCTATTATAACAGGGTCAGTATATTTTCTTACGTAAAAATGCGCATTATTCGGCTAATAATGCACTAATTGAAAATGTACTTTCAAATTGTCAAGCTTGGCGGCTGACAATTTTTTTACTTTACGATTATATTATGGCTTCGAGGGTGTTATCTGGCTGGTAACACCCTTTTTCATCAATTATATTGAGCGATATTTTTTTGTCTTCCGTATAATTACTAGAGAATTTTTATTTTTGGTATTTTTTAACTACAGATATATATTGACTTAATAACAGCAATTTTGAATAAATATAGAGTAAAGATTGTGTGAAGATAAGATGAAGTGAATTGGTTTTGCGCATTGAGCAACTTGGTTGGTCTCATTAAAAACTTTATAGTTAGTGAATCAGTAATTATTTTCAAGTATGGTCAATCGAATTATGCCTCGCGTTGATCAATTGTTTATTTATCCAATTAAATCTTTAGATCGAGTCTGTTGCGATCGCGTGAGCATATTAGAATCTGGAGCAATTAGAGGCGATCGCACATGGGCTATTGTTGATCGAGAAGGTAATTTTGTTAACGGCAAGCGCAATCAAAAGATTCACGCTTTGCGAGCGGAATTTGATTTAGAAACCCAAACCCTTTTCTTACAAGTACAAGGGACAAACCAAGTAGCAAGATTTGAGCTAGTTGAATCAGCAGAAGAATTATGTGGCTGGCTGAGTGGGTACTTCGGCTTTCCTGTCGAGATTAAACAGAATTTAAATATGGGTTTTCCTGATGATACAGTTTCGCCTGGGCCAACTATAGTTAGTACGGCAACTTTATCAGCGATCGCCGATTGGTATCCAGAGTTAAATACAGCAGATATTCGTCGGCGGTTTCGTGCCAATATTGAGATTGCTGGTGTACCTGCTTTCTGGGAGGATCGATTGTTCACCACCTCAGGAGAAACGGTTAAATTTAAAGTCGGCGACGTAGAATTTAGGGGAATTAATCCATGTCAACGCTGTATTGTTGTTACTCGCGATCCGCAAACAGGAAAAGCTGATCCCAAATTTCAAAAAACTTTTATCAAGCAAAGAAAAAACACTCTACCCGAATGGACAGAGCGATCGCGTTTTAATCATTTTTTTCGATTAGCTGTTAATACGAGGTTGTCTCCCACTGAAGCTGGAAAGGTAATAGAAATAGGCGACAAAGTAATTATTGATTTACCAACCTAACCTCTGACTTTGAAACAGAAATAGCTATTCGTCCCTACAAAAAATGTGTCAGGAAACTAAATTAAACTGGTATTTAGATGTTGAATAAAAAATTGCAACAATTGCGTTAGTTTTTTAGCGAGCGATTTCTCTTTTGCTTGAGGTATTGCTGATGATCTTCCGTCGCGAGATAGTATTCTTTGGCTGGCTTGATTTCGGTTACAATGTCTTGGTTATATTTACCAGACTGCTGTAATTGTTGTTGAGATTTACGAGCAATTTGTAGTTGTTCTGGGGTGTGATAAAAAATTACTGAGCGATATTGTTCGCCTCGATCTGCACCCTGGCGGTTAAGGCTTGTCGGATCGTGTATTCGCCAAAATACTTTTAATAACTCTTCATAGCTTACTATTTCTGGATTGTATTCAAGCTGAGCTACTTCGGCATGACCTGTAATTCTCGCCACTACGTCAAGATAAGAAGGATGAGGAAAATCGCCTCCCATGTATCCTACTGAGGTTTTAATTACTCCTGGCACACTGAGAAATTCGTTCTCTGTTTTCCAAAAACATCCTGCACCGAAGGTTGCTAAGTGTTGATTACTGTTACTCATAAATAGATGATAAATTTCGGTAATTGCCGTTAATATTGTCCTCTTATAGGTGAATTTTGTTAATTAATTGAATAAACTTCTTGTGCTGCACGATGCAATAGAGAATGGCGATAAACTAGTGGAGACATATCTTTACCATAGCCACCGCCAATGACGCTAGCTACAGGATATCCCGCAGCTTTACAGGTACTTAGAACCATTCTTTCCCGTCGATATATGCCCCAGTTAGTAAGAGATAATTTACCTAAGCGATCGCTGACGTGAGTATCTACCCCTGCATCAAATAATACTAGTTCTGGTTTTACTTGACTCAGTAAATCTGACAGGTGACTGGCTAATATTTGCAAATAACCATCATCATCTAAGCCAATGGGTAAAGGAATATCAAGATCGCTGTGTTGTTTTCTGCCAGGAAAATTTGCCTCACAGTGCATCGAAAAAGTAAATACGCTATCGTCATTTTGAAAGATATAGGCTGTACCGTCACCTTGGTGTACATCACAATCGACAATTAAGATTTTGTGAGCTAATCCCTGATGCTGCAATACGCGAGCAGCGATCGCTAAATCGTTAAAAATACAAAAACCAGATCCATAACTAGGAAAAGCATGATGAGTACCTCCTGCGGTATTACAGGCGCAGCCGTATTCGAGAGCTAATTTTGCAGCCAGTATAGTTCCACCGATGGCAATACGGGTACGATGAGCTAAGGCGATACTCCAGGGTAACCCAATACGACGCTGGGCTTTAGATTCTAATGTTCCTGTGCAGTATTCCTGAACGTATTTGGGTGTATGAACTAGCTGAATTAATTCTAAGCTGGGCAATTCTGGCTCAAAAATCTGTTTTGGTTCAACTACCCCATCTTTGAGCAGTAAGTCTCGTAGGATCTTAAACTTGGGCATGGGAAAGCGATGAGCATCGGGCAAGGGGGCAACATAATCGGGATGATAAACCAGAGCAAAACTGTACTTACCCATTAATTTAACCTCGGCAGAGATTTGCTGAGAATAGGTTGATCAAGGTAAGAAAAGAGTAAAAGATCAAAAGTTTTTTACTGTTCACCGTTAGTTTAAAACCTCTTTTAGTTGGTGTTGTTCCCAGAGAGATTTATATAATCCCGCTTCTTGCAGTAGAAGTTCATGCGTACCATTTTGGACAATCTTGCCTTCATCCATGACTAAAATGCGATCGCAGGTGGCTGCTGCCGATAGTTGATGAGAAATGAAGATTACGGTTTTTTTGGCTCTTGTCGGAGATAGACTATCTAAAATCCTGGTAGCAGTTTCGTTATCGACGCTGGAAAGAGCATCATCAAGAATTAATACTTTGGCTTCTGCTAATAAGGCTCTCGCTAGAGAAGTTCGCTGTCTTTGACCACCAGAAAGAGTAATTCCCCTCTCTCCCACTAAAGTATCGTATTCTTGCGGAAAAGTCAGGATTTCTGGATGAATTTGAGCCTGTTTAGCTACTTGTTCCACTTCTTGGCTTTCGCTTAATGGCTCACCATAGCGGATATTGTTTTTAATCGTAGTGCTAAATAAAAAACTGTCTTGAGGTACATAGGCGATCGCTTTTCTTAAGGAAGCAAGATCTAGCTTAGCGACATCACAATTATCAAGAAATAGTTCTCCTGCTTCTATGTTTAACAAGCGAGGAATGGCGTTAGCCAGCGTAGACTTGCCTGAACCAATTGAACCGACTATCGCTACGGTTTCTTCAGGCTTGATGGTAAAGTTAACATCATACAGGGCTGGGGTATGAGAACCTGGATAAGTATAGGTAAGATGACGCGCCGTAATTTCCCCCTTAATATCTTTTAAAGGCAAAACAATCGGATTAGGACTATTTTTAATTTTGGGTTTGGCTTTGGTAATTGACTCAACCCGATCTATACTGACTTCTCCCTGTTGATAAGCGGTGATTGTAAACCCTAATAAGGCGGTAGGGAAAACTAATCTTTCGACAAATAAAACTAAAGCAATAAAGTCACCCACGGTAATACTACCGCTAGCGATCGCTGCTGTACCCTGCCATAAGAGAATTAAGAGGCTGACATAGGAAATTCCTTCAATGACGGGAAAAAGCAGATTTCTAATTTTAGCTAGTTTAAGGTTTGCCGCTAGCAACTGCTGATTTTTCTGCTTAAATGCCTCTCTTTCTTGGTTTTCCTGAGCATAAATTCTGATTAGAGCCATGCCGCTCATATCTTCTTGGATTAGCTCACTTAAATCAGACAGTTTTTCCTGAATTTCTGCCTGATAATCACGTAATTTACCGCTAAATAGCTGAACTGTAATCAGCATGACTGGATATACGGCGAGCGCCAAGATGGTAAGCCGTACATTAATATTCAGCATCGCCGGTAGAGTAAAGGCATAGGCAAAAATGATATTGATCAAGCTCAACACCGCAAAACCCACCAAACGGCGAATATTCTCGACATCACTGGTGGCGCGATTAATTAAATCTCCCGACGTGTTGTTAGAGAAATAGCCTGGTTCTATAGTTAGTAAATGTTGAAAAATTCTTTGCTTGAGACCAAACTCTACTTGTCTTCCCACACCAAAAATTGAGGTACGGGATAGCATCCGAAAAGCCCACATAATAGCTGATAAAAGCAGCAACCATAATGCGGTGCTTGATAGCCGATCAAAGCTAAATTCTCCCTGTAGCTGGTCAATACTGTCACTAATTAATAGAGGAATATAAACTCCCAATGCATTGACAATTATGAGAGCGACTGTTCCCAATAAAACCATTCGCCAGTGGGGACGAAGGTAATTGCCTAATTTCTGTAGCCTTGAATTTGCCATGCTACAAATCTTAACAACTTTTTTCGCTCAAACCAACCACTATCAGGAACAAATTATTAATGATAAAAACGGAGGCAATAGCTGATCTCTCATCCTTGAGAATCCCTGTAATTACCTTTCTTCCATCGGGATATAGGGAGCATTATGTTCTCCAGTATAAATTTGAGTTGGGCGGAAGATGCGGTTAACCGCTAGCTGTTCTTTCCAGTGTGCTAACCAGCCAGCGACGCGAGCGATCGCAAAAATGGGCGTAAATAGATCAGTAGGAATTCCTAGTTTTCGATATACCAAGCCAGAATAGAAATCAACGTTAGGATAAATTCCTCTGTGTCCTAATTTTGCTTCGATCACTCGCTCTAATTCTAAAGCCAAATCGTAGTAGTGATCGTGACCTGTCTCATCAAATAGTTCCTCGGCCAACCCTTGTAAAATCTTAGCTCGGGGGTCTTTAACTTTGTATACGCGATGCCCAAAGCCCATGATTTTTTGCTTATTGGCAATTAGGTTTTCTATATAAGGCTGAACATCTTTGACTGAGCCAATATTTTCTAACATCAATAATACTTCTTCATTCGCCCCCCCGTGAAGTGGGCCGGCTAAAGTACCTACAGCCGAAGCAACTACAGCATAAGGATCAGTTAGAGTAGAAGCAGTGACCATTGCCGAAAAGGTAGAGGCATTGATCGTATGTTCTGCGTGCAGCGTTAAACAGACATCGAAGATTTTTGCTTCTAAAGGATGGGGTTTTCTTTCAGTAAGCATATACAAAAAGTTAGTCGCATAATCTAAATCATCATTAGGCGTAATCGCATCGTTTCCCCGTCGCATTTGATGAAATGCGGCTACCATTGTGGGAATTTTTGCCAGAATACGCACTACTGCTCTTCTGATATATTCAGGATCGTCCAAAGCACGACGAGCATAAAATAAGCCTAATGCTGCTGCTGAAGTTTGCAAAGCATCCATCGGATGCCCAGACTCAGGACAACATTTCATCATGTCCCGAATACGATATTTAATTCGGCGATGATACAGAATATCAGTTTCAAATTCTTTAAGCTGTTGTTCACTAGGTAACTTGCCCCAGATCAGCAGATAGGCTGTTTCTAAAAAACTACCGCGTTTAGCTAACTCTTCGATCGCAATACCGCGATACTCTAAAATTCCTTTTTGGCCGTCAACAAAACTAATACTAGATTTTGTAGCAGGTATACCTTCTAAACCTGGCTTATATTCGCAGAATGTTGCTGTCATTGGCTTTCCTATAATAAATTTTAAGTAATATATTCTGAAAATAGCTTAAATTGGGTATCAGTTGAGTGGTGAAAGTTACCGAAAATGCGATTTAGGCTAATAATTTTGATTACTCTTATTTTACCCGTAAATATTGATTTGCTACTTAATATGTTCTGAAATAGCCAGATAATAGACCAATGTGCCTGAATCACAAATCTTGGTTGGGTATGAAGTTTGAAGTTTGAAGTTTGAAGTTTGAAGTTTGAAAAAGTATATTTATCCACATTGGTCTAATGGCTATTTCAATTGAATTTTAGTGATTATACTTGGTTCGTAATTAAACGTTTTTCGCTTTTTTAAGGTAGCGCAAAATATACATCATCGTTTAATTTTAACCTTGATCTTTTGGTAATCAACTATCTCTTAAACAGCCGATCATTTAGTTTTTTGACTTTTTTTGGGCCAAGTAAAGCGGAAAGTAGCGCCCTCTCCTAATTTAGACTCGATCGCAATTTGACCCCCTTGATTTGTCACGGCTTTTTTGACTATTGCTAACCCAATTCCCGTATTTTCTTTGGTGTCTCTAGATTCTAAAGTCTGAAAAATCGTAAAAATTCTGTTGTGGTATTTCGGATCGATCCCTTTACCATTATCAGCTACCGAAAATTCGTAATGATTTGCTCGTTCGATTACAGAAATGGTAATTTTGCCCGCCAGACTATTACTATGTTTAATAGCGTTACTAATCAAGTTATTAAATACTTGCTGTAAAGGAACAGCATCAGTAATAAAAGTAGGCATTTCTCCTTTGATTTCAATTTGAAAATGTTCGGGAATATCGAGTAAGTCAATAATATCTGCCAGCATTTTACGGACTGACACCTCTTCAACATTGGACTCTAGTCTGCCAACGCGAGAATAAGTCAGCAGCGCATTAATTAAATTCTCTAAACGATGGACTCTACCCCGTAACAGGTTCATGTTGTATTTAGTATCCTTGTCCATCTTGTCGGCTAAATCTTCTTCAATCCACTCAGAAAGATTAGCGATCGCCCTTAGCGGTGCTTTAAGATCATGAGAAGTAACGTAGGCAAACTGATCTAACTCTTGGTTGCGTTGTTCTAGCTGTCTTGCTGTTGTTAACAACATCATATTTAGTTGTTCTAGCTGGGCGGTACGCTGTTTAACTCTGGCTTCTAATTCACGATTGAGTTTGGCAACTTCTTGTTCGGCTTTTTTTCTCTCGGTAACATCTTGTATTGCCACCACCGCACCTAATTTGACTCCCTTGCCGTCAATGATGGGACTACCGTTAGTGATTAGAGTACGAGCTTTTCCCTGGTGCGGAATTACCATTAGTTCGGCATTGATAAATGACTCCCCTGATAAGGCTCTCCATAAAGGAATATCTTCTTGCTGGAGCAGATGCTTGCCTTCAGCATCATAGAGGTTGTAGTGTTCTGCCCACTGATCAGCGGGTATGCCTGGCTGAGGAAGTCCGTGAAACTTGACAATAGCTTGATTAAACAAGATCAAATTGCCATTTTGATCGCAGGCAACAATACCATCGGAAAGATTATTAAGTAAAGTTTTGATAAATATTCTTTCACGCTCTAATTCTGCTTCTGCCTCCTTACGTTCGGTGATATCTCTCATCGCTACAATTGCCCCAATTTTTTCACCCTGACCATCGATAATTGGATTACCGTTAGCCAGCAAAATACGGGGTTTTCCTTGTTTAGGGATAATTTTCATCTCGACATCCCTAACTAATTCACCCGTTAAAGCCCGAAATAGGGGAATATTTTCGGCAGACATTCTGGTTTGACCATCAGGCAAATAAAGATCGTAATGTTCTGCCCACTGTGACGCAGGTATAGCCGATTCTGGCAGCCCATGAAACTTTCTAGTAGCCCGATTAAACAGGGTGATTATGCCATTTTGATCGCAGGATACAATGCCATCCGATAGGTTATCTAGTAGTGCTTGTAAAAATTGCTTGTCTCGATCTAATTCTATTTCCGCTTGCTTGCGATCGCTAATATTAAGACTAGTACCGACTAAGCGAGATATATTTCCTGCTTCATCTTTAATCGGATTGAGATTAGTCAACCACCAGGTATCTCGATCCTGAAAAGACAGACATTCTTCGTAGGTAATAGCTGTTGCTGTCTGAAGACATTCTTTATAACGACGCTCAACTGCTGCTGTGGCTTCAAAAGACATAATTTGTGCGGGGGTTTTCCCTACCACATCGCTTATTCCTGTTAACCTGATCGCCGCAGGATTAAACCCTTGATAGCGAAACGTACCATCCAATTCGACTTCAATCACAAAAATCGCTTCTTGGACATGATCGTAGATGGTACGCAGAAATTCTTCTTGTTGGCGAATAATGGCTTTTTGCCGTTCTAGTTCGGCAATTTTTGCTTGTAGCTGTTGATTAATATTATTTACTTGGGTTGGTGAAGGTAAGGTAAGAATTTCGGGAATTTTATTAATTAAAGCGATCGCTGTTGCCAAGGAAACTAACGCCGTCCATAATTTAATCCAACTTGATAGCCAGTAGTTTGGATGCCACAGCGTCCAAATATCAATAGTATGACCAGCACCACAAAATAAGATAAAAGCAGCAAATAACCAAAATATGCCGTTAAAAGGAATATCCCCGCGTCTGCGTAGTATGTAGATTAAAGTTATCGGAATAGAAAAATAGGCTAAAGCAATTACCCCATTGCTCACCAAATGTACCCCGACTAACCAGGGTTTCCAGAGATAGCACATTCCATGAGGCATAAAAGAAAAAACTGCCATTCCAATTGTTACCAAAATATTGCTTAATTATCGCTTGGTTAAAAATTTGTGTTTAATCAATTGAAAATATTAAAATTTAAAATATTGTTCATCAATACATATTGTCAAACATACAATGATAATTTAGCAATCGTAAGTGATACTAGAGAGAGCATCATGTTCTTTGAGATTAGGCAAAGCAAACAATTGATACCTAACTAGCATCTCAAACAGCAATGTTGTAAATTTGAATGAACGACATCGCAGATACATTTGTCTTAACATTTGCTTGAGTTGTCCCCAAACATTTTCAATCGGATTTTCCTTAATTATTAGTTGGATAGATTCATAAAACCATTTCTTTGCTCTACTTGTTCTATAAATTGCTAATCCTCGATTGCTAAACATAGCTGCCGAAAATGATCGCCCCGCGCCTCAAAACTGAGATATTGATCAAAACTGGCACAGGCGGGGGAAAGCAAAACTACTTTTGCCTGTTGCTTTTGAGCCAAAGTAAGACTTTGAGTTACCGCATTTTCCATTGTTTCTACGATTTGATAATTATCTAACCCGCGATCGCGCAATCTTTGAGCAAATTCGCTTGCCGCTTCACCAATCAACAACACCATGGCAGCTTTAGCCTTAATAGCATCAATCCAAACAGTGTCATCCCCTTCTTTTGGCTGTCCCCCTGCAATTAAAATTACTGGTGCTTCGACGGAGTTTAAACCGACTTCGGCTGCATCATAGTTAGTCGCCTTACTATCGTTGATAAATTTTATTCCCTGATAAGTACAAATATACTCTAAACGGTGTGCCACTCCAGGGAAAGAAGCTATAGCTTTGGCGATCGCCTTCTTGTCAATTCCCGCTAATTTGGCTGCTGCCACGGCTACCAAAAGATTCTGGAGATTATGTTTTCCTGGCATCTTAAATAAGGATACGGGGGCAATAAGTTCCCCAAAAGCCACAATCTGGCCATCTTCGATGTAGACTTCGACAAGGCGATCGTCATTAAAGCTGTTTTGCCCTTTGACACTTGTCCAGATAACATCCTTGCCCAATTCTAAACCTGCGGTTTGCAAATAGCGATCGTCTCCATTAATAATTTTCTGCTGGCAGCGACGTAGAAGAGAAGCTTTGATTTGATAATAGTTTTCTAAAGTTTGATGCCGACTCAAATGATCTGGGGTAAAAGTAGTCCAGATCCCAATTTGGGGTGCTAATTTCACTGAAGATTCAATTTGATAGCTGCTTAATTCAGCAATAATCCAATCAAAACTGCGATCGCCAGGTGCAGCGAAATTTTTGATGGCTAATTCACAAGCAGCATTGCCAATATTGCCACAGGCAGGAGCATTTAAACCAGCAGCTTGAAAAATTGCTGCTATCAAAGCTGTTGTAGTAGTTTTACCGTTTGTGCCAGTAATACCTACCCAGGGAATCTGATTCAAATAACGCCAAGCTAATTCAATCTCGCCAATAGTCTCAATACTTTGTTGTCTAGCTGTTGCTAATATTTTGATATCCCAAGGTACACCAGGACTAACTACAATTAAATCTGGGGCTTCAGCTTCTAAGAGGCTGCTGTTGAGTTTTACGACAACTCCCTCTTGGATTAGCTGTTGTTGTGATGCCTGTAGTTGTTTCCCATCAGATCTTGACGCTATTTGTGATTCTGTTGCCGAATCTACTAAGGTAACTTGCCAACCAACTTGGTTGAGTAATCTTGCAGCAGCAATTCCCGATCTTCCTAATCCAATTATTTCGCCAGTGGGCATAAACTCTGTAATGTAACAATTCCCATAGAATGTTATCTCATTTTGATTTTAGATGGGTTAGTTTGCTCTTGTTGCTGCACATTTTTGGCGATCAGTCGTCAGCTTGATCTCATCGTTTAAGCTTTGTAGCTTAATAAATATTAAAAATCAATCTATAGTTAGAAGAGTCTTTAGTAAAAAAGTGAATTGATTGTGTCCCGTATTATCTCAATTACTATCGGTATTATTGTTACCCTCGCCACAAGTTTAATATTTACTACCTCTGCTTTTGCCGCTATTGGTTTAGATAATAATCATTTATCTGCTTGTCCTAGTTCTGCCAACTGCGTAGTCAGTCAGAATGGCGATGAAGAACATACGATTGAACCAATTACCTATAAAGGCGATCGCACTGCTGCTCAAGAAACTTTGTTGAAAGTGCTTTCTGTTGTACCCCGCACCGAAGTTATCGAGCAAACAGATAACTATATTCATAGTGAATCTACCAGTCGTATTTTTAAATTTGTCGATGATGTCGAATTCTATTTTCCCGAAGCTGAAAACGTCATTCATGTCAGATCCGCCTCCCGGGTAGGAGAATCAGATTTAGGAGTTAACCGTCGACGTATAGAACAAATTCGTCTGGCGATGCAGGATCTAGGCGTTTAAAATATTTTGCTGCTACTGATTCGATTTTTCTATCCGTTAATCGATTAATAAGGCTTATAAGTTGATTAAACTTAGAAAATATTAGTTGCTGCATCTTAATGAAAACATCCGTACCCGCTAAACAAGTTAGTAAGATAAGTAAACTGCGTCGCATTAGTCGGCTACTAGACAATGCTATAGCCATACCTGGAACCAAAATTCGCTTTGGTCTAGATCCGATCTTGGGTTTACTTCCTGGAGGTGGTGATACTATTACTGGAGGAATAGCCGCATACATTGTGGTTGAAGCTGCCAGAATGGGTGTGCCTCGCGAAATTTTAGGGAAAATGGTCGGCAATATTATTATTGATTCCTTTGCAGGCACTATTCCCGTGATCGGAGACTTGTTTGATGTTGGCTGGAAGGCTAACATCAAAAATATGGAATTATTAGAAGAACACCTGAATATTGCCGAACTAAGTCAAAGCGATCGCACGCTTTCGGATCGTCTATTTATCTTGGGCTTAATTTTGCTACTCGGCTTAATTATCTTAGGTTTTGCCACAGTTGCTTTCTTTACTGTTACCTGGTTTTGGAATTTAATTATCAATTGATAATTTATTTGAAGCGCCAGACAATATCTTGCCTCTACACAACTCACCTCTTACTTGAAAATGGATTTTACTGCTGCATTACCAACTTTTATTGTCACTCTAAGAGAAGGATTTGAGGCTGCTTTAGTTGTCGGTATTGTGATGGCTTGTCTCAAAAAAGCAGGGCAAACACAACTGTATCGCTGGGTTTATCTAGGGATTTTCAGCGGAATTATTGCTAGTGTCGCCGTTGGCTTTCTCTTGTCTGGTGCGATCGCTGGAGTAGAAACTGCTGGAGGCACATATGCACCTGTAGTCAAACAATTTTTAGAAGGTATTTTTGGGCTAGTGGCGATCGCTATGCTAAGTTGGATGTTGCTCTGGATGACTAAACAGGCAAAATCAATTAAAGGAGAGGTTGAAGGGGCAATTAGCTCGGCTTTAAACAACGATAATGCAGGAAAAGCGGTATTTCTGCTTATTTTTATCGCTGTAGTGCGAGAAGGCTTTGAAACTGTCTTATTTATCTTGGCAAAATTTCAGCAGGATTGGACTCTTCCCGCCGCTGGTGCAGTAGCGGGTTTAACTCTGGCTGCTATTATGGGAATTGCCTTATTTTCCCTGGGAGTACGAATTAATATTCGTCTCTTTTTTCAAGTAATGGGTATATTTTTATTATTAATTGTTGGCGGTTTGGTAATGGGTGCGCTGAAACATTTTGATGCTGCACTAGCTTTGCTGTCTCAGCTATCGGCTAATAGCTGGTGCTGGAGTAGCGAGTCTTGTATTCTTGGTACAAGAGTCTGGGATGGTTCAAGTTTGTTACCCGATCAAGAATTCCCTGGTATTGTCCTCAAGGCTCTTTTGGGCTACCGACAAACTTTATATTTAGGACAAATTGTTGCTTATGTCTCTTTCTTAGCAGTAGTCGGCACAGCCTATTTCCAGAGTCTTGGGCTTAAGTTGCCTGCAAGTAACAAACAAGCGACATCTAACAATTAGCTTTTCTAGCTTTAAATTCTAATAGGTTAACCTGTTTTTGCAAGTCCTTATTTTCAGTTTTCAAGACAGCAAGTTTTTTTTGCGCCCTACGGAAGTGTCCTTTATAAGCCCCCAAGCTTTGATTGCTTGTGCCTAGCTTCTGACGACGCTTGACTTCTTTAGCATACTCACGCTGCAATTTTTTATATGCTGTCTGTAGCTCTTTTAAACCACCTTTGCATTCAGACTTTAGCTGTTTTAATTCGCGATCGCGTGTAGCGACCATTTTATTCAAACATTCAATCTTAATTAACATTTGCCGATCAAAGTTATTATTTTTAACTTGTTTTATCAGTTCTTGATAACTATGATGAATCCAATCATGTTGAGCTTTGAAAGCTCTTCTAGTAGTTTCGTATTTAATTGTATTTAAAATCGCTTCTTTATAAATTCCTGTATGTTTGCCTTTAATTTCAATTAACAGTCTGTCGTAGTTAGTAGCATTATGTCGCAGACTATCACAGTTAGCTTCAATATACTTAACGCGATCGCCTGAACTTGAATTAATAATATAAGCTTCTGCACCTTCACCACGAGGAGGATGGCAAACAATACGATCTTTCCAACTTTGAATAACTTCTTGTAAGGTAAATTCCTGGGTATCAATACTCATGTGGCGTTAAATTACTAATAGTTGGCGGTAATAAAATCGAGAATAATAAAAAAAATAAATATCAGTTTGTCAGACCATTTAGTCAGTTAAATTACTGCTAGTTAAGGTCACGTCAGTTTTAACAGGCAAACTTAAAAAACGCCACCTTCACAAGTCAAAAGTCAAAAGTCAAAAGTCAAAAGTCAAAAGTCAAAAGTTTCCTTGAAGTATGAGGTATGAAGTATGAAGTACGAAGTCCCCAAGTCCCCAAGTCCCCAAGTCCCCAAGTCTCTAGGTCTTCGGGGTAATTACCATAAAGATTTGTCATTGATCGCCTTACCTAACTAATCCGCAGCAGCTTTACTTTACTCTGAAGCTCAATATTTTCTTGCTGGAGAAGTTTATTTTCGCACTGTAATAAATTAATCTTTCTTTGAGCTTTAATGAATATATTTTTACAAGCCTGTAAACTTTTATTTTGGCGATCAATTTGCTGTTTTGCACTACGGCTAAGAATAAATTGAGTAATTAATCGCTTGTATTTGAGCTTTAATTCCTGAAGACCATTATTCAATTCAGACTTAAGACTATTAATCTGGCGATCGCATTCTTGAAGCTGTTGATTTAATTTGGCTATCTCGCTATTTTTCTGGGCAATTTCTGCTTCTTTCTGTTTTAATAAAGCTGCGACTTGAATTGCTGTTAGGCGATCGCGACATTCACTTTTTATTGTGGCAATTTCTAACTTCTGTTCGTGAATAATTTGTTTAAGCTGTTCAATTTCGCTTGACTGTTGCTCTACACTAAATTGCTGTTGCTTAATTAAGATTTTATAGCTTTCTTGAATCCATTGATGCTGTTTTCTAAAAGCACGTCTGCTTGCTTCATATTTAATAGTATTAAGAACTGCCTCTTTTAAATATCCGTAATACTGCTCTTTTATTTTAATTAATAACGAATTATAGTTAGTTGCTAAATGGCGTAGCTCATCACAGCTAGCCCGAAGATAATTAATTAGACTGCCATTTCGAGAATCAACTAAATAAGCACTATAACCATCTCCTTGGGGAGAAAAGCAAATAATTTGATCTTTCCAACTTTGAATAATTGCCTGTAGACTATTTCGGGGTTTAATAGGCTTGATCTCAGTCATAATAGTTATCTCTTAGCTGATTTGAGCGCGTAACTAGGCTTAATCAATGGGGCTATATCTCAGCAACTGGCTTAAGTTATGCTGGGCTAAATGTTGTTCTAACCAAGCCCGTTTTAACAAATCTAGGGTAGAGGCTTTAGTTGCCAAAGTATATTCCCACTGCGCGCCCTTCCACCAGCTAATATAGTTTGATAAATCATCATAGGCTTCTTCTCTAGCTGTTTCTCCCGTTAGCTGATGATATTGCTGCTGTTTAATAGCAACGATAAATCTCTTAATATCTTGCTTAAATTTGCTAAACTCCTGAGAATCTCTAGTCAAATGGTCGATTAAATAAGCGCATTTTGACCAGGAAACTTTAGTACGGAAATCGTATTGCTGATTTTTGAAAATAGGAAAAGCTAACTTTAATTCTGAGAGATGATAAACTTGCCCTAAATCATAAGCTTTAGCTTTAATAATCCGCAGGGGAAAATTATTAGGGTTAGCCTGAATCTCTAAGCAAGAAATAAGTTTCAAACATTCATAATTTTTAAAAGAAGCCAACTTTTCTAAGTCACTTTGAGACCTATTCAAGGTTAAGCATCGTTGATACTCAGCTGCTAAAATTGCTAGAGAAGAATTTAATTTAACTGTAACTAACCCCGCGACTTGATATGGCTTTAATCTTCGTTGCAGATCTATATATTTCATCTTTTATCAATCCGATTAATTAAAAGATAGCGATTTCCCAAAAGTTGATTTTAAAAAAATTGATCGCCCCAAAAAGCTGAATTACAGAAGCTCAATACCAGGTATAGCTTCAACACTGATAGCTTAGCAACCAGTAATCTCCTTTTAGCTCAGATTATTGAGATAATTACATTGCCACAGTTTGATGGTGCGATCGGCACTACCACTAACTATAGTTCGACGATCAGCAGCGATCGCCATGGTATTAATCTGTTCAGCATGAGCTTTGACACTGACTATCTGTTTACCTGTAACCAGATCCCACAGTTTGATTGTTCGATCCCAACTACCGCTGATCAGGCTCTGACCATCATTACCAAACAGAAGTGTTGAAACCCGCTCTTGATGTCCTTCTAAGGTGTAAATAACTTTGCCTGTAACTAGATTCCACAGTTTGATCTGACAATTAAATCCTCCTGTAGCCAATAATTTGCCGTCAGGACTAAATGCTATAGACAATACGCCAGAAGTATGATTAAAAGAGTGAATGACTTGTCCGTCTTTGAGCTGTCTAATTTTCACTTGTGACTCTAATCCACCACTGCAAAATAGTTGACCATGAGGATGAATCGTTAGACAGGTTACATCAGCAGAGAAGAAGACATTTTTCATCACTCTGGCATAGTTTATGTCCCAAATATTCAGAGAATTATTAAGGTCGCAGCTAAGTAAAATTTGATTATCAGGACTAATTGCTAGGCTAGTAATTTCGCTTAGATGGTCGTCAAACTGACTTCCCAAGGTACGCACGATTTGCTTCTTTTTTAAGTCCCAAAACCTAATGGTTCGATCTTTGCTACCGCTAATTAAAGTTTGACCGCTGGGACTCATAATCAAGCAGTTAACTTGATCTGTATGACCTACAAGTGAGCCAATTCTTTGACCTGAATTTAGCTGCCAAAGTTCAATTTTTGGGCTGTTGCTAGCACTGGCAAAAGTTTGGCTATGGTTACTGATGGCAACACAACTAATTGGTTGATTATCGGCGACAATAGTTTGATACAATTGTATTGGTTGACTAGTCTGATTAACGCTTATCCGAGATGCGGACGGCGGTTGATTATCGATTTGATATTGATCTTGCTCGGATGATTTTGGTGACTTTTTTAGCTTAAGTTGGTGAGCTTTTTTAAATTCGGCATCCGCTCGCAGCTTATAGCCTAACTTAGATAAAATGAAACCACGGTATTGATAGGCTTCTAAATAATCCCCATTAACTCTAATTGCCTGGGCAAAGCTGTCTAAAGCAGCTTGGTAATTTTCTTGCTCGGCATAAATCACACCCTGTTGATAATAAGACTCAGGAGTAGTTTGTTGTTTAGATATCCTGGATTTGGGGTTATTGCTGATTGGCTCAACAATTTGATGCGGATCAGCCGCATAAGCTTTAATGGTTGCATAAGCTTGATTGATTTTTTTAATCTCATCTTCAGCCTTGGCTTTGAGAATAGGATTATTTACATAGCGGTCTGGATGCCAAACCTTTGCCAGGTTGCGATAAGCTTTTTTCGTCGCTTCGGGTGAGGCAGTATGTTTTATTCCCAAAATTGCGTAGTACTGAAAAATATCATCCATTTTTGCTGTTTTGGTTTAGTTATCATATCTGAGCTTAATCAGTTCTTTGGCTGGTGAGTGCGATCGCAATCATGATATACATGAAATACGCAACATATTACGTTAATAAAAGTTGGCAGTAGATATAATTACTAAAATTTTTGCTCCCGCCAGGTTTCGCGGTAAAATAATCAACAAAAGTTAATTTTCAAAAATGTTTTAAGGAGATCTTTGAATGGGTGGAGCGATCGCTTTCTTATTAATTATTGGTTTGTATACTGGAATTGCGTCAGGTCTATACCTAGGTCTGCGCAAGTTTAATATTATCTAGTTGATTATTGATCGGTCGATTTAATCAAGCATCGTCACAGGAGTTGCGGTGCTTTGTCTTTACCAAAGGCGACAATTTAACTAAAAACGTTGAAGACATTAAGTAAAATAACGTGCGACAACTAAAACCCGATGAGAATAAAACTGGGGTTTATTGTAAATAAGCGGCACAATAAAGATTAAGAGACTCAATCTAATTACAAATATAGCGTTGTTGATTGAGTCCAATTGAATCAGAGGTAAGAAAGAATTGGACGAATCATATCAAGAATATATTAATCGAGTTGCTAGGTTAACCTTACCCAGTGCTTGTGCCATGCAGCTACAGAGCATTCAGCAATCGCCTAAATTTGTCGATGGTAAACCAGCATCGTTTCCAGGCTATAGTGTAATTACTCCTCTAGCAGGAGAAGATCAGGCTAACAATAATTTTTATCGTCAGGTTGAAACTCTACAGCAGCAATTATCTGAGCAGTTGGGAGCAGATTTTTTTATTCCTTTACCTCCCGACAGCTTTCATTTTACCTTGGCAGATTTAATTTGGGATGAGAGTTATCGTCAGGTAGTTGCCGCCAACCCCAATTTTGATCGAGAATTGCAGCAACAAGTCGCAGTTAGTTTTCAACAGTACCAAGCTGAATTAAACAATCAGCCTTTGGCTTGGCAATTATGGGGCATTGTGACCAGACCAAGAGCAATTATGGCTTGTCTAGTACCAAAAGAGCAAGCCAGCTATCAGCCAGTTGTCAAGCTGCGTCGCTCTCTTTATCAAAATGCAGGATTAATTGGTTTGGGAATTGAGCAACAATATGATTTTACCGCTCATATTACTTTGGGATATTTCGATGACATACCCAATAGTTTAAATCGCGATCGCCTCTGTATTGTATTGTCGCAGATTAATGACCGACTTGTAGAGAGCAAACTACCAGAGTTCAGCGTTAAGGAAGCACAGTTACGTAAATTTGAGGATATGATTCAATATCATCGTGAATCTGATTGGGCAGTGGTTAAATTTGGTCAATAATTTAGTCTTGAATTCCTCAAAAAGCAAGTTAAATCATCTAATTTCGCGTAGGAGACTCCCACCATAGCTGTACCCAGCTTGGTGGCAAGAGGAATGCGCGCCTCTAATTGTGTTTTACATTTCTACTCCTATATTTGAAATGACGATCGCCAAAAAATATCACTCAGGTAAAAGTCTTCTACTCATAGCAGGTTTGTTGTTGGGAAGTTTGATTCTGTGGCTCAGTTTTATCGCTAGTATTGCCTGGGGTGCGGCCGATATTGCTTATAGTGATATTTATCAAGCATTTACTGCCTTTGATGGTTCGACCAATCATCTGATTATTCGTACAGTACGCTTACCGCGATCGCTCATTGCCATGCTAGTTGGTGCGTCTTTAGCCGTAGCAGGAGCGATTATGCAGGGATTAACACGCAATCCTCTGGCAGATCCTGGTATTTTGGGAGTCAATGCAGGGGCAGCTTTGGCGGTAGTAGTCAGCACATTTATCTTCGGTAGTAGTTCTTTAACTATCTATGCTTGGTATGCTTTTGCGGGAGCAGCCGTAAGTGCGATCGCCGTATATTTTCTGGGTTCTCTTGGTCGTGGTGGACTTACACCTTTTAACTTAACTATAGCTGGTGCAGCACTAACTGCATTTATCTCATCGATTACCAGTGGTATTTTAATTCTTAGCCAACGTACCCTGGAAGAAATTAGATTTTGGCTAGCTGGTTCAGTAGCGGGGAGAGATATGAATCTACTGCTACAAGTGTTGCCTTATATCTGCGTTGGTTTGATATTAGCGATCGCCTTAAGCAGACAAATTACCATCCTCAGTTTAGGAGAAGATACCGCTAGAAGTCTAGGACAGTCTACCGCATTAATCAAAATACTGGCTGCTATTAGTATTATTTTACTAGCTGGGGCGAGTGTAGCGATCGCAGGCCCAATTGGCTTTGTCGGTTTGATTGTTCCTCATCTAGTTCGTTTCCTAGTCGGCGTTGATTATCGCTGGATTTTGCCATATTCAGCAATTTTAGGCGCAACTATGATGTTAATTGCTGATATTTGTGGTCGATTAATAATTCAGCCGAGTGAGTTACCTGTTGGTCTAGTGATGCCTTTGATTGGCGCACCTTTCTTTATTTATTTGATTCGATGGAAGATGAAGCGGTAGAGGAAATGAGTAATATCAAGTACGGATAAATAGTTGAATTAAACTGCTCTTGTCATTGGCCACCAATGGTAGCAAGTCAAAC
This sequence comes from Pleurocapsa sp., assembly GCA_050330395.1. Lineage (GTDB taxonomy): Bacteria > Cyanobacteriota > Cyanobacteriia > Cyanobacteriales > Xenococcaceae > Waterburya. The sequence goes on from JBHJNW010000139.1 coordinate 34,366, forward strand.
CTTTAACCAGATCTTGTTGTTGTAATAGTTTTTGACACCGAACAATTA
>JBHJNW010000140.1:0-7718 GCA_050330395.1 Pleurocapsa sp.
TTAAGCCAGTGGTCAGAAGGTCAAGTATGGTCTTCTCCTGAAATGCACGGCAATGTTACAGGTATTCTCAAGAACCAAATTGACTGGATACCTTTAACTATTGGTTCGGTAAGACCAACACAGGGCAAGACTCTGGCTGTAATGCAGGTTAGTGGTGGTTCGCAGTCTTTTAATGCGGTCAACACTCTGCGCATCTTAGGGCGGTGGATGCGAATGTTTACTATTCCTAATCAATCGTCGGTAGCGAAAGCTTATCAGGAGTTTAATGAAGACGGCACGATGAAAGATTCTCCCTATAGAGACAGGGTAGTCGATGTAATGGAGGAATTATATAAGTTTACCCTGCTGCTGCGGGATAAGGTGGATTATTTAACCGACCGTCATAGCGAGAGAAAAGCCAAAGAACTAGCTGAAAGTAAACAATAAATATTCAGTAAATAAAATTACTCCAAAACAAAATGAAAACTGCAATGGAGATAAATGAGCAAATTACTAAAACCTAAAAAAATTTGGATGAATAATATTTTTTGTTACTGGCAAGAAGCTATTACAGAATTTATCGGTACTTTTATCCTGGTTTTTGCTGGTTCTGGAGCAATTATGGTAGATACCATTAGCAATGGTAGTTTATCTCATCTGGGAGTTAGTTTTGTTTTTGGATCAGTAGTAGCTGCTGTGATATACAGTACGCAACACATTAGCGAGGCTCATATCAACCCAGCCGTAACTCTCGCTTTCTGGACGAGCGGTTTTTTCGCTCGGCAAAAAGTAATACCTTACGTTGTAGCGCAATGTCTTGGCGCGATCGCAGCTTCAGAGTTACTCTTGTTCACATTGGGTAAAGTTGCCAACCTGGGGGGAACTTTACCACTAAACGATAATTGGCTTCAAGCCCTAATTCTCGAAACCATTCTGACTTTCATCTTGATGTTTGTCATTTTAGGTTCTGGCTTAGACCGACGCGCAGTAGGGGATTTTGCCGGGTTGGTAATTGGCTTAACAGTAGGATTGGAAGCAGCTTTTATGGGAACGATTACTGGGGCGAGTATGAATCCAGCAAGATCGCTGGGACCTGCTTTAGTCAGTGGTATCTGGCAACACCATTGGCTGTATTGGGTTGCACCGATTATAGGAGCGCAATTAGCCGTACTCGCTTACGGTTCTATATCAAATGGTTTTCACGATATCAAATAAATTATCTACCCAAATAAAAATCATGAAAAAAGTTATGTTTGTCTGCAAAAGAAACTCCTGTCGTTCCCAAATGGCAGAAGGTTTTGCCAAAACACTAGGAAAAGACCAAATTGAAGTGACATCTTCTGGTTTAGAAGCCAGTCGAGTACATCCGACAGCTATTGAGGTAATGTCAGAAATTGGCATTGATATCAGTAATCAAACCTCCGATCCTTTGAGTGATTTTCAGGCTGATGATTACGATGCGGTTATTTCGATGTGTGGTTGTGGTGCGGGTTTACCGCCTGAATGGGTAATGCAATCAGTGTTTGAAGATTGGGAATTAGATGACCCCGACGGACAACCGATTGAAACCTTCCACCGTGTCAGAGACGAAATCAAAGAGCGAGTGGCTAAACTAATTAATCAACTTAGCTAATCAAGGATGAGTTTAATACCATGCCAGAAATTTGCTTAATCCTGTAGTTAGCCAAGCCAGAGAATGGGGATTTATCTGTCAGCGCCAGGAATCAAATTACTGGCTTATTCTGCCCCAACAGTCACCGCCAAAATGGCAATTAGCACAAGTTGAAGATAGGTGGATTCTCATAGTGGGGGATTTTCCTCAACTTCGTCTCTATGCTGAAGAAGCGATCGCTTTTTTAGCAGCTCGTCGGTTTGACCACAATTAATTAAATAATCAACAGGAATATATATAATGTCAGTCCAGGTTTCGTATCCCGATTCTGTATGGTGGCTCATCCCAGAAAAACTAGCAGGAATGTCTCGTCCTGGTTTAGAAGATTTACCTCAACTTTATCAAGCAGGCATGCGGGGTATTGTTTCGGTAATGGATGAACCTTCAGGAATTGAAGAATATAAAGCTGCTCGATTGCAAGCTCTTTGGTTACCCATTACGGGAGGAAAATCACCGACTGTTGAGCAAGTCGAGCAGTTTGTTCAATTTGCCGAACCATTAATCAAAGATAATCAACCAGTTGTAGTTCACTGTACCAGTGGTAATCGGAGAACGGGAACGCTACTGGCTGCTTATTTGGTAGCTCAGGGGGAAATTCCCCAAACAGCGATCGCCATGGTGCAACAAGCACGTCCAACAGCCGAATTAAGAGATGCTCAAAAGCATTTTTTACAAGAATTGCCCAAGTTATTTCATGCTTAAAATCGCTCAATTAATTTAATCAAACTGTCCCTCACTATTTCTCGGCTGAGAAGCTTTCAGCAGCTGATGTGTTGTTTCATGGTTAGCTTTGAGGATTTTAGCTTGCTCTATCAAAGTAGCAGTTTGAGTCAAAACGTCAGGGGTCACAGTATCTTGCTGACGAAATAAGGCAATCATTCCCTGTTCATAATTAGAGGCGATCGCTAAAAAAGCCCCTGCTAAAATATAGACTGGCAGTGGCAAAATAAATTGCTTTAGCCAAATACTAAATTCTGCTAAGACAAACAAAATCCCCACACCAAATAACCAAGCTTTGAACATTCTTTATCCTCCGCTAAATGTTGAATGTTAACTATCTAGATGCTTACCATCCCCAACTACCTGCTTCTCCCTTAAATGGTCCGACTATATCTTGAGTAATCCAACCGCCATAAAAATAGCCTGCTTGTGCTTGCACCTTTTCGCCATCAATATAACAAGCATCCATCTTACTCGGATAAAAAGCAATATAGTCTTTAATTGGCGCAAATTCTGCTGTTGGTTGAGGATAATACCAAGCTGCATTAATAACTTTTCGCTCTTTAACAATTAAATTGTAATAGCCAGCTAATCCTTTCCATTCGCAAAATGACCTGCCAGATGTTGCTGCCTGTAGATATTCCATTTGAATATCTTCGGGAGCAAGATAGTAGACAGGAGGATGACTAGTTTCTAATACTCGATAAGTATTGCAACTATAGGCAATCGTAACCTGATTAAACACAATCTCGATCTGCTTTGGCGATCGCTCTAAACGTGGAGGGCGAGGATAATCCCAGACAGACTCTTGTCCAGGCTGTGGTTCAATACGTTGGGGATGAATCATTGATTGTTTCTATTTCGCTAGTTCACTCCTGCTAGAGAGTATAGCTAATGGTGATGGAATGTAATTTTAATTTAGAATGCCTTTATTGATTATTGTTGACTGATTATCCTTGGACTACTTGTTTGATCGTCGTGAAAGTTTCTACACTAATTAATCCCTGTCGATATCCTTTCTGGTTAGACATTCCCAAAAATACATCTTCTCCTCCTTCTGGATTGCGAGAAAATTTAGGTGAAGTGTTGATATATACCAAAGCACTCTCTACGCCCTGTACAAATTGACGACTCTCTTGGTAGGATTCGGTGACAATGCAGTCTGCATGACCACTACTATAACGATTAATCCAGAAAACAGCCTGCGATAAACTATCAACGTAGCGAAATGCTACGATTTTAGCTAAATAAGGTCTTCTCCATTCTGGAGGCTTGATTGGTTTTAAGAACTCAGGGAATTTCTCGGTTAAGACTTCATCTCCTCTTAGCTCAAATCCACGCTGTTGCAAATTATTAAATAAAGACTGTAAAACTGAAGACTTAGTATCTTGGTGAATTAATACTTTTTCGATAGCGTTGACAGCATCAGGTTCGCTATCATGACTATCTACAATCATGTGACGGGTTAGTTCTGGACTTCCACTCAGTGACCAATACAAATAACAGTTGCCCATTGTGGTTTGAAGAACTGTTGTCGTGGCTTTTTCTGCCACCTGCTTGACTAAGCTAGGACGACCATAGGGAATCACTAAATTTAAATATCGATCTTGCGTGACTAAGTCCTGAACGGAGATGCCCAAATCGGGAGAAATAGCCTCAATTGAGCTTAAAGGTAAATCGGTAGTAGCCAGGGCTTTTTTTAAGATGGCAGCGATAGTTTGATTTGAATTGCTAGCAGCACTACACCCTCTAGTAATTAAGCTGTTTCCCGTTTTGAGACACATTCCTGCGGCGATCGCCGCCAGTTCGGGAAAAGCTTCATAGATTAAGGCAATTGTTCCTAAAGGAATTAACTGACAATAAGTTTGAGATGGCTCTATTTGATATGGAGCGTTAATTAAGCGCCTGGTGGGGTCGGCCGACTTAGAAAGCTGATTTAAAATAGAAGCAGTCATTTCCAGCCTTTCTGGGGTAAGTTTCAACCAGTCAACAATTGGCTCAGCGATCGCCATTTCACGGCTGATTTCTAAGTCCAAGGTATTGGCTTCTAAAATTTCATCAAAACTGTTTTCTACTGCCTTAGCTAGTGCTAACACCCCGTTTCTTCTTTCTGTGCCTGATATTTGAGCTAATTTAGCAGCAGCTTTTTGAGATTCTCGAACTATGGCCAGCATCTGGTTTGATGAACTTTGCATGGTTTTGCTATTAATGCCGATAGACTATAAACAGCGATAGGATTAGCAACGTAATCAAAAATAAAAACATCACTATCCAGGAAATGATACTCTGGGCATTCAACCATTGCAATAGCAGAGGTAGGATGACTACGATTAAAACGCTTAGGCTAAGCAACAAGATTAGCATCATGGATAAATAGCTTTGCGTCCACCTAGCATAAGCATTCTTCCAGCGATTTCCTGTCCACCGCCACGATTTTTTTTGATAGATCGAAGATAACTGTTCGATTACCTGACCATCTTTTTTGACCACAAAAATTTGTTGGCAGCGATCGCACCCCAAAGCTTCGGTCAACACAATCGGTTTTAGGTTGCCTTTCCTTCTACAAGGGCAAGGATATTCACTGGTTAAATCTATTTTCTGTGTTTTGTGTGAACGCACTCTGACTGCTTAAACTTAGTACAATTAAATGTTAGATAAACTTTGATCGCCACTTAGCAAGATAAATATTTTTATCTTATCTTCTTTTGCTTTCTGAGAACTCCTCAACTTAATTTTAGTCAAGACATGATGTTTCGTTCATCACTTGATCTTCAATTTTATTTAAGATTTTATAAGCGGGTGACGCGATTCGAACGCGCGACATTCACCTTGGCAAGGTGACGCTCTACCACTGAGCTACACCCGCAATTCAACCATTTCCCGATGGAATGTTGACTCACAACCTTGGCAGGCTGTGTTATTTACTTGCCGATAATCATTATGGCAGATTGTTGGCAGTTTTTCAAGAAGTTTCCTAGATCGACCGTGGTAGACAAGCAAGGCAATTCAGCTTGATAATTTAAGTTAAGCAGCCCGACCAACATGAATATCCCTAACCCTGACAGGAACACAGGCATGAGTCATCTGGGCAATCTGCATTGGTTCTCCTTTACCGCACATATTTGTCCCGCACTGGACTAGTTCTGATTCGTTACCAAGGGCATCAATGCTGTTCCAAAAGTCGGTAGTCATGCTGTGATAGGTAACGTTTTTGAGCATCCCTGCAATCTTGCCGTTTTTAATTTGCCAAAAAGCATCCCCACCAAACTGAAAGTTACGACGTTGTTGATCGATCGAATAGCTACCAATACCGTCAATTAAGATTCCGTCTGCGGTGTCGGCAATCATTTCTGCTAAAGTTGCAGTATGGCTGTCGCCTGCCTTACCTGGTTCTAAACCCAAGTTAGGAATACGTACCATTGGTGTACTAGACCAACTATCGGCGTAGGCACTACCGTTACTACTACCTCGTCCCAAACGATAGGCAGTTTCTCGATCTGTTAAGTAGTCATTGAGAATGCCGTCTTTGACGACATACCAGCGTTGTGCGGGGACACCCTCATCATCATAAGCCATGGTACTACGCCCTTGAGGTTGAGTGCGATCGGCGACTAGGTTTACCCAAGGAGCAGCATACTGTAGTTTGTGTAGATTATCGGTAGTAGCAAAACTAGTTCCAGCAAAGTTGGCTTCGTAACCGTATACTCGATCTAATTCAGTAGGATGTCCGACAGATTCGTGAATAGTTAAGAACAAATTACTTGGTTTTAAAATTAGCGTCGTCTTACCATCACCAGTGAATTCGGGAGCGTGAACTTTTTCAATCGCTTCATTTGCTACTCGTTCAAGATTGTTCAATAAATCGGCACTATCAATATGTTCATAACCAATATTAAGCGGCGGGCGTTCATAATTGCGGCTTTTGGCATCTCCGTTAGCGATCGCCGTACAGCCCATCCCTGAATAGCTCCGATAAATGGTTTGTTCAATCACTGAACCGACGGTAGAAGCAAATATTTTATCTTCTTTGGTAAAGTTGAGAAATGAATAGGCTTTTTTGATGCCTTGATCGCCGTAACTCAAAAATTGTTCATTAATATTTAGCAGTAATTCAGCTTTTTCTTGAATCGATACTGCAAAGGGATCAATTTGAATCGGCGTAATGTATGTTTCTTGATATGCCGCTACGGGAACCAATTTGACAGGCTCTTGCTGAGTTAGCCGACTTCCTTTGGCGGTGTCTACAGCTAAATTAACAATCCTGGTAATTTCTTCTGGGGTAATACGATGAGAAGCAACAAAACCCCAGGCACCATCTAAAAGTACTCGCACCCCAAAACCGAAGCTCACGTTGTCTGAAAGACGATTTAAAGAGCGATCGCGTGCCGCTAGGCTTTGTTGGCGATAGTGGCAGATACGGATGTCGCCGTATTCACAACCAGCCTGACGGATTAAGTCTACGGCTAAGGTGGCTAATTCCTTAGTAGTTTTTTGGACAGGAGCTTGTACCATAGGAGCTTTGATCTCAGAAAAGTATTGATAATTAGGTATATTTTAGACAAAAGCCAAGATCTAAACACAGTCGATCAAGGCTCAAAAAGATTTATTAGTAGATTTTAATCAGTTTCTCAGGATGATTTGCCACACTTTAAGCTTCATCGGCTATATCTAAAACAGTGCGAAAAATATTCGATACGGCTTCCTTAAAAATCAGATTAACCGCTGGAATTGCTACGGTAACAGCTTTGGGTTTGGGTAGCCTGGCTGCTTGGACAAGTATGCGAATGCAGCAAATGTTAGTCTCCACCCACAAGGAAAACCTGAAATATATTGCTGCTCGTTTTCCCAAAGATGTCGAGATTTACAGCGAAATGATTCCTATCCAACAGGGAGTGCAACGAGCAATTAGCAGCTTATCTACTCCTAAACAATTAATTTGGCTTAAAAACTCTAAGAATCAAGTAATCGCCAGATCTCAGACGCTGCATCAGGCTGAAATTAGCAATACCTTACTGACTGTCAACAATGTTCCTTTAATTCCTCAGGTTAGAGACTTAAATGGCAACTACTGGTTGATGTGTGCTACACCATTACGGGTTAAAAATGTCAGTTTGGGTCAACTTTATTTAGCGCAGAATATTACTCAGGATCAAACTATTAGGACTTACGCAAAAGAAAAATTTGATTAGGTAAGAGCAAACAAGTTAATGTCAAATTATGGCAAATAGAATGACCTGTTTGGATTACTGTCAATATCTCATGGCGACTCAGATTAATTATACTCTGACTAACTTTGCCGAGCATAGTAGTAAATTTAGCCATGATAAAATTAATCGTTTTCTTCGAG
>JBHJNW010000141.1:0-25688 GCA_050330395.1 Pleurocapsa sp.
TTGGCGCACAATGGAATTCAGAAAACGTGTCCCAAATATTGAGGCTTCGTTGTGCTTATTTGAATACATCCATCAGTTTGAGTATTTGTGCTTAGTCAAAAAGAGGGATGCTCCCAATATATTGCTTCGGTATTTGTAACCAAAATTAATTGCTATTGGTATTTATATTTACGTTTAATTTACTAAATGAATCAGTAATAACAACTATTTTTGTATAAAGATATTGAGCTTTGAGAAATTATGAGATATAACAGCAAAAGTGTGATCTAAAAACTTGCAAATATCAATTATATAAAATAAGAATCAGCCAATATTTATCATTCATAAGCTAAATATTGTTTTGTTTCTTTTCAACCTATGCTCTAGATATTTGTGTGACTAGATTATTGATTAATTGTAAGTGTGTTTATGTCTATTGCTATGAATTTATGCGTATATTAACTTTTGCTTGCTCTACCGTACTTTTTTTACCATTTCTAAGTTCAAATGCTTGGGCAAATCCAGCTATTAAAGCTCAACATTCTACCAATTTTTCCGAAAGTCAAATCGATAAAACATCGAACAGTGATTTAACTCTGACTGCCGATAATTCTGGTAGTGACTCTTGGAGCGATTCTGAAAGCGATGAACTAGAAAATGCACAATTCAAGCTGCAAGACATTCAGCAACGTAATTTCACTCCTAGTCGTGGTGCGCCTGGCTTAACTATTGCCAATCCCTATGGCTTTGGTGTCGATCGCGGATTTTATAGTGGTCTTAGCTATCAGGTCGATACCCGTGGCGGAGATGAGGGAACAAATGATGGCGATGCCACGATGGTATTTGGCTTAGGTTTGGGCGATGCTCAGAAACTGGTTGGCGCAGAACTTAGCTATACTTTGGCGAGTTTTGGTAATAATCGTGACTTTGGTTCAGGTGGTTTTAACTTAAAGCTACATCGTAGAATTGCTGAGGGCTGGGGTGTTTCGGCTGGCTGGAATAGCTTCTTGTCTACTGGTGATAATAACGATCTCGAAGATTCTTTATATCTCTCCACTACTAAAATTTTTAAAATGAGAGAAGACATCAACTCTCCCTTCAGTCGTGTCGGGGCGACTATTGGGATTGGTAACGGACAATTTCGTAGTGTTGATAATATTGCCAATGATAATGGCAACGTTAATGTCTTTGGTAGTTTAGCTTTTCGAGTAGCCCGTCCAGTTAGTTTTGTGACTGAATGGACAGGGCAGGATCTAGCTATGGGTTTGTCTGTGTCTCCTTTGCGTACTGTTCCCCTAAGTATTCACCTTGGCGCTAGAGATATTGTTGGCGCAGGAGATGGGGCGCGTTTTATCTTCGGACTCGGCGCAGGATTCTAATCGCAAAAAAGTATATAAGGATGATTAATCATGCACAAGCAATTATTTTGGCTAGGTTCTCTAGTCACGGCAGGAATATTGATGGTAACAGTATCTGCTACAGCTCAAACCAATCAATCGGATACTTCGGGGAGTCAGAATTACAGTGCGCCTACGACCACTGTGGATACTGGCAATCGTGCCAGCGGTAGTGGATCTGCTCGTACTCTTCAATATAATTCAGCTACAGGAATGGTAACAGGCGGTGGATTAAGTAGTCCAATTTTTTTAGGTTTTGGAAATAGCTTTGGTACTGCTTCAGGTACTGGCTCTGGCAGTCCAACTACTGAAGTAACTTTGAATCAGATTTCTGAAGCACTACAAAAAAATCTTCAACAGTCTTTAGATAATTTAGCGGCAGCAGAAGATCAAACCATGTTAGCCGATTCTGGTCCTAGACGCATTACCAGAAGAAGTGCTAGCGAAGCTGAAGCCAGGGAGTGTGTCAATCCAGTCTATGAAGCGCGCCAAATGGCAGAAAGACAGCTAAAAGAAACGAAAAAATTTATTGAACAAGTCAATCAGATTGAACCAGACAAAAATCTTTGGTAATTAGCAGGAATATTATGAAGCGATCGCCATCAACAGCAAAATTCTTCTTCAAACTAAATAAGATGCTTAAACTCAACTGGACTTGTTTTAGTTTGTCTCTTGGCACTTTCGGTTTGCTCAACGCGATGAGCCTTGCGGCATCCGCAGACGTTGTCGGAAATGAAGGCATTAAATTTAACGAAGATACGATTGTCGAATTTGAATTTATTGAATCTCACGGTGCGTATCAGTCTACCTTTGGCATTATCGATCTAGATTCTTGTCAGACCAATAGTTCGGGAACAATCATGTTTAAATCTTGTATTAAAACTCCATTGCTATCTGAGGTTAAGGCTTCCGATAGTTTTGATACTGTTTATCGTCGTTCTACCTACGAAACAAATCTACAAGATGCCCGTAGTAATGATTTTCTGGGTACTCCAGGAAATACCGTACCTGAATTTAAACAAGAATTTTTGTTCAAAGCTAATAAAAGATATGCCTTTTATCTAGAATCTAAATTCGACGGTCAACCTGTTGGTACTGTCTACAGCAAAGATATACATAATTCTAGCGGTAATCGACAGGCTCTATTTACCAAAGAAGGCTTGTTATCCACCGAAGATATAGCTAAACGTCGTAACGTCCCTCCTGATGAGACTAACCAGTTTGATAGTCTAATTAATGGAGGTTTATTGATTCACTTTGATGATACTGGTTCTGCTTTAGTCAGATCTGATCTCGAAGATGCTGACTTTGATGATTTCGTTGTTGGCATGGGTGGCGGAATTCTTTGCGAAGATCCTCAGACTAGTAAAACTGAACCACAACCACAACCACAACCATAACCACAAAAGTAAAATTTATTAGGCGTTGGTGAATTAAAAAGCTAAGAGCTATTAGCTAATAGCTTGTATCTCATACATCAAACCCCCAACGCCATATTGCCAAATTAGTCTAAACCAGGTTTGGTCATAGAAATAGGTTTGTGCTTATTCAACTGACGTAGCCAAAAGCCACCGATTACGGCGATCGCCAAAGAAATCAATCCTGTTAAAGATTGCAGCAGCAAAAACCCGCCGATGGCAAACATCGAACCAAAAAGTAATAGGGTAGCTGCAACTACTTTCAGCAGATCTTGAGTCAAATCTTGTGCTGCGGGAATTCCTGTTTTTTCCCGTTGTCGTTTCCAGCCAATTCCTCCTGGTTGCACCCGTCGGTAAAACTCATTTAAGGTAGCCTCAGATTCTGGAGGAGTAAGATACATTACCGTAATCCACAGTAAAGCGGTAATACTAGAAATAAACAACAGTTGATAGCCAAAATCATTATTTATTTGCTCAAATCCTGGATAAACGCTGATAATTTGCTCAGGATAGATACTAGTCAGCAACCCAATCAAAAATCCGCCAACCATTGCCGCCAACTCCGCCGCCGCATTGATCCGCCACCAAAACCAGCGTAAAATTAAGACTAAACCAGGTCCAGTGCCGATCGCAATTACCAAACGAAAGACAGTAGTAATATCGGTAGAGTTCAAAGCAGCGATCGCGCCAAATACCGTGACTAGAATTGATGCTATTCTACCCATCATGACTAATTCAGCTTGACTAGCATCGGGTTTGATAAAACGTCGATAGATATCGTTAGTTAAATAAGATGCACCCCAGTTAATTGAAGTGGAAACCGTACTCATAAAAGCAGCAATCAAAGATGTTACCACTAGACCTAACATGACAGGCGGTAAAAAATCCAGCATTAATTTAGGATAGCCAAGCTCTTTATCTTCCAAATCGGGATAAACTACCATGGCTACCAAAGCGACTATAATCCATGGCCAGGTGCGAATGCCATAATGCAGAATATTAAAAAACCAGGCAGATTTTTCAGCTTCGGCTTCATCTCTAGCGGCTATTAAACGCTGAATAAACTCTCCCCCGCCATCACTACGGCGAAAAGACCACCACTGGACAAATAAATAGGTCGAAAAGGTAGTGGCGGTAATTCCCGCAGCATCACTCCAGCCAAAGCTACCGTTACTAAACTGCAAGGGAAAAAAGGACAAAACATCTAAATCGCTGATCTGCTGTACTTGGGGAATCAGTTGATGAATTCCTCCCACATGATTAACTGCAACTATCGCCACGACGATCGCGCCTAACAAAGCCAAGAAAAATTGCAAGAAATCGGTAGTAACAACCCCCCATAGCCCAGAAAATCCAGAATAAATGAGAACGATGACACTAACTCCCACCACACTCCATATTTTGAGATTTTCTTGCGGATTAACTCCCAAACTCTGCCACAATTCCAAAGCATCCACCACTTTAACCATCGCTAGCATGGCATAACCAATCCCAATGCAGTTAATCGGCACAGCAAACAAAAAAGCCTTTGTACCCCGTAAAATCGCAGCATTTCGACCGCCATAACGAATTTCCGTTAGTTCGGCATCGGTAACAATCTCCGAACGTCGCCACATGCGAGAGAAAATGTAGATCAAAATTACATGAGAAATCCCAAAACTCCACCATTCCCAATTTCCCGCAATTCCTCGACTCGCCACCACTCCACATATATATAGTGGCGTATCGATGGAAAAGGTTGTCGCTGCCATACTTGTTCCTGCTAACCACCATCGAAGCGATCGCCCTGAAACAAAAAAGTCCTCTAAACTACGAGAAGCCCTACGAGAGAGTAATATTCCTAAACCAGTGGTAAGCACAAAATATACAAAGACAATTAGCCAATCTATCAATGTCATGGGTATGGATCTGCCTGTTAAAAGTGCCTCATTATAATAGCTATTGATTCGATACTGTAAACCTGATCGCTAGACAATTGACATTAATCAGATTTAGACTACCTAATTAGCTCACGGGGTGACAACAGATTCAAAAGGATGAGAGGATAAGCTTTTTGGCTCTAATACCCTGTTGATATGGAGTTGCGATCGTTGGGAAGTTTTCTAGTGGCGAGTTATTCAATGATAGTTAGATAGTTAGATTTCAGCCGTCACATTGTTTGGTTAAGATTAAAATAAATCAAGTCGAATGAGGAATAAACAATGTGGGATTACTTTCCCAAGTGGTTAAACATTGATATTTTACAAAATTGTCTAGTCAAATCAACGCCATATTTGCTCGCAGTACCTTTTATTTTATCTGGTCAGGTAACTCGCGCTCAGATTTCGCCGTCGGGAACGACAATTAATAATACACCAAATATAAATAATCTTAATCCTAGTCCACTCAACAATATCAAACCGATTCAACAGCCGAGTCTGTTTATTGATTCTAATAGTGGTTCACGGCAATTTTTTGAGCGAGGTAAAGAACGGCTTTTCTTTTTGCCAGATAAAGCATCAGAACCTATCTTGCAAATAGATGAAGCTGTTGAAACTGAAGAAATGAACCAGGATGATGTGCCAAAAAGATCGCCAGACGAGTAATTTTAGTAAACGAATATAAACGTCCACTTAAAATTAGCAATTTTAGAATGACACAAACCTATTTAGTTACGGGAACAAACAGAGGTATTGGCTTAGAATATTGCCGTCAGCTTCAGGCACAGGGAAACCAGGTTATTGCTGTTTGTCGATCGCCTTCGGCGGAATTAGAAAATTTAGGTGTGCAAATTGAAGCCGATGTTGATCTTACCTCCGAATCAGCAGTTCAAAATCTAGTTAAGAGGTTAGATGGCAAAAAAATTGATGTTTTAATTAATAACGCGGGAATTTTAGAGCGAGTCAGCTTAGACAATCTCGATTTCGAGAGTATTCGGCGGCAGTTTGAGGTAAATGCGATCGCGCCTTTAAGATTTACCAGCGTATTACTGCCTAACTTAGCCTTTGGCTCAAAAGTGGTTTTAATGACAAGTCGGATGGGTTCAATTGCCGATAATACTTCTGGTGGTTCTTACGGCTATCGGATGTCCAAGGTAGCTTTGTCAATGACAGGTAAGTCTCTAGCTCACGATCTTAAGTCTCAAGGAATTGCGGTGGCGATTTTACATCCTGGGTTAGTCCAAACTCGTATGACTGGCTTTAGCGACTCGGGAATTACTACCGAAACCTCAGTCACGGGTTTGTTGACTCGAATTAAGGAATTAAATTTAGATAATACGGGAACGTTTTGGCACGCTAACGGGGAGATTTTACCTTGGTGAGAGTAAAGTAGTTAAAAGTAAACGGTAATCGGTTTCTCCATCACCAGCCAGCATAAAATACCTGAACCTATCGTTAAATTAGTAGATTTAGGCAAATAAGCTAAACTATAGTAATTCTAATTAATTTCCGTAGGTTTTGAGAAATCGGCAAAACGATGAATGATGAAAACTAGTACTAATCTACCTGTGTTTTATACTTAGAATGACTATAGCTTTGGTTGATTAATGATCATAAATCATATAAATTTAAAAATTAAGATTTCGTCTGCTACCTAAGACCGTTTTGATGAAGGGTTGCGCCTTCCCTCGGTAACAGCTAAGTGGAGGAAGCGATAAAAACTCCACACCGAACCAACTTAATTTTATTTTATTTTGCCTGTCTAAAAACCTGCCAGTTCGCTCTCCTTCGGTTTTCAGCAATGGGTCACAACGGTACAACTCCCAGCCAGTGCGATATTTTGTTTGATTACACTTAATATATTATGGGAAATTTACAGGAGCAACTTCTATCACAAGTTGTATTGTTTGGCTAAACTTTTGATTGAGATTAATGACTAAAGAAATAGATAATTGGAAGTAGATCAAACTCTTAAATTGATAATCAAAGAGCCACCATAACCGTAAATAGCGATCGCTAATCAAAAATCAAACAAAAACAACAGTGAATTAACCCACTCCTGACTTTTAACTTCTGTACGAACGAACGGCCGTTCGTTCGTACGACTGACTTTTGACTTATCTTCTTCTCTTGACGCCACCAAAACTACGGCTTGGTTTTCTTACTCCACTGCTACCAAAACTGCTAGGACGTTTCAACTGATTGGTATTTTTACCCGAAGAACGGAGAGTGTTAGAACCTACACCAGATCCTGTAGAACGACTATTATTTTTGAGAGTTCTACGAGCTTTGTTGTTGGCTGTATTGGTGATGCCACCAGTTGTTCTTAGGGTACGACGGTTTTTGACTGCTGCGGGGGGTGCATTATAACGCTCTTGATAACGATTGACCGCCTGAGAGTAGCTACCACCATAACCGCCATAACCAGTCATAATTCCTCCTGGCTGATATAAGGGAGGGACATAGTATTGAGGTCTAAATAACATACTACCGATAGCTTGACCCGCTAAAGCTCCTGCAAAAGGACTCCAGAAGTTTGATTCCCTTCTCACTACTACAGTTTGCGGTTGACCAGTCTGCGGATCATTGGTCGTTTCGGTAACGTTGTGAACATATTCGATCTTAAAATCTTCAGTTAAATACATCACAGGTTGACCATTTGCTACCTGAAGATAGGTTTTTTCGCCATCAGCAGCTGCCGCTTCGTCGATCCGAGCCATCTGTAGCTGTGCGGTTTGCAGTATAGGAGGAGTCCCAGGCGGGGTGTTTAATAACATTAAACTATATTCACCACTAACGTCATCATAGGTGGCTTGCTGCACGGGATATGTACCATCAGTAATGGAGGTAGGTGCAGCAGGAACATTAACATTATTATTATTGTTGAAAGAAGATGGTGTTGACATTGACGTTGAAGAGCCAGAACAACCAACGGTAGTCCAGCATAACGACAATGACATCAAGAGAATAACAATTTTGCGCAACATAACAAAGAATTTATTTTGTCTATTGTGATAATTTTGATTGTAAGACTTTCTGGATCTACTAAATTTACGGAAATTACTAAACACTCTTAAGTTAAATTATCAAAATAGAATTAATTAGATATTTTATTTAGGACTAAGAGTTTCTGAGGTTTTTGGCCGAACAGATACAGGCGATCGCTTCTTACCTGAAATTTTGCCAACTAAATCGTGTAGCAGTATATAGAAACAAGGAATAATAAATAAAGTTAGCAACGTTGCCAATGCTAATCCTGAAAAGACCACAATGCCCAACGGTTGCAAAAACTCTCCTCCCTGTCCTAATCCTAAGGCTAAAGGAAACATCCCAACTACAGTGGTGATGGTAGTCATGAGAATGGGACGCAATCTTTGGGGTGCAGCTTGTAAAATTGCCGTGGTGCGATCGCACTTTTCTCGCTCTCTAATTTGATTGGCTAACTCGACCAAAATAATGGCGTTGTTAACCACAATCCCGACTAACAAAACTGCTCCCACAATTACAGTTATACCAATTGCCGTCTGGGTAATAAACAGTCCCCAAATTCCCCCCGCCAATGCTAGGGGTAGAGTAAACATAATTACCAGGGGATCGACAAGAGAATTGTACTGTACTGCCATCACGACAAAAACTAAAAATGCAGCCAGTCCACCTAAAACAGCGAAAGAAGATTGAATTTCTTGATTGCTTTGCGCCGCAGCACTGGGGAGGCGACCAACCCCTGGTGGCAAGTCAATCTCTTGAAAAATTTGTTCTAGTTCAGCCAGAGCTGCTCCTAAATCCGCATCTTCATTGAGGTTACCTGAAATTAGAAATACCTGTCGTTGGTTAATGCGCTGAATTTCTCCAGGGGCTTGTCCTTGTTCAATGCGGGTGACATCTCCCAAACGAATTAAGCGATCGCTATTATCAACAAATAAGGGAATTTGCGCTAGTTGAGAAGGACGATTAATAGAGTCTTCTTGTAGCTCTACTCTCACATCTACCAGACGATTTCCTCGTTGCAGTTGGGTTGGTACTGAACCAGTAATTGCTGTTTCTAAGGTACTGCCAACGTCTTGAATATTCAAGTTAAGTTCGGCAGCGCGTTCTCGATCTAACCGTATCTGAATTTCGGGTTGCCTGGGATCGGCATCGGGACGAAAGCTCGATAAGGTGGCTTGTTGCTCTAAGGTATTTAACACCTGCTGTCCTGCTTGTTGTAATGTTTGAGCATTTTCTCCCTGAAGAACCACATCAACATCCGCACCCCTGACTGGAGAGTTATTTAAAATTAAACCTCGTACTTCACCAGGACTCAGACGCAGGCGAATGTCCACTAAATTTAATTGGTCGAATTCGGCCGATACCCGCGACACATAAGCCTCAACATCTGTATCTGGTTTAAGAGTGATGGTGCTAGAACCCCGTAGAGGATTTTCGCTGGTGTTGCTACCAAACAAAAAGCCGCCAGATGTAGTAAAAACATACTCGGTTTCAGGCTGAGCTAATAAAATTTCGTCTACCTTTGCCATGACTCGGCGATTGGTCTCTAAAGGAGTTCCTGGCGGGAACTGAGCGCGTAATTGCGCTTGCCCTGTATCGATCCGAGGCAAAATCTCTTGGGGGACTTGACCAACAACTAAAATACTACTGCCACCCAGCAGTAAAAAAGTCAGTCCAATTACTAGTATCCGCCGTCGCAAAACCTGTTTAAGTATCATGCTGTAGCGTCTGGTAGCAGCTTCAAATTGACGATTGAAGGCTTGCAATAGCCAAAAACGTCCAACGGAACTAGTTTTTTTGACCGCCAGCAGACGAGAGGTTAGCATTGGCACGACGGTTAAAGCTACTAACACTGAGGCAGCTACGGCAAAGCTAACGGTCAGAACCAGTTCATTAAACAGCAGGGAAATAAAACCACCGATCAGTAAAAAAGGTAGAACGGCGACTAAATTGGTGCTACTAGAAGCAACTAAAGCCGATTCTACCTCTTGACTACTCGAGATTGAACGCTCGATTAATTGACGGGAGTTAAGTCGCGTCTTGGCATCTTTTCCTGGTGTCACTCCCACACTTTCGGCAATATTTTCGAGCATGACAATGGAGTTATCGACGACAATCCCTACTCCGACTGCCAATCCGCCCAAGCTAAATACATTGAGAGACAAGCCAAATAGCCTCATTAAAATAATTGCTGTCAGCGCTGCTAACGGAATTGCCGACACGACAATTGCAGTTTGACGCAGAGAACCGAGAAACAGCAAAACGGCGATCGCCGCCAATCCCGCGCCAATTAAACCAGCATTAGTAACATTGCTAATTGCATTACGAATAAAGATTGATTCGTCCAGGGTGGCAACCAATTCTAGATCTTCGGGAACTATTCCTGTCTGTCGCAACTCTGCAAGTCGCTGTTTAATTCCCTCGACAACTTCAATCGTATTGGCTTCAGGCTGCTTTTGAATGCTAACTTTTACCGCGGGTTGTTCATTGAGCAACACAAAAACTCGCTGGTTGGCTTGAGCGTCGATAACTTGGGCAAAATCTCGCAGATATACGCGACGGGTCGAAACTGATTCCGTCTCTGCCGCCGCCACTTCAAAAGAAAGATTGAGAATTTCCTCTGCATCCTCAAAGCGCCCAATGACGCGAGTTAACGGTTCGTTAAGCTCGCCTAAAATTCGCCCGCCAGAAATATCCTGATTGCTTTCTGCTAACTCGGTGAGAACATCATTTAACCCGATACCCAAGGCTTGCAAACGGCTAAGATCGATTGAAATCCTAACTTCTTCTTCGACCCCTCCCGAAACATCTACCACGGCTACACCCTCGACAACTCCCAATTCCCTGGCTAATTCTTCATCGGCAAATACACGCAACTGCAAAGGATCTAAAGATTGAGATGTCAGTGCCAGTTCGTACACAGGCAGTTGAGACGGATCGACTTTAAATAGCCTCGGTTCTTCAACTGTATCTGGTAGATTGGATCGCGCCCGATTAAACGCAGCAGTAGCATCATTTAAAGCGAGATCGATATCTCCCCCTGGTTGAAAGTAAAGATCTACACTTACCTGTCCTTCACGAGTTTGAGAAAAAACCTGTACTACTCCTTCAGTGGCAGCCAGCCCTTCTTCTAAAGGTCGAGTCACTTCATCTACTGCGACTTCGGGAGAAATGCCAGGTACGTTGACTCGCAAACCAATGCGCGGATAGGTGATAGAAGGAAGCAAGTCTACGGGAAGGTCAAACAGAAAGAATACGCCGATCACAATTAACGCTAGAGTTAGCATCAAAGTACCAATATGGCGACGAATGGCAATAGTAGTGACGCTGAAATTTGCGGGGGAAGAAGTTTTCATAGTGAAGTTAGGATAGGGGCGAAAGCCATAAAGGATTAGCTCCTTACGTTGCATCCTTCGCGTCGCCGTTCGCCCGTACAGAAATTAAAGGCTGGAATTTTATGATTCTGGTGATGATGATTCGGAGATAAAGCTAAGACGAACCCGATCGCCGTCTTGTAAATTGCCACTACTACGCACGACAAATTCTTCAGCTGGTTCTAGTCCAGAGAGGATTTCTACGCGCGAATTAGCGCGATCGCCAAGTTTTACTTGACGGGCTGTAACGATCGCCTGTTCTCCCTCTCGCTTAAGAATAAACATAGTTGCCGTATCTGACGCGGAATTATTTTTTGCCTCCTCTGAAGTTATTTGAACTGCTGTTTCGGGAACGACAATATTGCGATCGCTGGGCTGACCAAAATTAACCCGCGCCAGCAATCCTCTGCCAATACGGCGATCGCGATTAGGAATAGTCACCTCGACGGGAATTAGACGGGCAGTAGCATCGGCAGCTAAAGAAATTTGAGTCACTTCTCCGGTAAAGGTTTGCTCTGGTAAGGCATCTAACTGTACTTGCGCCCTCTGTCCTGCCTGAATCCCTGCTAGTTCCAGTTCGGAAATCTGCACCCGTACTTGAATTTGGCTGAAGTCTCCTAATTGCAGTACTTCACTACCTGGTTGGGCTAAATCGCCTGGTTCTAAAACCCTTTCTAATACTGAACCCGTCACGGGGGAAGTTAAGACGGTAAATGACTGTCGTTGTTGCTCTTGGGCAACTATTGCCTGCTGTGCTGCGACGCGACGTTGGGCAGCTACTACTGCCGAAGCGCGATTGGCTACTTGCTGTTGGACAGACTGTAATGTTTGTTCTGCCGTCCCCACCGCAGTCCTAGCTAACTCTGCCTCTTGCTCGGAAATCGCACCCTGCTCAAAAAGTTGGTTTGTTCTGGCTGCATTAGACTGCGCTTGTTTTAGTTCTAGCTGCGCCTGTTCGACTTGGGCGCGGGCATCGTTAACATCTGCTTCTAAACTGGCTACTTCCGATTGAAGTGCTGCCACCTCGGCTTCTGCCTCCGCCACCGTAGCTTCTGAGATAGAATCGTCGATTCTGGCTAATACTTGACCTTGCTCTACTCGATCGCCTACGTCTACCGTCACATCCAGCAGTTGCCCTTCAATGCGCGATCGCAAGGAAACTTCGCGCACTGGAAAAGTCGTGCCGACATACTCAGTATCTTGTTCCAGTGAGGCTTGGCGAGCTACTGCTGCATCAACAGTTACGGATTGCTGTTGCTGTGGACGAGAAGTCTCACTTTGGGCATCTCCTGGAGGTAATAAACCGCAACTTGCTGTCAAGAGCAATCCTGGTAAAAAGATCGTCCAGTATATCAACGACGCTGGGTTTGCTAAGCATTGAGTATATCTAGTAGCGGAAAATCTGAGTGACATAAAATTGTACGAAACTGAAATAAGCAAAGGCGATTCAACAAGTCGATTAGAGATGCTTTCTGACCGAAAGCCTCTCTCGACTTCAATTTCGTCATTGAATTAAACTATATCAAAGTGATATTCTCGATCATTATATCAATATAATATTAAGAATTGTTGGTATTGACGGTAACAAAAAATGCTGGAATTAGCGGCTCTCGGTCTACTACTCAAAAAACCCTTACACGGATATCGTTTAAAACAACAGCTAGAAAAGTTCATGAGTGGCTGTATTAGCGTCAACTACGGTGCAATCTATCCCCTGCTGAAGCGACTGGAAAAACAAGGGTACATTAAAACTCAAGAATTAACAGATGGTGGCTCGAATCGTAAAGTCTATCAAATTACCGAATTAGGTCGCGAGCGCTGGCGAGAAAAAATGCTGGCACATCCTCATGAAAGCTGGGTTAATAGTCGTTCTCGCTTTATCATTAAATTCTTTTTCTTTAGTCAACTGCAACCAGCAGAGCGAATTAAACTCATGCAGTCTCGTCTAATGACCTGTCAATTACGCTTAGAAAATCGCGAATCACAAATTGTTGAGCAGGATAACGAAGATCCCTATCAAGCGATCGCCCTACAACGCCATCTAGCGAATCTCCGCTTTGAAATTGAATGGTTAAAAGAGCAAATTTGGCGTGAGCAAGCAGATTTAGAACCGAATCAAGACGCGATCGCAACTTATATCAATCATCAAAACTAGCTAAATAATATAGATAGAAAATCGTCTTTTACAATTAATCTTTGATCTGATAACGTGCCAATCTTTGAACATCTTCTTGAGATAAACCTAATTCTTGAGCGATCTCCTTTTTGATTTGCTCGAATTCGGTTGTGAGAAACTCAAACTCTAATTTTTTAAGTTGGGAATCATTAGTTTTAACTTCTACCTGAGTCACTCCCCTATTTTTATCAATTAAAACTTGAATTACCTGTACCGTAAAAGAAAGGTTAGTCTGAGTACGTTGGTTAGCTTTTAGTTCAGTGACAATACCATAAGGGCGACTTAAAACTTGATCGGAAATAAGCTCGCCACCAATCCAAAAAGCCAAGGCTAATATAGGTAAGAATAGCCAAAAATCTAAATTAAAATTAGATGCCTGTTGTAACCAGCGCGGTGATGACATAGATTTGGGTAATAGCAAGTGACCAATACGAGCGAAAATTACCCCACTGAGCCACGAATATTAGACAGTGGGGACTATGGCAGCTAAGATTCTGGATTTATGTATTTCAAGATATCGGGGTTGTTTTTATCCGTATCATAAACATATCCCAGATTAATCGCTATTCTTCTTCTCAGACCAAGAGTAGGATAAAGTGGACTTTCTAATCCCTCAGTGGCGTGTAAATTAGCCGATTTAATTAACTGTAAAGCCACATCTTTCGATAGATTATTGCCGAAGGTGTTCAAAACATTAGTGGCACAATCATTTTTGAACACATTTTCTAGTTCAGTATTACGTCTTTCATACGCCAATAAAATTACATCTAAACAAGCAGCATAATCATAAGTATTATTGAAATCAAAGACAAATTTTTTAGTTTCATTATTTGGGTTTGGGATTGTAGACTCAGCCAGATCGGGCTGGGTTTTAATTTCAGCCTGAGCTGAAATTGAGCGGGCTGATTGAATAGTATAAGTAATTCCTATTATTAATAATATTTGCCAGAGCTTCTTCATTTTTTCTAGGTAGCTAATTTTGAATCTGAATTTGTTTTGTTGCTATTCCTCTTTAAGCATTTATTTAAAGAGCGATCGCTTGTGATTATTTTGACGATAAAATTAACATTTTGTTCAAAGCTTAAAGACAAAACTTTAAACTATCTCAAATACGCCCTCTCAGTAATTTTATGGGCATATGATCTCAATGCTTTTAAATCAAACTGCCATAATTTAAGTATTTTCACTGGGCATTTCTATTTTTTGCGGTTATAAAGTTATTGTGAAGTTTACATAAAGGATTTATCAAGCAAAAGACCAAAGTCAAATAGACAAGACGGGAGAAGACTTTTTTATACCCTGAATTTGCTATAAAAACCTTGATGAATCCTTACACAAGATTCATTTTTTATCCACTTTTATCAGATGAATTCATTAATCAACTTGCTCAATATTTCAGTTGCTGATGCAATCAAATTTCAATTAGAAGTGAACTATAGCCGCGGGACTGGCTTTTCAGACGGCGAATTTGGTAGACAAAACGAGCTAAATCCGAAAGCAGATCAATGGTTGAGCGCCGACTATCGCTATGGATTTATCACAGCTCGATCTGCCATGGCAGCGATCGCCGAACCGACTGAATACGCTGCTTAAAGAATCAACCGAAATATTCACTTATTACTTAATTACTTATCTCATCCCTGTCTAGGAACTACCGATGATGAATTCATTAACAAACTTACTTAGTATTTCGATGGCTGACGCTAGAGAATTAGGCAAACAAGTTGACTATGACTTTAGCAGTAATTTTTCTGATGGTAAATCAGATGGCGAAAATAACTTTGAACCTATTGCCTATCAATGGTTAAACTCAGACTATCGTAAGGGATATTTGATCGGGCTGGCTCGCAGAATTGGCATTGAGCGTGCGTATATTTATGGTGTCGAAATAGCCGAAATTATGAGCGTTACTAATACCAAGGACAATCAATTATAGTATATCTAATGGAGTAAGGGTGTACCAATACATAAAAAAAATTATGAATTATGAATTTTAAATAAGTTTTATAATTAAAGTTGTTTAAAATCTAGATAATTGACTGGTAAAAATGGATCTATCTAGAGAAATAAATTAAAAATTGCTTTAATATTTTTCGGTTTACAAAATAGTAAATATCCATCATTAAGTTGATGAAATATTGCCTTTAAAGAAACATTACTAAAGTTAGTTTTGCCGAAAAAGATTTTGAGGAGTAAATAGCTGTGATTCATAGTTTTCCTCTATATCTTTTTCTATCTCTATTTCAGGAGGTGCAATTACTCTCAAAAACATTCTGCTCAAGGCATAAGCTAGAAAAACACTAGCGATCGCTAAAATAAAGGCAATGATCAGATTACTAGGGCGTTTCATGATTGTTGTTCATAAAATTTGAGAGTCAAAAATATTAATCAAGGGATCAAAGGCGATCGCTCAACCGCAAGGAGGGAGAGTATACGAGCCTCAACAGGCAATTGAAACCGCAGATTTATTTTTAGATTTTGTCAATGTAACTATTTTAGGCGCACACGCTTTAGGAACGATCAATTCCTTGGGACTACTCAACTGGATCACCAGAGAATAAATGTCGTGTGGAGCAAAAATTCTTTGGTAATTTGAGTTATTTATTAGCTTGCTGTAACTCTTGAGGACGTAAAGATAGTTGCTGAGTTTGTTCTCCTCGTTGTACAGTGATGCTTAATATTTTGCCGATCTGACTTTCTTCGACAGCTTTCTGTAACTGTTCGGCAGTTTTGATTTCAGTTCCTGCTACTGATGTAATTACATCACCTCGACGCACACCGCCTTTGGCAGCTGGACTATCAGGAACTACCTATGCTACCAGTACCCCGTTAATTTCGGGGACAAGCATCAACGAATTAGGATCGTCATTAAACTGTTGAGCGACTTCGGGAGTGAGAGTCAACATTTGGATGCCAATATAAGGATGGGGAATATCTTCGCCACGAGCTAAGCGATCCTTAATTGCCTTGGCTTTATCGATGGGGATAGCAAAACCAATCCCTTCTGCACCAGCACGAATAGCGGTATTGATACCAATTACCTCACCGCGATCATTCAATAAAGGACCACCAGAATTGCCAGGATTAATTGCCGCATCAGTTTGAATAAAGTCTAGACGCATATCGGGAATACCGACTTGTGAACTAGAACGGTTGAGAGTACTAATAATGCCTAAAGTAACCGTGTTGTCTAAACCCAGTGGGTTGCCTACGGCGATCGCCCATTCTCCTACTTGAATTTGGCTAGAATCTCCTAAAGGCGCAACAGGCAGATCTTTGCCTTGAATTTTGACGACTGCTAGATCAGAAGGCTCGTCAACTCCCCTAACTTCGCCTTTAAAAGTACGACCATCTCGCAATTTAACGCTTACTTGGTCTGCATCTTTAACTACGTGAGCATTAGTCAGAATAATTCCTTGACTATCAATGATAAATCCCGAACCCTGACCTTGCTGACGATACTCTTGAGGCATTTGAGGAAAAACATCCCTGCCAAAAAAATCGCGAAAAAAGGGATCGTCAAAAAAGGGATTTTGATTATTGGTCGCAATGGTTCGTTCGGTATCTAGCCGCACTACCGCATCCCCGACACTTTTAACCGCAGCAGCGACAAAATTATGAGATTGGTTATTCGGCAAGACAGGAGCTTGAGCAGGCATAACTTCAACTGCTGTAGTGTTCTCAGGTACTAAGGCGGGAGATAGCAGCTGGGGAAATACTCGCAGCGAACTCAAGGTCAAGGCAACGCTTACAGCTACAACAGCGGCATAAATACTAGCTTGACGCAGAGGTTTAGAAGTAGGTTGAATATTCATGACAGTTTCCTCTAGAGCGATCAATAAAATGATTAACCATAAATTCAAAAAGGATATTGTTCGGTCGGAAAAGAATTTGGTAGCTTTAGCTCGGTATCTTGCTCTATGGTCGAGTTAGAGATTGTTCCTTGGTCTATTTGATTGAATTGAGTAAACATCCAGGCACGCAAATATAAAAGTCCGCCTAATATGCTCAAAAAAGCACAAGCGCTTAAAAGTTGGGCGGTAGGAATTTCTAGAACTCCTACTACTATTACCTCTCGTAAAGCCGAAACTAGGGAAACTTCTACTGCTGCGCCGACTGAAATACGCTGTTCTTGTAGATAAATAATTAATAGGCGAAATAACTCAACTAAAATTAGGATAAATAAAATATCAGCCGTAATTGCCTGAAAATCTAACGGTTTTAATAAGGAGAGAAACATTTCTCCTAAGCGAATGATCATGATACAAAACAGACCAATACAAAGAGAAATGATGATAAAGTCTTGGATTTTTTCCAAGTTCTTAACTAGATTATCTCTTTGAAACAAAGACAGCAATTGTTTACCTAAGAAGTTTTTAGTTGTCATTGCCAGATTAACGCCCTGGAACTAGGACATAAAACAATAAACATTGCCAAAGACAAGTAGAACTTAAAGTTACTCTAAGTTTGCTTAGTTCCAACATCTTGTCTCTTTGAATCATTTCTTGCCCGAATAATCTTCCCCCATTAAAATATCCCAGGCTACTTGAGCAGCTTCTTGAAGGCGATCACCTAAAGCCTGGATTTCATCAACGGTTTTGTGCCAATTATCTTGAACATCTCTTTGAATCATTTCTACAGAATGTTCTATTCTTTTGGGGTCAAGTAATTGGTTATTTTCTACAGCTGCTTTGGCATTACGGATAGCAGCTAAATAAGCGTCTTGGGTAATAGTTTGGGCGTTTTCAATTTCTGATTGCGCCCGTGTTTTAATTGCTTCTACTAAGGCTTTGGTTTCGGCTTTTATTTGTTCATCTTGTCCCATCATTTCTTGTTCAACCAGAGCATTGGTTTCAGGACTTACGTGAACTATGTCTGTTTCTCGCTCTTTAGGAGTGTGATTGGTATCAGTCATGGCTTATTAGTGATAATTCAATATACTTATATTCTAGTAATTTTGTTTGTGTACTAACTTAAAATTTAGCTCCCTGATTTCTGCTGTCAGATTTTCAAGCGATCGCGCTTATTGACTTGTTGAGCGATCAGTTATTAAAAGACCACAACCTCATGATGATTGATTGTGGTCTTTTGGTTCAGCTAATCTACGCCATCACTATGCTAGTAATCAAAATCTCCTCCCATACCTGCACCCGCAGGCGCAGCGGATTTAGGTTCTGGTTGGTCAGAAACAATACATTCAGTAGTCACTACCATACCAGCAATCGAAGCGGCATTTTGCACTACAGCGCGGGTTACTTTGGCTGGATCGACTACCCCAGCTGCAAATAGATCAACAAACTCATCGCTAGCAGCATTATAGCCGACGTTAAAATCAAGTTCCTTGACTCTTTCAGCAATTACCGCACCGTTTTGACCTGCATTATCGGCAATACGCTTGAGGGGAGCCGCCAAAGCACGGGCAACAATACCAGCACCGATTAATTCTTCTCCTATTAGTGTATCCGCTGCCCAAGCTTCTAGTTCGGGAATCAGATGTACTAGAGTAGTACCGCCTCCAGGGACAATACCTTCTTCTACTGCTGCTTTAGTCGCGTTGATGGCATCTTCAAGTCGTAACTTACGATCTTTCATTTCGGTTTCAGTCGCTGCACCAACTTTAATTACTGCCACGCCACCAGCCAGTTTAGCTAAGCGTTCCTGTAATTTTTCTCGGTCGTATTCTGAGTCGGTTTCTGCCATTTGACGACGGATTTGTTCGCAGCGGGCTTTAACTGCTACTTCATTACCCTCAGCGACAATAGTGGTGTGGTCTTTAGTAATAGTGACGCGACGGGCTTTACCCAAAAAATCTAGTTCAACTTTTTCTAGGGTTAAACCTGCATCTTCAGTGATAACTTTACCACCAGTGAGAGTAGCAATATCTTCCAACATCGCTTTACGGCGATCGCCAAATCCTGGGGCTTTTACCGCAGCGAGATTAACTACCCCGCGCATCCGATTAACTACTAAAGTAGCTAAGGCTTCTTTCTCAATGTCTTCGGCGATAATTAATAAGGGTTTACCAGCGCGAGCTACTTTTTCGAGAATTGGAACCAAATCCTGAATCAAGGAAATTTTTTTATCGGTAATCAAAATACTTGGTTCATCAAGTACCGCTTCCATTCTCTCGGTGTCAGTGGCAAAATAAGGAGAAATATAGCCTTTGTCAAAGCGCATCCCTTCGGTAACTTCTAGTTCAGTAGTCATCGATTTTCCTTCTTCTAGGGAGATGACACCTTCTTTGCCGACTTTTTCCATCGCTTCGGCAATCATGTTACCGACTTCTTGATCATTACCTGCCGAAATTGCACCTACTTGGCTAATAGCTAAAGAATCATTGACGGGACGAGCGCGATCGGCAATTTTCTCTAGCAGATAGTTAGCAGCCTTATCAATACCGCGTTTGAGGTTAATCGGGTTAGTTCCTGCTGCCACATTGCGTAAACCTTCTTTAACCATTGCATGAGCCAAGACGGTTGCAGTAGTAGTACCATCTCCTGCCACATCATTAGTTTTGGCAGCAGCTTGACGAATTAAAGCTACACCAGTGTTTTCAATGTGGTCTTCTAGTTCGATTTCTTTGGCAATAGTTACACCATCATTAACAATTTGTGGTGCGCCAAATTTTTTCTCTAAAACAACATTTCTTCCTTTAGGACCTAAAGTAACTGCTACTGATTCAGCCAGGGTATCGATACCGCGTTCTAAAGCACGACGCGCTTCATCATTAAAACGAAGTTGTTTTGCCATTTCCAGTCTACTCCTTAGATATCGGCAATGAATTTACTAATTAAAAGTTGGCATTCAATAATTGCATGGGTGCAATGTTTAGATCACAGTGGCTAAAATGTCTTTTTCCGACAGCAGTACGTAGTCTTCACTAGCAAGTTTGATCTCTGTGCCAGCGTATTTAGAATAAAGTACTTTATCGCCAACCTTTACTTCGATTGGTGTGACAGAGCCATCGTCGTTTTTTTTACCAGCTCCCACCTCGACCACCTCGCCAATTTGGGGCTTTTCTTGTGCCGAGTCTGGCAAAAAGATGCCGCCAGCCGTTTTTTCCTCGGCTGCTTGAACTTTCAGAAAAATGTGATCGCCTAGAGGCTTGACTGTAGTTGTTGATAAGGTTAAAGTCGCCATGATAAATCTTCTAACTAATCCAGACAAAAAAATAACTTAATTAGTCACTAGAGAAAGAGAAAGCAGCCTTAAACTACTTTCCCTAGAGCTACTAGGCTGTAGCTAACTCAGCCAACTCAGTTGAATCTTCTGGTAAAGAAGCTGTTGAACTGGAAGCTTCCAGCGCAATCTTGACTACTTGCTGTTTGGCTTCTTCGACTTTTGGCAATACCAAGGTTAAGATACCGTCTTGATAATTAGCTTTTGCTTGGGTATTAACTATCGGTATAGGTAAAGATATTTGTCGGTGGAATTTACCATACTTGAACTCTGAGTATAGACAGTGAGATGATTCTGGTTTTAACTGATGGCGTTCTCCAGAAATAGTGACAGATTCTCTGGTTACTTCAATGTCAATAGCTTGGCGATTAACACCAGCCAATAACAGTCGTAAAATTAAGTTATCAGCATCATCTAGCAGTTCTACGGCGGGCTGCCAAAAAGAATAACTATTTTTGGTGGTTTCTTCAACGTCGGCAAAAACCCGATCAATTTGACTGCGCAAAGAATCCATACGTTCAAAGGGTGAAAAGCTCACAATTTTCATCACGAAATTTCCTCCGTCATTTACGTCATTAATGCAACTCAACAAACCGTTGAATATATAAAATTATTTGGCATAAATTTGAAAGCAGGGCTAAATTAGCACTCTTGGCTTCTGAATGCTAATTTAGCAGAACTTTTTTGGGACTGACAACTCCTGCCCAAGTAGGGTTTCCCGAACCAAGAACTAATATGCGCCAAGCAGACGAAAGCGTCTCTCCACTAATATTTGACGCGTTCTCTAAGATTACTTAGAGCAGCGTTTTGCACCACATACTTAACAATTTTTCCTGCCACATTTATTTGGGTCGCTTTTTCAATTTCTTTTAAGCCAGGAGAAGAATTGACTTCCATGACCACTGGGCCCTGATGAGAACGGAGTAAATCTACTCCCGCCACACCTAATCCCATGGCTTTTACTGCTTTAATTGCCGTTGTTTTTTCATCGAGAGAAAGCGTAATTTTTTCAGCTTTACCGCGGCGATGTAGATTAGAGCGAAATGCTCTTGTTGCCCCCTGACTTTTCATGGCAGCGATTACTCTCCCCCCAACTACAAAACAGCGTAAATCTATTCCTTCGGCTTCTTGAATATATTCTTGGACTAAAATATTGACATCAAGACCTCTAAAGGCTTCAATTACTGATTTGGCAGCCTGATAGGTTTCGGCTAAAACTACGCCAATGCCTTGAGTTCCTTCCAAAAGCTTAATCACTAACGGCGCGCCTCCGACTGTTTCGATCAAACCATCAATATCTTGGGTGGCGTGGGCAAAACCAGTTACAGGTAAATCAACTCCTGCTTTCGCTAAAATCTGTAAACATCGCAATCGATCGCGACTGCGGGAAATTGCCTGGGATTCGTTACTACTAAACACTCCCATCACTTCAAACTGACGTACTACCGCAGTACCGTAAAAGGTTCGAGAGGCGCCAATGCGAGGAATGACGGCATCAAAATTTTCGAGAAGATTGCCATTAAACATGATGCTAGGGCGACTGGAAGTAATGTTCATATAGCAGCGCAGGTAGGGAATTACGCGCATTTCATGCCCTTGTTTTTCGCCAGCTTCTTTCAATCTTCTGGTTGAATACAATGAAGCATCTTGAGACAAAATAGCAATTTTCATCTGAATTATTTCCTGAATTAAATTTTGACGGTTAGTAGCGATCGCCTAACTTCTTGAGATCAAAAAAAATTGACGAGAATCGACATTTAATGACAATGCCAGCATTTCTCGCCAACTAATTATCGCTAATTGCTTAACGCTTAACTTTTTTAGTTTGACTTAACTCTATTATTAAATAACCAATCCAATCCTAATTCTTTAGCTAGTTTCTAAGCCAATACAAGCTCCGCTACCAAACACTAAATATTCATGCAGGGAGTTGAAATCAAAACCAGTGCCTCTAGCTTTTGCCAAGAAAGTTCTTCCTTCTACATACTCATCTACCGTGGTTTCTCTACCATAAACGTCAAAGGTGACAATTTCATCTGCTCCCGAATAGCAGCTTAATCGATCGGTTATAGCCAGCTCTTTCGGCACAAATGATGCCCCGCGATCAATAATGCACAATCCTCCTGTAAAGTTTAAACTGTGTTCTCCCTTCTCATCTTTTACCCTAATTTCGTGGGCAAATTTGTATTCATCGGCAAATGGCCCTGATACCATCTCATTTCTCAGAATTTCTCTACCGCCAGAAAAACAGGTAATTGTTCCAGAAGAAACTGCCGACTTTGCTTGTCTAGCTGTCGCTGCTTGAATACCAAAACCAAACCAGGAATAAAGCATAATTATTATATACAGTAAAATATTCATCTATTTATCGGCTATTTACGTCAATCTATTACCTAAAATAGAAACCGAACGGCAATATACAAAGCTGCTACTACAAGCTGTACTATCATTACGGGGATACCATATTTCAAAAATTTACTAAAGGAAATACGACCGCCGTGTAGTTCTGCTACCCCTGCTGCCACAATATTAGAAGAGGCTCCCATCAGCGTGCCGTTACCACCTAAAGTTGCACCAAACATCATGGCGTAGAATAAAGGCAACACCTCTGGAGGAAATTGTCCTTGAAAGCCAGGATTTAAGAATTCTGCACCGATCAAGCCAACATTCACCAGATATTGTTTGAGTAGAGGAACCATTGCTACTACTAAAGGGATATTAGGAACAACACTAGATAATAAACCCACTAAAAACAGTAAAGAAATTGAACCAAGGGCAATATTTTTACCCAAAAGAACTGCCAATAATCCTGAAATACTATTGATCACCCCTGTTTTTTCAAGTCCGCCAATTAAGACAAAGGTAGACATAAAAAATAACAGAGTACTCCAGTCAACGTCTCTGAGTATGTTATGAACCGTATCGACTTTACTTTGATTAGCCAACAACAGAGCGATTGCCGCACCTAATAAAGCCACCGCCGCAGGAGGAATAGGAGTCGGTAAACTTTCCCCAATGACGAACAATAAAAGAACTACCACCATCAACAATCCGCCTAACATTAATATTCTAGGATGGTTGATCTCAGGATGAGGCAAAGTATTCATGTCATCTAGTTTCTTGTTCCAGATATCACGAAACAGAAAAGGTGCTAACACTAATACTGCACCGACAGCGATCGCACCACCTAAACTCAACCGCATCAGATAGTCGTTAAATCCTAAATTTACGGCATCTCCGACAATAAAAGTAGCAGGATCGCCCACTAAGGTTAATAGTCCAGCACTGTTAGCAACAAAGACCATCAAAATCAACAAGGGTACAAAATCTACGCCAATTTCTTGAGCAATAGGTGGAATTAGAGGCGCGAGCAGCATTACTGTAGTAGCATTTGGCAATACGGCACAGATAGGAGTCGTGATGGCAATCACTCCTAATATTAGACGCTTACCTTCGCCCTTTGCCATTACCACCATCTGCGTGCCTAAGTAGGCAAAAACGTTGGTTGGCTCAAAAGCTCTGACTAAGACCATTACTCCAAAAAACAAGGCTAAAGTGGCATGACTTTGGTTAATGTAGCCAATTGCCTGACCAAGAGTCATTACATGAGCAAAGATTAATACTAAAGCTCCTAAAAAAGCAGCAATGGTTAAGTGCAGTCGCTCCGTCAGTATCGATACAATGACTACGGTAAAGGTAGTTGCTGCCACAATAGCTGGCATATTAGCAAGTGTTATTTCCACGATTTTACTTAATATTTGTATGGTTTCAATCAAGACTAATAGCAGTTGGATTCAAAAAAAAGCAGTCAGATAGAAATTTACTGGCTGTCTTATGTAAGTAGTTGTTAACTTTTGGTTATTGGCTACTTATCCTGAAGGTGGATTGGTTTCTTTAATTAATTCGACAATTTACCTGGCACTGCTCTCAGAGTTGGCAAAGCGCTTTCGCCAGTCAATAAATGTCTTGTTAGGCTGGCAAACTTGCCCTAGTTAAAACCAGCCTTCAGCTATGAGTTTAAGATCGAGGCTTATAAGCGACAAGTCTTACTGTCTCAGTCTTTTAAGCGCATAATGATGTTAGATCGCTCTACTAGCTAGATGTGAACCTCGATGGGGTTTAACTGCGCCAGTACTCTCTCCTGCTGGGGATGACGACGCAATCTTCTCAAGCGGGAGCGAGGTGATCTCTGATTTGACGAGTTTTGAGACGGAATTTGGGTAACATTACGCCACGAAGACCATTCGCTCATAACGTCTTCCATAATCAACTGGTTGTAAATCTTTTTCTTGAATATCTGAACTTTAATAGTTAAAGAGTGAGTACCAGTATCTTCTTGGCATCCGTAACCAGTGACTTTACCGATTTTTCCAGTTTTTTGGTGCTGAACAATCTCATTAATCTTAAACATAATCTAGATGTCTCCTTTGTGGCTAGTTATGCTGCGGCGATCGCTATCAGGAAAACTCACAAAATTACGCTCCTAGTTAGCAACCTCAGCAACTGAATGTAGAGAGCAGTTAGTAACTAAGGATACTGACAAGAACAACAATAACAAAATGCTATTACAATGTGTCCTCTTCAATCTCCTCTCAATGCCGACGAGGTTAGCTGACGGGCTAGGACTGAGAGATGTCCTTTACTACATACATAAATATGTAGAAATAAGCCCCAGAAATGGTTCCCCCGCTCCCTAATAAAGCTTGATTAAAACATGCTTTACTATTTAGGACTAGGCTGACTGAACTCTGATATATTTTCAATTTTCTGAATAGTAGCTTAACACAAATAATATGTCTTTTGTGTGCTTTTTTAATGTTAATTTTGACACATTTAATATGATTAATTTTATTGATATTGTTCCAGAAAATCCAAAGCTTGGTTGCGTAAATCGCTATACGCTTGCGATTTTTGAATCTTACTGCGATCGCGGGGATGGGGAAAAGGTATCTTCAGAATTTTACCAATATTCGCTTCAGGACCATTAGTCATCAGAATAATGCGATCGGACATATAAACTGCTTCATCCACATCATGGGTAATCATCATCACTGCTTGACGATGATTTTCCCAAATTTCTAAGACCTGTGCCTGTAATTTTCTTTTGGTTAAAGCATCTAATGCCCCAAAAGGTTCATCCCTGGCTGATGGACACAAATGGATGAAAAGTAGAATTGTCGTAAAAAAGTGGGCAGTAAGCATGAGACACTGAAGTTGCGAAAAACCAGTGAAAAATCATGACTCAACACCCACCTCTT
>JBHJNW010000142.1:0-23216 GCA_050330395.1 Pleurocapsa sp.
GTAGGTCATCAGATTCTCATCTTGTTTAGGCTAGCTTAGAATTATTTTATATGTTTTCTATATTTCATGTGTTTCCTATTTGGAATGACTATAGTCAGTGATTGAATCTGCTTGTGAATGACCAAAAAACTGCTACTCGTAATTAGGCGTTGCTGAATCGTTAGTATTTAGAGTCACTGCTAATTTGTCTGCAATGCCTTCAATCCACTGTTCGTCTTTTTTGGTGTAACTACGAGGCGCGTTAGCACCTAAAATTAACACTCCTTTTGCGCCAAGTGGCTGACAAATTACGCCCTGAGTATTCTCTGGTAAATAGTCAAACTCTACCTTACCTGGATAAAGATTAAGATTTACTAAATATACGGGCTGGCTTTTTGATAATACTCTGTCTAAAATTGCTCCTGGCTTCACTTGCGGATTTTTGCCTAAAACACCTCGCCTGAGAATGGTTTTGCCATCATAATAAACTACTAGCGATCGCGTTACGGTGTTAGTTATCAACAAATGAGAAGCCCAGGCTAACTCGGTTTTAGCTAAGTCTGAAAGTTCGGAACTAAACTCTAAACCTGTCTCG
The DNA here is from genome assembly GCA_050330395.1 of Pleurocapsa sp. Classification (GTDB taxonomy): domain Bacteria; phylum Cyanobacteriota; class Cyanobacteriia; order Cyanobacteriales; family Xenococcaceae; genus Waterburya. The sequence goes on from JBHJNW010000142.1 coordinate 575, forward strand.
CCAATCAAATCTACGGTATCGGGAGTTCTGGCTTGGATCTGTTGCCAAAGCAACCCCACCAAAATTAGCACCGCCCCTTCAATTATGCCTAAAGCATCCGAACGTGCCTGAGAATCAGTTATTTGGGTAGTTAATAGGCGATTAATCAGCAACAAAAAACCCCCCAATCCTCCAGCCAAGAAAGGTAGTAACCTAAGTATTCGGTTGGTGTCAATTTTACTCATTTTTAAGCTCTCAGCTTCGACCAAATTAAGACTTTGAAGAACTCTTTAGTCTGGGCAAAATTATGAGATTTTTTGAGGTAATTTAGACTTTGATTACCTAACCATTGCTCCTTAATGGCTTAATTTACTCTTCTCCTGCTTCTAGGATCCGTTGAAACAAGTAGCCAGTACCTCTAGCAGTGAGGATTAATTCAGGATTGCTAGGATCGTCTTCTAACTTGGCACGTAAACGAGAGATATGCACATCTACGACGCGGGTATCTACATGACGCTCAGGAGTGTAGCCCCATACTTCCTGTAAGATTTCTGAACGCGAAAAAGGTTCACCTGAACGGCTAACCAATAACTCTAGTAAACTAAACTCCATTCCTGTAAGGCGAATACGTTCATCACCTTTGTATACTTGACGTTTGTTGGTATCAATCTTGATCGAACCAACGTGAATTACTCCCGAACTGGGAATACCAGGCGCGCCATTTTTCTCAACTCGGCGCAGTACGGAGCGAATTCTGGCTTCTAATTCTTTAGGAGAGAAAGGCTTAACGACATAATCATCTGCACCTAATTCCAAACCAGTGATGCGATCGGCAACGTCTCCCAAAGCAGTTAGCATTATAATAGGAATATCTGATTCCTTGCGCAATTCTTGACAAACACCATAGCCATCCAGCTTAGGCATCATTACATCCAAAACTACCAAACTAGGTTCAGCAGTCCGAAAAGTTTCTAAAGCTTCTTCACCATCAGCAGCGGTAACTACATCATAGCCAATCATGGAAAGACGAGTTTCTAAAATGCGACGGATGCTAGCCTCATCGTCCACGACTAAAATTTTTTCTTTGTTGGTTTCCAAGTTAGTATACACTCCTTTTTTAAGTAAAATTACTGATATTTAAGTTAAATTTTAATTGCCTAACAGTATACGCTGTTGTGTCGGCAACTCGTAGTAGGACTAAACGTCTATTCTACGGCGAATACCCTAACTATTCGCACAATTGAGGAGTTTTTTCAGATTTAATTTATCTTTGAAGCTTTTAAAGTTTCTTAGGATTGAGCTTGTATTATCTTTAAAGTGTATTACTTATCTTTTTATTTCTTTAATTCGCTAATTTTATTTAAGCAAATGGCTAAAGCAAAACAAATATATGTCTGCAATAATTGTGCCGCCGAATATAGTCAGTGGTTCGGATTGTGTAAGGAATGTAATGAGTTTGGCACCATCTCTGAAGAACCAGTTGAAATTGCTTCGGGCGGAGGGGCGTATAGCCGAGGAGGATGGCAGTCTGGGACTCGTTCTAATAATAAGGTATCTGGAACAGCAAAGCCTAGAGCCTCTTTAAAATTTTCAGAAATTAACAACGACGCTCAAGAACGATTTCCTTCAGGCTATGGAGAATTTGATCGCGTTTTAGGAGGAGGTATTGTTCCTGGTTCTCTAGTTCTGATTGGTGGAGATCCAGGGATTGGTAAATCGACTTTGCTGTTGCAGGTAGCGAATAAATTATCTTATAGTTTGCCCCGAATTCTTTACGTTTCGGCAGAGGAATCTGGACAACAGGTAAAACTAAGAGCTTCTCGTTTGGATGTAGCAGATATTAAAACAGCAGCGGCTAATGGTAAGCAAAATGGCAAGTCGGCTCATAAAAAAGATAACAATCTTTACGTAATGCCAGAAACTGATTTAGAAGAAATCTTGCGAGAACTCGAATCATTGAAGCCTCAAGTAGCAGTGATTGATAGTATTCAAACTCTACACTTTGCTGCCTTAACTTCTTCTCCTGGTTCAGTAGCGCAAGTCAGGGAATGCACCTCTGCATTAATGCAGGTAGCAAAAAGAGAAAATATTACTCTATTAATTGTCGGTCACGTTACCAAAGAAGGCGCGATCGCAGGACCGAGGGTATTAGAACACTTAGTTGATACAGTACTTTATTTTGAAGGCGATCGCTATGCTTCCCATCGTCTGCTGCGTTCGGTGAAAAACCGCTTTGGCGCAACTCATGAAATCGGTATTTTTGAAATGGCTGAAGGGGGTTTGGTTGAGGTAGATAATCCTTCGGAGTTGTTTCTCGGTAATCGAGATGAAGCTTCCCCTGGTACATCAATCGTGGTTGCCTGCGAAGGAACTCGCCCACTCGTAGTAGAAATTCAAGCTTTAGTTAGCCCCACCAGCTATACTTCTCCCCGTCGTTCTACAACAGGAATAGATTACAACCGCCTCCAGCAAATATTAGCTGTCCTAGAAAAAAGAGTCGGTGTACCATTATCAAAACTTGATGCTTATGTGGCTTCGGTTGGTGGTTTAGGGGTAGGAGAACCTGCTGCGGATTTAGGAGTAGCGATCGCCATTGTCGCTAGTTTTCGCGATCGCGTAGTCGATCCCCGTACGGTTTTAATCGGCGAAGTTGGTTTAGGGGGACAGGTGCGTCTAGTTTCCCAAATGGAATTACGGTTAAAAGAAGCAGCTAAACTAGGATTTAAAAAAGCGATCGTCCCTAAAGGGCAAAGCTTACCCGATGACATTGGCTTAGAAATTATTCCGATCTCTAAAGTAATTGATGCCATTATTGCGGCTATTCCTTCGGAGCGATCGGGAGATTTTCCAGTAGTTGCTGAAGAATACCCCGAGTGAATTATCTCTCCCTCAATCAGCGAGTTTGAAAAACATTCTGCACCATTGGCTTATTTATTTTTGCGGCTGCACGATCTAATTCTGCTACTTCACCTGCGTCTAGTAACCAATCCTTAGCTGCAATATTTTCTTGTGCTTGTTTGAGGTTTTTTGCTCCAGGAATCGGAGTCGCACCCTTGACAATGCACCAATTAATTGCCACTTGAGCCATCGTTTTATTACGGTATTGCGCGATCGCACTCAAACAGTCTAACAACGGTTTAGCCTCAGGAACTAATCTTTTAAATAGTAAACCGCGTAAGCCTTTAGGATAAGTACTCGGATGAAAATATTTCCCAGTTAAAATACCTAAACATAAAGGACTATAGGCAATTAATTGTATTCCCAATTCATCGCAGGTGTCTTTGATGCCCAAATCAGTTACAGGATAAGTAGAGAGTAGAGAATACTGCACCTGTAAGCTAGCAATTGGAATCTGGCGATCGCTAAATTTCTGGTGAACTTTGATCAATCTCTTCGTACCATAATTAGATAGTCCGATTCCCTTAACTATTCCCTGTTCATATAAATCTGCTAAACCGTCCAATAGCTGCCATTCTTGCCAAGGAAAATAATTAGCCGTTGACCAGTGCATCTGTGCCAGATCTACTCTACCCATCCGTTGTATGGAGGCTAATCCTGCTTTTACCATCGACTTTGAAGTTAAACGCCAGGGATAAGCAGCTAGTTTAGTTGCCAGACAAATTCGCTCTTTATTTACTCCCAAATACTCCCGCTCAAATCTTCCCAACAGCTTTTCGCTCTGACCGTTGAGTTTACCTGTACCATAAGAATCACCAGTATCAAACAGAGTTACACCATTACTAACGCAAAGATTAAACACCTGCTGTAATTGACTGTCCATACTCTCGTCATAACCCCACAACAGACGGTTACCCCACGCCCATGTCCCGCAGCCCATTGTGGGCAAAATTAGTTCTTTAGTACTTTGCATAATAACTTTTTAATTTGATCTGATAGGATATTAAAAACTAAATCGGCTAGAATTAGCGGAATAAGGGTAAGTTAGCAAAAAAACCCTGCATATTGGCAAAAATATAGTCGGCTTCGCAGCTTAAAAAACCCCGATCGCAAAATAAAACATGAATTCTCAGATCCCCTTAGGTTCGGTTATTCAAGGTTCTTTAACCAAAGGTTTAGAAGTAAGATTACACCCCGATGTATCGGTGGAAGATATGCGAGTCGGCAAATTCCTGGTAGTCCAAGGAACTAGATCGCGTTTTTTTTGCTTATTAACTGATGTATCTTTAGGCTGTTCGAGCGATCGCATTATTGCCAATCCCCCACCCATTGAAGATACTTTTTTAAGAGATGTTTTAGCTGGCAGCGGTACTTACGGCACAGTCGATCTTTCACCGATGCTGATGTTTACCCCCACCGCAACTAATAGCGATTTTTCTAGCTTGCCGATCGATCCTGCTCAATATACTAATACTAGCCTGGGTTCATTACAACCTCAAACTAGTACTGACATGGAATTGCTGCCTGTTAAGACAATTCCCGCTCACTTTAGCCAAGTTTACGAAGCCAGCGAACATGATTTTCGTAGCGTGTTTGGTTGGGAAGACGATCCTTTTCGCCGTAACTTTTCCATCGGTCAACCTTTAGATATGGATGTACCCGTATGTGTTGATTTAGATCGTTTTGTCGAGAGAAGCAATGGAATTTTTGGTAAATCTGGGACAGGTAAATCATTTTTAACTCGCCTGCTGTTATCTGGAGTAATTCGCAAAGATGCAGCAGTCAATCTGATGTTTGATATGCACTCAGAATATGGCTGGGAAGCGATGAAGGAAGGTAAACAAGTCAGCACCGTTAAAGGCTTACGACAGCTGTTTCCTGGCAAAGTAGAAATGTATACTTTAGACCCCGAGTCTACCAAACGTAGAGGCGTTAGGGATGCTCAAGAACTTTATCTCAGCTACGATCAGATCGAGATTGAAGATCTCAAATTAGTCTCTTCCGAATTAGGTCTATCCGAAGCAGCCATGGATAATGCCAATATTTTATATAACGAATATGGCAAGTCTTGGATCATGCGTTTGCTCAACATGACCAACGAAGATATCAAGCTGTTTTGTGAGGCGAAACAAGGACACCAGGGTTCAATCTCTTCCTTGCAGCGTAAATTAATGCGTTTAGACAGTCTTAAATATATTCGTTCAGCCTGTCCCCACAACTACATCGATCAGTTAATTCAGGCTTTAGCTGCGGGTAAAAACGTAATTATTGAATTTGGCTCTCAGTCTAATATGCTGTCTTATATGCTGGCAACTAATATGATTACCCGTCGTATCCACTCCAGCTACGTCAAAAAAGCCGATCATTTTCTGCAAACCAAAAACCCTCTCGATAAACCCCGCCAGTTGGTAATAACCATTGAAGAAGCACACCGTTTCCTCGATTCTAGTATCGTGCATCAAACTATCTTTGGTACGATCGCCCGTGAGATGCGGAAGTATTTTGTTACCTTGCTGGTAGTTGATCAGCGTCCTTCGGGAATTGATAATGAAGTTATGTCCCAGATTGGTACTCGTGTCACCTGCTTACTTAATGATGAGAAAGATATCGAGGCAATCTTTACAGGAGTATCTGGAGGAGCAAACTTAAAGTCAGTATTAGCCAAACTAGATTCTAAACAACAGGCTTTAATCTTAGGTCATGCTGTGCCGATGCCAGTGGTAGTGCGTACTCGCGCCTACGATGCTCAATTTTATCGCGAGATTGGCTGCACCGATTGGGAAGAAATGCCCAATGAAGAAGTATATGCAGCAGCGGAAATTGCGAAAGCTGATTTAGGGTTTTAATTACACCATTATTCAAAAATACTAAAATACTAAAAGACGAATTTTAAGCTGAGAATATGAATCTAGAGCAAGTAAACTGCGCAGTAGATTGCGCTAATGGCTGCGTTTTAGGCGATCGCTGCCCGAATAAAGAATATCAAAACCAAGCTGCTAATTTTATTAAAGACACTTCACTAGATAAAATGCTGGAAATGGCGGAGATAGCCCGCAGGAAGAAGATATCTGAACCGCCAAAATGGATAATTCCTGACGAGATTTAGACAAGGAAATGCTCATGGATAGGGGCGAACAGCCGTTCGCCCTTACAGAATTTTTTTTATAAACTTGGGTGTTTTTTATGCCATTCTGTCGCCTGTTCATAAGCATGGGCTGTATGAAACAGTATATCTTCGCGCAGCACATTGCTCACAAGCTGCAATCCAATAGGTAAACCTTGGCTATCAAAACCGCAGGGAATACTCATTCCTGGTAAACCAGCTAAGTTAACGGGAATAGTCATTAAGTCAGAAAGATACATTGCTAAAGGATCGTCAGTTTTCTCTCCTGCTTTAAATGCCGTGGATGGTGAAGTAGGACATACCAAAACATCAACATCTTCAAATGCGCGGTCAAAGTCTTGTTTAATTAAGGTACGAACTTTCTGCGCTTTCAGATAATAAGCATCATAATATCCTGCCGAAAGTGCATAAGTACCCAACATAATTCTGCGCTTAACCTCTGCCCCAAAACCAGCAGCGCGAGTATTGGTATACATATCGATCAGACTGTTGGATTCTTCCCTGACACCATATTTAACTGCATCGTAACGAGCTAGATTAGCGGAGGCTTCAGAGGAAGCAATCATGTAGTAAACAGGCAACCCATAGCGGAAACGAGGACAGGAAATTTCTTGTACTTCTGCACCAAGTTCTTCTAATTTGGCGATCGCTCTTTTTACCGTTTCTGCAACCACAGAATCTAAACCTGACCCAAAAGTTTCGGTAATAATGCCAACTTTCAAACCTTTTTTGAGTTCAGGCTGGAGATATTGCGTATAGTCGGGAATATCTACCTTCAGGCTGGTAGCATCGTGAGGATCGTGTCCAGCGATCGCCTGAAGCAAAATCGCGGAATCTTCTACAGTACGGGAAAAAGGGCCGATTTGATCCAAAGAAGAGGCATAAGCAACTAGACCAAAACGAGATACTAAACCATAAGTGGGTTTTAATCCTACTACGCCACAAAAAGAAGCTGGCTGACGAATTGATCCTCCTGTATCTGAACCTAGAGCTACCACACATTCTCCTGCTGCTACGGCGGCGGCTGAACCACCAGAAGAACCTCCTGGTACTCTTTCTAAGTCCCAAGGATTGGCTGTAGTTTGATAACCAGAGTTTTCGGTAGAACTCCCCATCGCAAATTCATCGAGGTTAGTCTTGCCGACAACAACCATTCCCGCATCCTTTAGTTTCTGAGTAACGGTAGATTCATAAGGAGGCACAAAATTAGCCAGTATTTGTGAGGCGCAGGTAGTTTTAATTCCTTTGGTACACATATTATCTTTGACAGCCAAGGGAATACCTTCTAGTATTCCTATCGATTCTCCTGCTGCAATTTTGTCATCCACTGCCAAAGCAGTGGCTAGAGCTTTGTCGGCAGTTACAGCCAGAAACGCTTTAACTTTTGGTTCCACTGTTTCAATGTGTTTTAAAGTAGCTTGGGCAATTTCTACTGCCGAACTTTCTTTGCTAATTAACTGCTGATGTAACTCTTTTATACTTCCTTGGTACATCAAATTACCCTTTTTTTATACCTATTGAGACTTAGTTATTCAATCTTGTTATGGTCACTCTTGACAACTTATAATTTATAGCAAACCACAACACCTTAACTCTACTATTTTCTGGGAATGTGGGGCTAGACAGCCTAAAACTGAGAATTAATTCCCCGTTTTGCTATACATAGCTTAATGAAAGTTTGTAAACTACTTTAGGAGGCTAATTTTTATACAATAGTTTTTTAAAGTATTTAACTTATGAAGCGAACATCTAGTACCGAAAATTATTTACTAACGGGGCATGTCTTAGCGATGGCGTTTGGCTTGGCAGGAATTATTCTCGTCTTGCCCAATGTCGATTTTCAGGCAAAGTTAGCCCAGTTTGAATGGGGTTCGACAATTTTTGCTTGGTCAATGGCAGGCGGTGGGGTAGTTTATATGCTGCTAGCGACGGCTGCGGTTGCACTTTATGCCTATCGTACTTTAGGCATGTGGCATTGGTTGAGCTTTATGATTCCAGCGATCGCTCTATCTTTGGGTAGCGAACTGTTAGGTACTAGTACAGGATTTCCTTTTGGTCAATATCGTTACCTTAGTGGTTTAGGTTATAAAATTGCGGGATTAGTACCGTTTACGATTCCCTTGTCTTGGTTTTATTTAGGCTTTAGTGCTTATATAATCGCTTTGGCAGGATTAAAAAGATGGGAAATTAGCAATTGGCTGCGTCAATTTGGTGCAATTGTCTTTGGTTCACTGTGTCTGACTTCCTGGGACTTTGTGCTAGATCCTGCGATGAGTCAAGCACCTATTCCTTTTTGGGTATGGGATCAGCCAGGAGCGTTTTTTGGTATGCCTTATCAAAACTTTGCCGGTTGGATGGGTACAGGAATTGTGTTTATGACAGTGGCTACTTTGTTATGGCAGGCGAAACCATTCACCTTACCCAATAACGATCTCAAACTGCCTTTGCTTATCTATCTAGCTAATTTTGCCTTCGCGACAGTTTTGAGTTTAGCCGCAGGATTTTATATTCCTGTATTATTGGGATTTTTCCTCGGTATTCTTCCTTTACTGGTTCTTTATTGGATGGCAACTAAACAACCTATTTCCGCTAGCCCAAATGATTCGTTGGTAACGGCAAAGCAACCAGCAACAATCAACAACTGATCATCACATTTCCAGGAATAATTAGTGAATTCTGAGCTTTTTTACACATTTGTCGGGGTTCTAATCTTCCAGCTAGTAGCCACCGCCATTTTATTATCCCGTTTACTCAAAGGAGCAAGCAGGCGATCGCCTTTACAACCTCAGGCAGCTAATCCCGCTCTTCTTGGTAAAGTAAGCGTGGTTGTGCCTACTCTAAATGAGGCTGCCAGAATCACTCCCTGTTTAACTGGTTTAAGTCATCAAAGCTATGAACTGCGCGAAGCAATTATTGTAGATAGTAATTCTCAAGACGGCACACAAGATATAGTGAAGGCTGCGGGGGAAAGCGATCCTCGGTTGCGTCTGATTACTGACGATCCTTTGCCGCCTGGCTGGGTTGGTCGTCCTTGGGCTTTACACACAGGTTATTTACACGTTTCTCGTCATAGTGAGTGGTTTCTGGGCATCGATGCAGACACTAAACCTCAACCTGGTTTAATTGCCAGTTTAGTTTGTATTGCCGAAGCCGAAGGCTATGACATGGTGTCCCTGGCCCCACAGTTTATACTGCAATACCCAGGGGAATGGTTCTTGCAGCCTGCTTTATTAATGACGCTACTCTACCGCTTTGATTCTGCGGGAGTGGATGCAGTAAATTCCAACCGAGTAATGGCCAATGGACAGTGTTTTTTGTGTCGTTGCTCAGTATTGTCAAAGCTCGATGGTTACACTTCTGCTGCGGGTTCGTTTTGTGATGATGTTACCTTAGCCAGAAATATTGCTGCCGCAGGTTATAAAGTAGGCTTCTTTGATGGTTCCAAAGTGATTAAGGTCAGAATGTATGAAGGGGCGAAAGAAACCTGGAATGAATGGGGGCGATCGCTCGATCTCAAAGATGCTGCTTCTACTGCTCAAGTCTGGGGAGACATTTTATTCCTCTTGTGTGTTCAGGCTTTACCGTTACCGTTGCTGCTATTAACCAGTTACCTGCTTTATTTAGGCAATAACTACCCCATAGTAATTACATTATTTAGTTTAAACGCTTTGCTGTTTTTATTGCGTTACGTAATGTTAATCGCGATCGCCTCTTCCTATTCTGGCTCTTCTGGCTTTTTTTGGTTATCTCCTTTTGCCGATCAGCTGGCGGTGTTGCGAATTTTGCTATCCTCGATCAACAAACCAACTAAATGGCGCGGAAGAAATTATGGAGGCAAATGAGGCAAGAACAAGAATTAAAAGGCGATGGCGATCATCAAATCATCAATAATTTAATCATCCGTCCAGAAGAATTAAAAGATTATTCATCAATAGTTCTGATTAACAATTTAGCATTTGCCCAAGACAATGAAGCTAAGCTAATAGATCAAATCAGACATAACTTGATGTAACTCTTCAATTGGCAATTCCGACTAACTTGGCGCTTAATTCCCAAAGGCGTTTACCTTTATTAGCATCCATCGCTTCATCAGAAATTTCTTGCTTAAAGGGGGTGCGATCTTCCTGTTGGCGATTGCCCCAACTATAATAAACCCCAGACTCGTTAAATCCAGGATCGGCAACCACTTTGGCTACTCTTTCTCCTGCCAACTCTTCAGTTACATATCCTCCTGTAATTTTTTTCTGAAACCAAGGAAAGATCGTCCGGAATAAAGAATAATGATTGCGGAATAAGCCAGTCTCTGCTACACAGCCAGGATAAAGAGCGTTAAAGATAATTCCTGTAGATTCATGATAGCGATCGTGCAACTCCCTCATGGTTAGCATATTGCATAACTTGCTATCTTTGTATGCTTTTCCTGGCTTAAACTTTTTGCCGTCAATCATTGCCACTGGGGCTTTAAAACCAGATTCCATACCTTTTAAATCTCCTAGATCCGGAGGTGCGGGAATAGGAATTTTTCCGCCTATTTCTTTGGGGTTAGCGGTAACAGTGCCGAGAATTACCAATCTCTTTTCTGGTGCGGGAGAATTTTTGAGATCTTCCAGCATCAGGTTACATAATAAAAAATGACCTAAATGATTGGTAGCAACGCTTAACTCATAACCTTCTTGGCTACGCTGAGGCTCTTTTTCTAAGGGTAAATAAACCGCAGCATTACATACCAAAGCTTCTAAAGACTTGCCCGTAGCACGGAAATCTCGGACAAACTGATGTACGCTGTCTAAAGAAGCTAAATCCAAATGAATAATACTGTATCGATCTTCAGGTATACCGACTTGCTTCGCCACTTGTTCGGTTTTTGGCAAATTGCGACAAGCCATGACTACGTGCCATCCTCGCTCGGCTAAAGCTTTAGCAGCATATAAACCAACACCAGAAGATGCTCCTGTGACTATAACGGTTGATTGTTGTGCCATTTGTTTAAAAATTTTGAAAATCTAGGTTAGTATTTATACCTGTTTATAAAATCTCACAATATAGAACCCTCGGTTATCTATAAGTCATAAAGTGTAATCTAAAGAAGCTAAAAGCTTTTTTGGTAAAAGTACTGCGAACGCTTAGTTGAATTGCCTTGATTTATCGCTATAATAATTTCAATACTCAGATGACCGCCTCTCTTGACAGAAGTAAAGAACGATGAATATCTAGACTAGACATAGCACTTGCTAAATACGCAGCGATGATCGACAAGACGTATGTCATGGGCTAGAGAAAGCAATACAGCGCGATGAAGTAACGCAGGGTTTTATCAGTAAACATTTTGCCGAAAGCCGAACAAAATGTAAGTAAAAAAGCTAAGAGAAAGGTTCGGCAATCATCAACCTATTATGGTGGTTTCTGACTGTACTGCACCATCAATATATCTTATCATTAATTAACAATTAGCATTATAATTGGCACTGTTGCCATTTATCTAAAATATGGCTTCTTGATGTTCCCGATGGTTAAAATCCAGACCAAAGAGAGTTACAGAAGCAATCCCCAACACCTCATTAGCAGTAACAAGCAGATTAATACGACAAAATCAAATAAATAGACAAATATGAAAGACCTTACTCGATATCGAAATATTGGCATCTTCGCGCATGTAGATGCGGGTAAAACCACCACCACTGAAAGAATTCTGAACCTAACTGGTAAAACCCACAAAATCGGTGAGGTGCATGAAGGAGAAGCAACAACTGACTTCATGGATCAGGAAAAAGAGCGTGGCATTACAATTCAGTCTGCTGCGACCAGCTGCTTTTGGAAAGAACATCAGTTAAACATTATTGATACCCCTGGTCACGTTGACTTTACGATCGAAGTTTATCGTTCGCTTAAGGTTCTAGACGGCGGTATTGGCGTATTCTGCGGTTCGGGTGGGGTAGAGCCTCAATCTGAGACTAACTGGCGTTATGCTAATGATTCTAAGGTAGCTCGAATTATCTACGTTAACAAGTTAGACCGTACTGGTGCTGATTACTTTAGCGTAGTGAAGCAGGTAAAAGAAATCCTGGCTGCTACTCCTTTGGTGATGGTATTGCCTATTGGGGTTGAAAATGATTTTATTGGGGTAGTTGACCTGCTAACCCGTAAAGCTTGGGTATGGGATGATTCTGGGAAGCCCGAGAATTACGAAATAAAAGATGTTCCCGCAGATATGGTGGACGATGTAGAAACCTATCGCGAACAGTTAATTGAAACGGCGATCGAGCAAGACGACGAATTGATGGAAAAATATTTAGAAGGTGAAGAACTTTCCATCGACGAAATCAAAGCCTGTATTCGCAAAGGAACTCGCGACCTAGCTTTCTTCCCTACTTACTGCGGTTCTTCCTTTAAAAACAAAGGAGTACAGCCAGTGCTAGATGCAGTAGTTGACTATCTACCTAACCCTACCGAAGTTAAGCCTCAGCCAGAGGTTGACCTAGAGGGTAACGAAACAGGCAAATATGCCATTGTTGATGCTGAAAGACCTTTGCGTGCTTTAGCATTCAAAATCATGGACGATCGCTATGGTGCATTGACCTTTACGCGAATTTATTCTGGTACGCTAAATAAAGGCGAATCTGTCTTAAATACCGCTACAGGCAAAACTGAGCGCGTTGGTCGGATGGTAGAAATGCACGCCAACTCCCGTGAAGAAATTGATTCTGCTCAAGCAGGAGATATTATTGCAATTGTTGGTTTGAAAAACATCCAGACTGGACATACTCTTTGCGATCCTAAAGATCCTGCAACTTTAGAACCGATGGTTTTCCCTGACCCCGTAATTTCGATCTCCGTAACTCCCAAAAATAAGGGTGCTTCTGAAAAGTTGGGAATGGCATTGGGTAAAATGGTTCAAGAAGATCCGTCTTTTTATGTCGAAACTGACCAGGAAAGCGGTGAGGTGATTATCAAAGGAATGGGTGAGCTTCACTTAGACATCAAGGTAGACATTCTCAAACGTACTCATGGTGTAGAAGTTGAAGTTGGTAAACCTCAAGTAGCCTATCGCGAGTCTATTACTAAAGTTGTTCAAGATAGCTATACTCACAAAAAACAGTCTGGTGGTTCTGGTCAGTTTGGTAAAATCGACTATACCATCGAGCCTGGTGAACCTGGTTCTGGCTTTGAGTTTGAATCTAAAGTTACTGGTGGTAACGTTCCCAGAGAATTCTGGCCCGCGGTTGAAAAAGGCTTTGCTAACAGCATCGAAAAAGGTGTCTTGGCAGGTTTCCCCTGTGTGGATTTGAAAATCACTTTAACCGATGGTTCTTTCCACCCTGTAGACTCTAGCGCGATCGCCTTTGAAATTGCCGCTAAGTCTGGTTATCGGCAAACTCTACCCAAAGCTGGACCTCAAATACTTGAGCCGATTATGAGCGTGGACGTATTTACTCCCGACGATCACATGGGAGATGTTATTGGCGACCTCAACCGTCGTCGCGGCATGATCAAATCTCAAAACTCTACTCCTATGGGCGTTCGCATCAAAGCTGATGTACCTTTGAGTGAGATGTTTGGTTATATTGGTGACTTACGTACGATGACTTCTGGTCGTGGTCAGTTCTCAATGGAATTCAATCATTACGCGCCTTGTCCTAAGAATGTTGCTGAAGAAGTGATCGCTGAAGCAAAAGCACGTCAAGAAGCAAAAGCATAAGCTGTCGTCAGTTTAGAATCATAAGTTGGTAGCGGGAATGTTTTAGCTTTAAACTCTAAACTTTTAATCTGCTGTTCATACTTGAATTAGGCGACAATCATAATTTAAGTCCCGTTTGGTATTAATTACTAAACGGGATTTTTGTTAGTAAAAGTATAATTGCAATGTGTAGTTAATTTATAGCTTGTCTGAAGAAGAAATTGTTGAGTTAGTTAATGAAATATTATTTTGCTAATTAAAATAGCGTAATAGATTTTAAATTATTAAGTTAGAGGCTTAAGTAGTAACGGTAGTGTTGCCAAAACTTTTAGCAACACTAATTTAAGCTTCCAGATTTATTCAGTTAACCAACGCACTGCATCTTTGGCATGATAAGTCAAAATCAAATCTGCACCAGCACGTTTAAAGCTAGTTAAGGTTTCTAAGGTTACCTTCTTCTCATCGATCCAGCCATTGAGGGCGGCAGCCTTAATCATTGAATATTCTCCAGAAACATTATAGGCAGCTACAGGAAGGTTAGTTGCTTGCTTAACTCGCCAGATAATATCCATATAGGACAGTGCAGGTTTAACCATTAACATATCTGCACCTTCTGCAATATCTAATTCAATCTCTTTGATGGCTTCTGTACCATTAGCAGGATCCATTTGATAAGTACGGCGATCGCCAAATTGAGGTGAAGATTCGGCTGCATCTCTAAATGGACCATAATAGGCAGAAGCATACTTGGCAGCATAGGAAAGTATGGGCGTATCTTGGAAGCCAGCATCATCTAAGCCTTCTCTAATAGCTCTGACAAAGCCATCCATCATCCCTGAAGGCGCAATAATATCTGCACCAGCGTTCGCCTGAGAAACCGCCGTTTTTTTGAGTAATTCTAAAGTAGGATCATTGAGTACTCTGCCAGACAAATCTCCTGTCTCTAAATAACCACAGTGTCCATGACTGGTATACTCACACAGACAAGTATCGGCAATCACTAAAAGTTCAGGAACAGATTCTTTAATTGCCCTAGCAGCTTTCTGGACAATGCCGCAGTCGTGCCAGGCACCAGTAGCATCAACGTCCTTATCTTCGGGAATGCCAAATAAGATTACCGCAGGGATGCCCAAGTCATATACTTCTTTTGCTTCCTCAACTATCTTATCTACCGAAAGCTGATAAACACCAGGCATCGATCTAACCTCGGTGGCAACCGATGTTCCTGGTACAGCAAATAAAGGATAAATTAAGTCACTGGCAGTAACTACCGTTTCTTGCACCATGCGACGTAATTGGGGATGTTGACGCAGCCGACGAGGACGATTAATGGGAAACATAAGATTTTTAATACTAAGTTAACGATTTAAAACCAAGAGGTACTAACTTATATTGTGATAAATCGTAATTTAGTTGCACTACAAACCTTTAGTTTTATAGGTCACGATTTATTTCGTACTAATAGTTAGTTGAAATATCTAGTGTAAAACGAATATTGATCCTCAGAGTATTACCTTCTACACAAATCAATGTTTTGTAACGTTTAGATGATTATTTTGCGTGCATTGTTCAAAAAGTTAGCTACAATACAAATAAGTTGAGCTATTAGTCACATATTTCTTAATCTAGGACATATGACCTTAAAGAGCTAAAAGTAAAACAACTAAAACAAGATGGGGCCGTAAAGGTTTCGACAGGTTAGTCAAAGCTAATCCGTGATTCAGGTCGAGAGTGAGTATCCTCTCGTAAATACAGACTCAAACTAAATATAGATGCAAACAACATCGTAAAATTTGAGCGTCAGGCAGTAGCTGCCTAAATCTAAAAAACTCTTTTAGATTTGCTCGTCTCTAGTTTGACTCCGTTAAGGATTAGAGACATAACCTCAACGGATGCTCCTACTGGTTTTCTTTGGTAGACCATTAGGAAAAGACTTTATCAAAGAATCCTACCATCAGGGACAATTGATGATCCCCGCTCCCAGGGTTAGAGGAGCTAAACCTGTGAACGAATGGGCAAGTGAATAGCTGATCTGGACAGCAGTTCGACTCTGCTCGGCTCCACTATAATATTGACGATATTCAACTACTTTCTTGCTCTGATTTGCGCGGGAAGACCCTTATTTTTGCTATGGAAGTATATTTGATTCGTCATGGAATAGCTGCTGAACGTGGAACTTACGCTGATGATGAACAACGCCCATTAGTTGATCAGGGTCGTGAGAAAACTACCAAAATAGCAGAGCGTTTGCTAGCTGCCAAATTAAAGTTCGATCTAATTTTAAGCAGTCCTTTAGTGAGGGCTAAGCAAACAGCAGAGATCCTGCAAAAGGCAGGTTTGGCTAAAAATATTCAGATCTTTGCGCCTCTAAAACCAGACGGAAAAATTGAGCAATGGTTGGAGTGGCTACAAAAATGGCAAGTTGCCAACCCTAACGGAAAACTAGCCTTAGTCGGACATCAACCAGATTTAAGCAACTGGGCAGAAATGTTAATCTGGGGAAGTATTAAAGGACAGATAACAGTTAAAAAAGCAGGAGTGATTGGTATAGAGATTCCTAGCATTGGTACGCCAATTTCTCGCAGTACTTTATTTCTGCTTACCTCACCCAAATGGATGATCTTCTGAATTAAATTAAATATTGTCGGACAGATTAAGGTATTGTTACCTGTACCGCCAATAAAGCTTGTCGTTGCCATTTCCACCAGATAAGCGATCGCTCTTGCCGATACTCAAATTTCTCAAGACAATATTCGTAGTTGATTAAAGTATTAGCTTTTAATAAAACAATTACGTTCTTATATTTTTAATATGTACAGTAATAACTGCATCCCACTCTGGATGTATTTATCAATCTAGCGGTTTAGTGAATTACCAACGTATGAGTAGTTTATTTCAGGCAAAAAATAATAGTGCTTATGAAATATAATTGAAGGTATTATCAGAAAATCTACGTAAATAGACTGCAAATCAAATTGAATTAAGTAAGATCACGGTTGATTTTGCTCTAAATAAAAAGCCTAATATAAGTTATAGCTCGAAATAAAACAGAGCTATTGCAGTAAAAATGCAGTAAAAACTAGTCTTTAGGTGATTAAGAAATATTACTCAGTCATGAGATAAAGCAAATAATTACCCGATCTGGAAAATATTCATTTTTACATTTTTAATCATTTTAGTAAATCTGCAAGTAGTGCATAATTGAAGCTTCTTGAGAGTATTTGCTAGTAAACACCATCCAAAACAATAGTGTTAAATAATTATTCCTACCCAGGAGTCCACCATGAAAATTCAGAATGTAATCGGAATTGATGGCTATACTTTGTTGATTTATCGTTCTTTAGATCAGCTTTATCGTTTCAGTATTATTGACTTCTCAGGAATTGCATTTAACTTCGACAGCATCTTTTTAACCGCAGAAGAGGCAAATGTCAAAGGACGCGCAGCGGTAGAAATTGCCTGTGAATTTGATAGCAATCTTCAATAAGCTTGAAGCTTTGGTTAAAATTTCAGCTCGAATTTTCTGATCTGGGTTTGATAGTCAGATATCGACCTTACAGGTAAAATATGGCAATCGCGCCAGTTGCTCATAATTTGCTGCTATGAGACTTAATTTGTGCTATGAAATAGAAAATCTTAAGTTTTCTCAACCGTAATTTTACCTATAATTAGTTAATAGATTAAGCCGTTTTCGCAGTTCAATTTACGAACCAATCAAATCCTCCGTTTTAAGACATGGTTTTTACGGTTAAAGAAGCTAAATCGATTGATTTCAGCCAAATAAGATTAGAAATACGCAATTTGCAGCAGAGTTTGGTAGAGTGGCGACGCAGGCTACATCAGAAACCAGAATTGGCTTTTGAAGAGCGGATTACGGCAGAATTTATTCGGCAAAAACTGCAAGAATGGAATATTCCTCATCAAACTGGGATTGCTAAAACAGGTATTACTGCTACGATTACTGGCAATCGTCCTGGGAAAGTCTTAGCAATTCGGGCTGATATGGATGCTTTACCAATTCAAGAGGCTAATCAAGTAGCTTATCGATCGCAACACGATGGCAAAATGCACGCCTGCGGACATGATGGTCATACAGCGATCGCCCTTGGTACGGCATACTATCTCAATCAGCACCAAGCCGACTGGCAGGGAACGGTAAAAATTATCTTCCAGCCAGCAGAAGAAGGCCCTGGAGGAGCAAAACCGATGATTGAAGCAGGCGTATTACGTAACCCCGATGTCGATGCCATTATTGGTTTACATCTGTGGAATAATCTGCCTTTGGGAACTATCGGAGTTCGTGCTGGGGCATTTATGGCGGCGGTGGAATGTTTTCACTGTCAAATTTTCGGTAAAGGTGGTCATGGGGCAATGCCCGATCAAACCGTAGATTCAATTGTCGTAGCTAGTCAGATAGTTAATGCCCTACAAACAATTGTGGCGCGGAATGTCAAGCCTTTGGATGCTGCTGTTGTTACGGTAGGAGAATTACATGCAGGTACAGCTTTGAACGTCATTGCCGATACCGCTAAAATGAGTGGTACGATTCGCTATTTTAATCCTCAATTAGAAAGCCTGATTCGAGATCGGCTAGAGGCAATTATTGCTGGCGTTTGTCAAATGCACGGGGCAAAATACGAACTCAATCATTGGCAACTATATCCGCCGACAGTTAATGACCGCGCGATCGCTGAACTAGTGCGCTCGGTAGCAGCGGAAGTAGTGGAAACCCCCTTGGGCGTAGTCCCAGAGTGTCAAACTATGGGCGGAGAAGATATGTCCTTCTTCTTAAATGAAGTACCTGGATGCTATTTCTTTTTGGGTTCAGCTAATCCAGCTAAGGGTTTGGCATATCCACACCATCATCCCCGCTTTGACTTTGATGAAACTGCTTTGAGCATGGGAGTAGAAATGTTTGTCCGCTGTGTCGAAAAGTTTTTGAATGATTAGCCTGATACAAACTGCGATCGCAGCGAGGATTGCAGTCAATATTCATTATGGATTAGACAGTTCTTCTGAACTTTCAATCTTACGTCCTAAAATTACTAAGCTTTTCTGAATTCCATCAAGTTCAGCGATATTGGGCAGATAACCCCACTGGTTAAAACCATTGCTTGAAAAGAGGTTAAGGCTAGGTTGATTGTGAGCGAAAACAAAGCCTAGCAGGGTGGTTAGCTGTAGTTGAGGACTCTGAGCGATCGCCTGTTGTACAAGCCTACTGCCAATACCCTGATGATGATATGCTGTTGCCACATAAATACTAATTTCAGCGGTATGCAAATATGCGGGACGACCATAAAAATTTTGAAAACTCAGCCAGCCTAGTAGCTGATTTTGTTTTTCTGCTACCCACAGGGGACGATTGAGGGAATGATTATGATACCAATTTAGTTTATCGTCAACAGTGACAGGTTCGATATCCGCAGTTGCCAGACGACCAGCAATACTTTGATTATAGATATCGACAATAGCAGTTAAATCTGCTGCTACAGCAGCGCGAATCTTCATCGGATAAAATATTGAAGAAAACCTAATTCATTTCTACGGCTTGTTAAAGAAGGTCTAGCAATAAACCGTTATAATCGCCATATTCTACAAATCTTACGGCATTTATGAAAGAACGCATTGCTAAATCATTTGATCTCTACGCTAATAAGTTAGTGCAGTTTAGCCAAACCAAAGGTCGTCTATCTTGGTTGATTTTCCTGTTTATTTTGGCTCTTACCTTAGTGTCAATTACCCCTTTTCCTGGTCATTCCCAACTACCGACAGTTGAGCCTCCTGCCAACCAAATTTGCCAGCTTGATACGGCTAGAGAAATCCGAGGAGTATGGCTGACGAATATAGATAGTGATGTTTTGTTTGAAACCGATAAAACTGCCGAAGCGATCGCACTGTTAGCTGAATCTAATTTTAATACAGTTTATCCGACAGTCTGGAACTGGGGCTATACTCTGTATCCTTCTCAAGTGTCAGAATCATTTACTGGATTAGCTCTTGACCCCACCGAAGGACTACAGAACCGAGATGTTTTATCCGAAATTATCACCGCAGGACATGAGCAAGGCATGAGCGTAATTCCTTGGTTTGAGTTTGGCTTTATGGCTCCTGCTGATTCGGAATTAGCTAAACGTCATCCCCAATGGTTGACCGCCAGAGAAGATGGTAGCACTATTTGGTGGGAAGGAGATGTACATCAACGGGTGTGGTTAAATCCGCTACGCCCTGATGTACAAGAGTTTATGACGGATTTAATTGTCGAGATAGTCAGCAACTATGATATTGACGGCATTCAGCTAGACGACCATTTTGGCTATCCCTCAGAATTAGGGTATGACGAATATACCATCAAGCTCTATCAGGAAGAGCATCAGGGGCAACTACCGCCATCAGATCCTCAAGATGCAGATTGGGTGGGCTGGCGTGCTGATAAAATTACGGCTTATGTCGAAACACTGTTTCATGAGATTAAAGAGCATAACCCTCAAGCAATTGTTTCTGTGTCTCCCAACCCCCAGGATTTTTCCCTTAATTCCTTCTTGCTGGATTGGCACAAGTGGGAGAGAAAAGGCTTAATTGAAGAACTGATTGTCCAAGTATATCGCGATCGCAACGACAGCTTTAGACAAGAATTAGAACAGCCTGAAATCTTGGCAGCCAAGGAGCATATTCCCGTAGGAATCGGTGTTTTGTCGGGTTTAAAAGGTCGCCCCATACTGTGGCATAAAATCTCCCAGCAGGTTAAAATCGCTCGCGAACGTGAGTTTGCTGGAATATCTTTTTTCTTCTATGAAAGTCTTTGGAATTTAGCAACCGAATCCCCCCAAAGAAGACAGGCTGCTCTCAAAAATTTATTTCACCACCAAGCGCAACGACCTAATTTATCTGACTGCAAATTCTTTTCTCAGCAATGATGATCCAGGGGATCATTTTGGGAACTATTACCTGGGGTGCAGCATGGAGAACCCATATATAAATGGATAGTAAATTAAAGTATTTAACTACTGAAGACTATAATGTTTTATTAGAAAAAGCCCAGGTGGCAACCTATAAGCAGCATGAAGTAATTTTAAAAGAAGGTCGTTTATCTCAGGCAATATACCTAGTACGCAAAGGTATGGTCAGAGTCGAAAGAGCAGCCTCGGGTCGAGATGTGGCGATCGCTTTTTTAGAACCTGGAGAAGTTTTTGGTGAGATATCTTTTTTGGAAGAAGTTCCGACTAATGCTGCGGTAATTGCTCAAGACAATGTAGAAGTATGCGTGTTAGACCAACAAAATCTTTATGCGTTGTTAACTTCTGTACCTGGTTTATCAGATCGTTTTTATCAGTCTTTGGCTCACAACCTTTCTAGTCGTTTACGTCAGACTTCTTATTTAGTAGCTCATTTGATGCGACGGGTGCGTATTGCGCCCAGGTATGACACTCAGCGTACAGGACAAGCAGGACAAGATGCTATCCCGCCTGAATTAATTGGCGAAACCGAGTTATTTAAAAGAAATATTTACAGTATTGAGCAGGCAATTCGCGGTAAAGAACTCAGCGAAACCGAAGCTCAAGAACAAATTAATAAAATTTGTAATATGCTGATTAGCTCTTTACGAGAGCAAATTATTCAAGAACCTCAAATCCAAAATGCGATCGGAACTTATCTGTTCCGCGAAACGTTTCCGTTTTATATGCTCAGTAGCTTCTTTGATCGCTCTTTTCGTCGTCCAGGCGGCTATGTCAGCGATTCTTATATTACCGAAATCCTTTCCCAAAATGAGCCAGAAGGAGATGGACATTTAGGGATTTATTTAGATCGCTGGATTCGTTCTTTGCCTACCTGTTTGGCTTTAAAAAACCGTGGCGGCATAATTACCGAAACTATCAAACAGTTAACCAAACATTGGTCAGCCAATAACCCGATGCCCGTGACTAGTATTGCTAGTGGTACAGCTTCAGAAATTATGGATCTTTATTTTCAGACTTCTCCCCCCAATGTTCATGTTACCTGTATTGACTTTAATCACCAAGATTTATCCTCTGCGGCAAATGTGGCTTATAAATGGGGTTTTCGAGATCATCTAACCTTTATTCAGGATAATTTCTTTTTATTAGCTGAAGGCTACAGTCATATTGATATTCCGCCCCAACAAATGATTTATAGCGTCAGCATGGCAAATTACCTGCGCGATCGCGAATTTATTGGCATCTTGGACTGGATTTATGACCGTCTTTTACCTAATGGCACAGTAATTTTGGGCAATTTACACGCTGCAAATCCCGACCGTGTTTTATTAGAACACATTCTAGAATGGCACTCAATTTATCGCTTTGCCGAAGATCTAGAAAAGTTGTTTTCTCATTCTAAATTCCGTTCTTTACCCGTTCAAATTCAGTCTGATGAATATGGAGTGGAATTATTTGTCGTCTGTACTAAAACTTGGCAAGAGGAATAGTTAATAATTACGTGACAAAGCCTTAATTGCGATCGCTTTTAATTATATATTCGCTTCTTAGCAAACCATAAACTACATGGTCGACGTATTTATCTAAAAGCTTCTCCGCCTCCCGAATTATACTTTCGTTTTTGAAACCTAATCTTTCTGGAAGCGCGCGACTACGATTATTGCCTACCGCACACCTAATCTCAACCCGATTTAAACCATAATAGTCAAATCCTACCTCAATTAATTCTCGAACACTTTTGGTCATAATGCCTTTGCCGTTGTATTCTTCCCCCAACCAGTAGCCGAGATGTCCGATATGATTAACTCGATCTATTTGATTGTATCCGACTACCCCTGCGATCCGATCTTGAGCGAAAATAGTAACGTGCAGTGCCGATCCTTGTTGCCATTTAAGTATAGTCATTCCAAATAATTTCCGTATGATTTTACGATGTCATCTAAAGTAGTATGTGGAGGGGAATAAATACGTCTTTTTTTAATAATGGCAAAGTCTTGTTCTATACGATTAAAA
>JBHJNW010000143.1:0-7149 GCA_050330395.1 Pleurocapsa sp.
CAACTAAAACAAAACAGCTTATCTTTTTATCTTACAAAAGAACTCGAACATCCCTCTTTACCTATGAAGTTGGTTTGATTCTGGTTAAGTCCATATTTAGTGTCTTTGCGTAAGTCCTGGGTAAATAAAGTAGATGCAAGTAGTGTTCGAGTCAGGATTTCAGGACAAACCCAAGCACCCAGTGCTGAAGTTGTTCCAGGTAGAAGTAATTTAGTGTTGAGTATTAATCCTCAAGGAAATACTGCACGGCAAGCACCAGATGAGGAGATTGAGATTATTGCTACTAGTGAAGGGGAAGAGGAAAGTTATAATGTGCCGAATGCGAGTACAGCGACTAAAACAGACACGCCACTGCGGGATATCCCCCAATCAATTCAAGTAGTACCACAGCAAGTGATTGAAGATCGCAAACCGAGAACATTGACGCAAGCAGTAGAAATAGTCAGTGGCGTTGTTGATGGAGGAAACTTATACGGTTCATCTTCGGGAGGCAGAATTATTAGAGGATTTCAAAACGATGGCAATTTCCGTAATGGCTATCGAGATGTTCCTAATTTTTACATCCTTAGTAGTCCTATTAATACCATCGAACAAATAGAAGTTCTTAAAGGGCCAGGTTCAGTTTTGTTTGGCGATATAGAACCTGGGGGAATTGTTAATACTGTCACTAAGCAACCCCTAAGCGAACCCTTATATAAACTTGAGTTTGAAGCAGGAAATCGCAATTTTTATCAGCCTAGTCTCGATTTCTCAGGGCCTCTAACTACCGATAAAGACGTACTCTATCGTTTTATCGCTGCTTATCAAAGTAAAGATGGGTTTCAAGATTTTGTCGAGTCAGACCAAACTACTATTGCACCTTCCCTAACTTGGAAAATAGGAGATAAAACCAACTTAAATTTATACTATGAATATACTAAATTCGTTGCCGATACTCCTGTGAGTTCTGGAATACTTCTCAGTGATAATAGCTTAACCCCCAGAGAGCTTTTTACTAGCTATCCTAATTTCTATGATACCGAGCAATCTGCGAATAGATTTGGCTACACCATAACTCATGAATTTAATGACAACTGGCAGATTCGTAACAACTTTGCTGGTTTGATTGCCAAGATAGACGAAACACCAGTATATCCAACTGTGGTAGAAGCAGACCGCTTCGCAACTATAGAAGCTTATGATCTGGACTACGGCTATGATAATTATTTTGTCCAGCTTGATGCCGTAGGCAAATTTAAAACGGGTTCAGTTGACCATCAAGTAGTTGTCGGCTTTGATTTTAATGATTATACCGATGACTATATCGGTTTTTTTAACACTGATTTACCAATTTTAGACCTGCAAAATCCCAACTATGATATTCCAGAGCCTATTTACCAACCTTTTTTTGAGTTTGAAAATAAAGTTCAATCCTATGGACTCTACCTTCAAGATCAAATTGCGTTGGGTAAAAGCTTCAAACTTCTGATTGGCGGTCGCTATGATTGGATATCCAGTCAACTGGAAACTATCGATCTTGCTGGAGCGGGAGAGCCAAACAATGATTCAGCAAATGACGGAGCTTTCAGTCCTCGCATTGGTTTAGTATATCAACCCAGTGAGACGATTTCTCTCTACACTAGCTATGCTCGTTCGTTTCGCGCCCAAAGTGGATTTGGCGCTTCTCCCGTAGGATTCGATCCAACCAAGGGAACTCAATACGAAGTAGGGGTTAAAGCCGATTGGCTAGATAAAAAACTGTCAACTACCCTAGCAGCTTACAATCTCACTAAGACAAACGTTTTGACTACCGATCCTAATAATCCTTCCTTTTCCATTCAAACTGGAGAACAAAGAAGTCAGGGGATTGAGCTAGATGTTACAGGAGAAATTGCACCTGGTTGGGATGTAACTGCTGCTTATGCTTACACCAATGCAGAAGTTACTGAAGATAATACTTTTCCTGTCGGTAATCGCTTGCAAAACGTACCAGAGAATCAAGCTAGTCTTTGGACGACTTATACAATTCAAAAAGGAAGTTTAGAAGGGTTAGGCTTTGGTTTTGGTTTGTTCTATGTAGGTGAAAGACAGGGGGATTTAGATAACTCTTTTGTAATAGAAGATTATCTTCGTACCGATGCTGCGCTTTACTACCGTCGAGGTCGTTTGAATACTGCGATTAATATCCGTAATCTATTTGATACAGACTATGTTAGCTCGGCTTTTGGCAGAAACTTTCTCAATCGAGGTGAACCTTTTACCATTACTGGCTCTATTGGTTGGGAGTTTTAACTAGCTCATCCTCTAAATAAAAGAGCGATCGCCTTGCAGCATCTTTGGTCATACTAGTTTCTGAGGAGCGATCTCACGTTGATTTTCAATGGGCGATCGCTTATCCTAACCTTCAAGTGCTTCTAGCCAAACCTGTAAATCTGCCATTCCCTGAAAATCTAGTAATGCTTCGCCAAGATTCTCTAATTGCTCTAAAGATAGAATTGTCAGGCGATTTAACACACCTTGAGGTAATTCTCCTAACTTTCGAGTTAAAAGACGAATAATGAGCGATCGCTCCCCCTCTTGTCTTCCTTCTTGTCTTCCTTCTTGCCTTCCTTCTTCCTTAATTTCTCTGTAAACTCGCGTCTCTTTCAATGTAATCCCCAGCATTTCTTCTACCTCTATGCGGCTTAATTCCTCAAATTTGTAGACCATTATTGTCGTTATCATCTCTATTATGACTCGCTCCGACAAAGATGGTTGCTTTTGATTTCTGGATAACAAATACTTAGCCTCTTGTGATGCTACTTCTTCATCTAGAGTTGTTAGCACCATCAAGGCAACCCATAAAGGTAAAGAACGAATATCTCCCAATTCATCTAAATATACCCGATGTACTTGGTTTCCATTTAGGAAAGTTCGATAAGGATAAATATCGCTTTGTTCGATATTTCGTGAAGGATAAATTATTACTACTTGCCAGTCGCTAAACCTGTGACGATTGCGGTAAAAATATAGTGCTAATTCCGCAAATACCCTTTCATATAGGTTTTCATCTTTTTGAAATTGTACCTCACAGAAATAGACAACCCCTGGAGTTTCATTTTCTGGTGGTAGAAATATGCCATCGATTTCAAATCTTGGTTCTTTAACTGCTACTGAATCAAATCTATATTGCTCTGCATTAGCTGGCGGATTGGCTAATAGTTCAAATAATAAAGTTGGGCATTGTTGAAACAGTTTATAAAATATCGAATCTCGACGCATGGAAAGTTTTACTCGAAAATTGCACCGTCTCAATTCTAACCTTCAAGTGCTTCTAGCCAAGAGAGTAGATCTTCTATTCCCTGAAAATCTAGTAATGCTTCACCAAGATTTTCTAATTGCTCTAAAGAAAGAGTTGTAACGCGATCTTGTACTTCTTGAGGTAATTCCCCTACCCGACGAGTTAGTTGTCGCAAAACAAGCGATCGCTCTCCTTCTTGTCTCCCCTCTTGTCTTCCTTCAGCTAGTATGTCCTAATAAATTACAGATTCCCGCATTCCACCCTCCCGAAACAATTTACGCTGTTTAGCAGCGAATTTGCTCATTCTAAGCGAAAATTCGGTTGACAATTACTGGAACTATTAGTGCTTCGCTGACAACACGCGATCGCTACTAGTAAGCTCTGTTGATCACGAAAGTGATGAGGACTGAGAGTGCGGGCTGATTGCTTGTTCAAAGTTGTGTCTTTTGATAGATTTGGTAAATTGCGCTTAAGGAAAAAATAAACAGGTATGAAGTATTAATATGGGGTTATTAAAGTCGCAGTGAATTTTCTGCTGTTTATTCTAGGACTGCTCTTGGTGCTTTTATCGCTTCTCGACGCGCTGTGGACAGCTCTCTGGGTAGATGGAGGGGCCGGACCAATGACCTCTCAAATCACAAATGGGGTTTGGTGGATGATGAAAAAGCTGATTCGCACCAAACGCCATTATCTACTAAGCCTAGCAGGACCTTTGATCCAAATAGTGACGGTGTTTGTTTGGGTGGGTTTGCTTTGGGCAGGGTGGGTGCTAATGTTCAGTGCTGAACCTACTTCAGTGATTTACACACGTACACCAGATCCACAGGTCAGCACTTTGATTGATCGCATCTATTTTGTTGCCTACACTATCTCAACCATGGGCAATGGCGATCTTTATCCCCGTCGCGGAAGCTGGGAGATTACTGCTTCCTTTATGGCGCTTAGCGGGATGTTTTTAATTACGATGGTGGTGAGTTTCTTACTATCTGTAATTGGCGGCGTGACGAGTAAACAATCGCTAGCTAGTCAAATTACTGGGCTGGGGAATTCGGCTGAGGAGTTTATCTTAAATATTTGGGATGGCAAAGGGTTTCCTGGGCTAGATTTGCAATTGATATCAATCACCTCACAACTGGGTAAATTAACCCAGCAACAGCTTGCTTATCCTGTATTGCACCGCTATCACGCTGCGTCTCCTCAAGAAGACAGTGCGCCTGCGGTAGTGATTTTAGACGATGCGTTGACTATTTTAAAATATGGGCTGCAAAAGCCATACCGTCCAGCCCCTTCCTTACTAAAATCAGCGCGATCAACAGTTCACGCCTATTTGAAAACACTAGCATCTGCATCTATTTATCCTGCCGAGCATGTACCCCCCGCTCCTGATCTGACATCTTTGCGCCAAGCTGGAATTCCAGTCGTTAGTGATGAAGAATTTAGGCGATCGCTCGATGATTTGATCCATCGCCGCAAGTTGCTTTTAGGATTAGTTGAACGCAATAGCTTTAAATGGCCCTACAGCACAGTCTAGCTTTTGCCAGTTTTTAGAACCTGTTTCGACAATTTAGTAATATTAATAAACTACCGCTATTGATTATGAATGATGTTGTTTTCTTTTATGGGGGAATTGAACCATTAGTCCGTATCGTTGTGATTGGCACCTTAGCCTATTTTAGTTTATTAATTTTGCTGCGGATTTCTGGCAAACGCACCCTAGCACAGCTAAATGCCTTTGACTTTGTGATTACAATCGCGATTGGTTCCACCTTTGGACGATTAATTACGGCTAAAGGCGTATCGTTAGCTGAAAGTGTCACAGCATTTTTTACGTTAATCTTTCTGCAATACCTGGTTTCATGGCTAACCGTTAGATCATCTGCATTCGATAATTTTATTACAGCAAGTCCTTCGTTACTTTACTATCAAGGTCAGTTTCTACGCAAAGCCATGCAAGAACAACGGGTTACACAATCACAATTACTAGCGGTTGTGCGTGAAAATAAAATTAGCTCCTTACAGGATGTAGAAGCGATCGTACTGGAATCAGCTGGAACGCTCGCCGTGATTAAAAAGGAAATAGATGGAGAGCAAGCAAACGCTTCTGCCTTAAGTAATATTCCTGGAATTTACTAGCTCAATTTCTCGATAACTGTTTAGTCAGCGATCGCTTTAACAGCATGACCATTTCTATTTCAACTCACTCTGATAAAGAACTACAAAAACACAGTTTTTGTCACTTTCTAAAGCTTTTCACTTTCTAAAGCGGTTTTAACTTCGTATGGTAAATTTAGCTCGGATTAACCAGGCGATCGCATTTTTACTTCTGTTTGTTCGTTAAATCAACTTTTAGGGAATCTTATCGTTAAGAGTCTAAATAATTTTTATACTTAATAGCCTGATGCGGTGTATTACTATAACGACATGAATTACCTTTGTCATTTTCGCGAGTCAAACAAAAAAGTTATTGGTTTTGCTTGCTTATCAGCATTGCTTCTACTTCTCTCCTCGTGTAGTAGTCAGTCAAATGTAACCAACCAAGACAATTCCAACTTCCAAGGGTTTGAAGTAAAATTTTTGATCGGTAGCGATTTGGCGCAATTTTGCCAACAAGCAGCAGCCAGGTTCAATCAAACTAAACCCAAGACTGATAACGGAGAAAATTTTTATCTTACTTGCGAAGCCAAGGGAAGCGGAGATGTAGTTCAAGACGTAGTAAATTTGGTCCAGCAACTACAGGCAGGCAATATTCAAGCAGATGCGTCTGATTTCCCGTCCTTAATTTCGGTAGACGGAGAAATTTATCAAAATCAGCTTGTATATCAAATAGACAAGCTTTTTCCAGGACAAGATTATCTTCCTAGTATTACTGACTCTCCTTTGATTGCCTATAGTCCCATGGTGTTTATGACTACAGAGCAATTAGCCCCAGGATTGAAACAAAGCAATAATTTATATACTACTCTCGCCACGATTAAAAATCATCAACAATTAGACCAGAACGCTCCAGCCATTCCCCTTACTTACGTTCATACTGCCCCGACTCGCTCTAATTCGGGCTTGCAAACCTTAGTTGCTCAATTTGCTGCCGTTGCCAATAAGCAACCAGAAGATTTAACCCTAGCAGATGTAAAACAGTATCAAGAACAAGTCAAGCAAATTCAAAATAAGATTACGCGTTACGGTAAGTCTACAGCTAATC
This sequence comes from Pleurocapsa sp., assembly GCA_050330395.1. Classification (GTDB taxonomy): domain Bacteria; phylum Cyanobacteriota; class Cyanobacteriia; order Cyanobacteriales; family Xenococcaceae; genus Waterburya. The sequence continues at coordinate 6,459 of JBHJNW010000143.1, forward strand.
TGGCACGTTCTATGACCGAAAATGGAGTTTTTTGGGCTTCGGTTGCTTCAGTCTATGAATCTTTAGTCATCTCTGCCAATAGCCAACCAGGCAATAATCAAACCAAGTATGAGGCGGTTTATCCTCAAGCCACATTTGGTTCTAATATGCGAGCAATTTTACCTAATGCTCCTTGGATTAGTAGCGCGGAGAAAGAGGCTGCAACCCAGATCATTGAATATTTACTTCAGCCAGAGACGCAACAAATTGCTACTGATTTAGGTTTACGCCCTGGTGTTCCTGGTGTGCCGTTAGGAAACAAATTTTCGTCTCTATTTGGGGTTAATCCTCAACCTGAACCAGCTGTCAGAACAATTGAAAACCAGCAATTTTGAGTCAGGAAAGAATATTGCCTTTTTTACTGTTGGCTATGGTCAAGAAGGTGAATTTAATCCGCAAACTTTACAAAAGATCGCTGAATTAAATGGAGGTTATTATCGCCAAGGCGATCCTCAAACCATTTCTGATTTAATGGCAGATTTACAGGTTGAATTCTAAACAGTCAGTAATTAACAATGAATAACTATGAAATTAGTAGACCTCTTGCACGAATCAGGCGATCGCTAAATCAAGCCCGCGATTATACAAGCCAGCAATAAGATTAAAGCGCAACCCAAATCGTCGTCGTCTATTACGGTAAGGCTGTCCCAGA
>JBHJNW010000144.1:0-22152 GCA_050330395.1 Pleurocapsa sp.
TAGGCGATCGCTATTAGTAAAATTAAATTAGTCAAACGTTGTTGATTGGCTTGAGAACCTTCAAGATTATATCCGCCACTCTTGCAATCTCTAAACATAGCTTCTATGCCTCCACGAGAGGCAAATATCTTTATAACTTCTGCTTTATTTTCAAGATTAGTAAGCAAATACCAGGGGTTAGGTAATTGCTTATTATTGTATTTTCTTTGCCAATAAACTACTACATTAAATCTATCTTTTCGCTTTTCTTCTGTCACCAAAACTTTAGAATATAAAACTTTGTCTCCTGGTTTAATATCTAAAGAATCAAGGGAACGATATTTTTTATAACGAGGTCTAATTTTAGTACTTTTATTTAACCTGAGAATAAAATAGATTTTCTGTTTGGTAAGCCAAAGGGCAAAGGCGGTACTCCGATACTCTCTATCCCCTATCACTACTAAATTATAATCTTTAAGTAATTTCAGTACTGGTCTAATTGTAGCGACTTGTTCATAGAAATTACTGCTACCTTTTTTGTCTAAGAGTAACCAATATATTGGCAAAGCTCTCTTCTTCCAAATGACACTCGCCATTGAAATATTATTATATTTCCATTGTGTCCTGTCGATGGTTATTATTAGGCGATCGCCTTTTTTATACTGGCTAGAAATTATCTTTTTTATCAGGGGAAACCAGAGCAAAGGTAAACTTAATCTTGGAAGAGTTAAAAACCTCTGTATCTTTTTCCTTCGGCTTTCACATTTAACAGGATAAGGAAAGCTAGATGCCAGTCTCTCAATTCTAACTTGTCGGTGGACTTGTAAAAGCCAAACTAAAATTTGTAAGGTTAAGAATTCTGACGATGGTAGATAAGTTCTTAGATAATCAAGATAAAATTCAGGCAACATTTTTTCTTTTCTACTGTCCTATATTTAATAGAGACAGTTATTCTTAATTATCCGCAGCTTTATACTAAGAAAACCCAGAATAATTTAAGGATTCTGTAAATTATTGCCATTTTACCCTTGAATATTAAGTCAATTTCCTGGATATTTGCTGTGTATTACTAAAACCAGTACATCTCTTGTCATCTATGGATTCTGGAGGTTGTCCCCCCGTCAGAGCCAAGATTCTGAAACGTCTGTCACTCTTGCAATCCCCTCTAATGGAATCTTTTCTAACCAATAATTTTCTGTTGTCGGTTTTCGACCAACTGTCTACCGCAGTCACGACCCCGATAATTTTGTTTTCCATTGTGTATTTTTCCATTTTTGACAATTTGCTTGGACTCACAAGAAGCACAGGATATTGACATTGACACTACTAATCTAGTTCTTCTTCTATCCTTACACCTTTAAAACTACCGCTTATTTCAAACGCTTAATTTAATTAACCTCGATCGCAGGAGCGATTGTCGCGACTATTAATATTTTGTGAGTCATGTTCTTACAGCCGTTTTCAGTTGAATAGACTACGTTCTCAACTAGTTAATTCGTAGCTATTAGCTTTTCTGAATTTAATTATTGTGGTCTTACTCATTTGAGCGCGAGGGATGCGCCACCTGCGGGCGCATATCCAACCGTGCTGTTGAAAAGTGCTGTAAATACTGATTTATACTGCTCAATTGAACCTGTCTCGAAAATAAACAATTTAAGCTTAATATATCAATCAATATTCAGTCTGAGAGCTGGCGAGATTACTTCTTGTAATAAATTACCGCTTTTTTAAGTTTGCAACTATCCAAACGACGGACATGAGTGATTAGCATAACTGGCTCACACTAACCGCTAACAGTTAAACTGCCACATAATTCATAACTTAGACTAGGAAAGAATGAGCCAACCTGAGACATACTACAAAATCGCTGGACAGGAGAGTCTATAGTTTTAAAATTGCTCTTGCAGTTAAATTTATTGCTATATTTGGCGTTGTAATTAAACAGTATATTTTTCACCATGACTATTCTGGTAACAGGAGGAGCAGGATATATTGGCTCCCATTCCGTCTTGACATTGCAACAAGCTGGTTACGAAGTAATTGTACTAGATAACCTAGTATATGGTCATCAAGACATAGTAGAAGCGTTGGGAGCTAAATTAATTGTGGGAGATACCTGCGATCGCGCTTTGCTGCAACAAATATTTGCAGATTATCAAATAGATGCCGTGATGCACTTTGCCGCCTATGCTTATGTAGGGGAATCAGTTACCAAACCAGCAAAATATTATCACAATAACGTTATTGGGACTTTTACCTTGCTAGAAGCGATGCGCGAAGCAGATGTGAATAATTTTGTCTTTTCTTCAACCTGCGCTACTTATGGCGTACCAGATTCTATACCAATTAAAGAAGAACAATCTCAAAATCCGATCAATCCTTATGGCATGACCAAGTTAATGGTGGAAAAAATTCTGCAAGATTTTAGTCACGCCTATGATTTTCGTTCAGTGTGCCTGCGCTATTTTAATGCTGCTGGTGCTGATCCTGAAGGTAGATTAGGAGAAGATCACCATCCTGAAACTCACCTGATACCATTGGTCTTACAAACTGCTTTGGGTCATCGCGAATCAGTTGCTATTTTTGGCACTGATTATGACACTCCAGATGGAAGTTGTGTACGGGACTATATCCATGTTCTCGATCTGGCCCAGGCTCATATTCTCGCCTTAGAATATCTTTTAAATGGCGGGAAAACCGATGTCTTCAATCTGGGCAATGGCAATGGCTTTTCGGTCAAGCAGGTCATTGAAACAGCTCGTCAAATTACTGGCAAAGAAATCCCCGCTGAAATAAGCGATCGCCGTGCGGGAGATCCTCCTTTTTTAATTGGCAGTGGCGAAAAAGCACAGCAAGTTTTGGGATGGCAGCCTCAATACTCTGATTTAGCCGATATTATCACTCATGCTTGGCAATGGCATCAAAAACGCCACCAATGAATAATTTTTTTTTGAAGGTCGCATGATAAAAAAAAGCTATTGCTGCAAAACATTTTGCTCTAAAAAACTTTTGTTTGAAAAACCCTAAGAATTTTTCTCATGACAATGAGCAATGATATAAGTTCGATCATCATTAATATTTGACCTAAAGCTAATTGTCATGAGTACTCATATTGTTACGGGTGTTGCGGGTTTTATTGGTTCACATCTAGCAGAAACTCTATTAAAACAAGGTGCTAAAGTAATCGGTATCGATCAGTTTAATGATTACTACGATCCTCAGCTTAAGCAACAAAACCTAGTTAATTTCCAAGAATCTGCCAATTTTAGCTTAATTAAAGCTGATATCAAAGACTTGGATTGGCAGCAGTTTTTACAATCAGTTGATGTCGTGTATCATCAAGCAGCACAGGCAGGAGTTAGAGCTAGTTGGGGAGCAGGATTTGCTAACTATACAGATCGAAACATTAATGCCACCCAGGTAATTTTAGAAGCAGCTAAACAAGTTAAATCACTAAAGAGAATTGTCTATGCTTCTAGCTCCTCAATCTATGGTAATGCAGCGACTATGCCTACCCCAGAAACTTTATGTCCTCAACCTGTTTCACCCTATGGCATCACTAAATTAGCTGGAGAACGTTTATGCTGGCTATATCAGCAGAATTTTAAGGTGCCAACCACAGCATTACGCTACTTTACGGTTTATGGGCCACGTCATCGCCCTGATATGGCGTTTCACAAGTTCTTTAAGGCGGCATTAGAGGATGTGCCAATTTCTATTTACGGTGATGGACAGCAGACTAGGGACTATACTTTTGTCAGTGACGTAGTAGCAGCTAACTTAGCGGCGGGGAAAATACCAGAAGCTATTGGTGAAGCATTTAATATTGGTGGCGGTAGCCGAGTTACTTTAATTGAGTTATTAAAGATTATGGAACAGGTTATGGGACGACCAATACGCAAAAATTATGTGGAGCAAGCTACAGGAGATGCGCGCCACACCAGTGCAGATATTACTAAAGCTAGACAGATTTTAGGTTACTCTCCCCAAGTTTCTTTGGCGGAAGGTTTGACTAAAGAATGGGAATGGATTCAAAGTATATACACTGGCTAAGTTGCTAAGTAATCCTCAAGATATTTCATCCATCATTACAATGCGTCTTTACACCTTTAGGACTACCCAAATTTTTATAGCTGGCTGGTCATTGTTTGCTTTTGACTGCTAAAGAGGAGCGATAAGCTGGGAAAAAATCAGAATCTCGTAATTTTTCAACGGCAATATTGTTTAATTTAGCTTTTAGGTTTACTAAATAATCATATTTATCTTGGTCAATAATCAATCTTAGAGTGTAAAAAGGATGTCTTAGTTTAGAAAAACCAGCTTTAAATCGATAAACATGGTCTTGCCAGCCCCCAATACCACCACCTAAATGAAGAAATTTGTTGCCTCTACGGTGCGCCCAATAACGGGCATAATCAGTTTCTAAACTACTAGGAGAAAGATGAACAAATTTATCTTTAGTTCCGCCTAAAAGGCTTTGTACAATACCACAAACTTCTGTATATAAACCAACGCAAGCTACTTCATTTTCATGTTCTACTATACATAAATGGAGTCGTTCTCCAAGAGCTTTTCTCATTTCATCGTAGTAATTAAAATCGAAAGAGTAATATTTATCTGATGCCCCTACTCTTGCCATCGTTTCTTGATAGATAGCAGTAAATTCATTAATATATCCTGCAATAGGGACGAACTTGGCTTCCATTCCCATTCGCTTACATTTATTAATAGTACTTTTATGGCCTTTACGAGTATGAGACCATAATTTTTCTTCGGGAATTCTTAAATCTATAGAAACAGTTTCTCCATTTTCGGTTAGAGTATTAAGAGGTAATATATCTACTAAATTTTCGTTAATAATAGGATGCATTCTTAAAAAAGCAGTGCAGACATTTTTTGACTTTAATATTTCTTGAAACTCTGCAAAAGCAGCACGAACAAAGTCGGGAGAATTAGCTGCCTCATCGCTTAGCAAGATGCCAGGATAACCATAAGGAGATTTAATATCAAAAATCTCTTCTTTTAAAAATTCATTAGTAATCGCTGATTCACAAGAAGAAATTAGATAAGGAACAAAAAAAATTTGCTCTTGATCTTTAATTATTATAGCTTCACCTTCTCCTTTGCTTCTATTAGCTTCCAACAAGATATATTCAGGTATTTGATAAATGTCATGAGTAATATTTGCCAAAGTCTCTTTCCATGAAGGATTGGCTAGATCAATAACTTGACTATTCATTTATTTGAGCTTAATTAATAAGAAAGTTTATGTTTATTGTGTGATTGGGTATTTAAATTGTCATAATGAATTCAAAATTCAATTTATTTATTATTTTCTGACCAAATAACAGGAAAAATATCAGGGTCACTATAATCTGGATTACCATTGGATAATTTCCGACACAAATTATCAAGATAGTGATGAATCTGTTTTCCTTGAGAATTGGAAAAGGGCTGATAACGATTTTCCCAATCCTGCATATGCACAGCTATTGCTAAACGGTAAGAATCGCTACGATTGGGATAACTTCCATGAATCGTCCAAGTGTTATGAAAACTCATCTGACCTTTTTTTATGACCATAGGCACTTCCTTGATTTGTCGCCCTTCTCGAGTAAATTTTTTGGCTGTCTCTTGAAGATTCGGCTGGTTGAAGCAGCGTAGATGGTCGTTACCCGACCATTTATTGCTACCATCTATAACGACTAAAGGCGCTCTGTTTACATCGCAATCATGAAAAGGTATCCAAGCAGCAAGTAGCTTTTCGGAAGTACAATTAGAGCAGTAAGCGCGGTCGGTATGCCAACCAACTACCCCTTCTTCTTCATTTCCACAAGGCGCTTTGTAAACTAGCTGATCTTCAAAGAGCCGAATGCTTGTGGTTCTAGCCAACCTAGCTGCAATCGCTCCAATAATTGGCTGAAGTGCAAATTTTCTGATAAGCTTATTCTGCAATGTCACGAATTCGTTATTGCGAATTTTCTCGTCATCGCCAGATTTCCAGTTACTGTAACCTGTCTCGGTTGGAAGAGTTGCATCTTTTTCGCCTTGGTAAAATTTAAAACTAGCTTCAATAGCTTCATCAATTAGTTCTTCAGGAATGACTTTTCTTGAGATATACCAACCATGTTCTTCATAAAATGCTATGTCTTCATCGGTTGGTAAAAGTTTCAAATGTTCCTGTGTTAATTGGTGTAAATCTGAAATCTGATTCATTTGATTGTCCTTACCTTAGTTGAGTATATTGTTGAATAATGTTTTGATAGCTCAAACTTATTCTTTTTCTTGAATCGTTCCTAAAAATTCTGATGAAGAAATGTGTCCTTCTTGGTCAATTCCATCTTTTTGTAAAACTTTTACCAGCGTCATTGCCAGAATTTTCAGATCAAGCCATAAACTCCAATAATCAATATACTGAATATCTAATTGAAATTTTTCTTCCCAACTAATAGCATTGCGACCTTTTACTTGCGCCAAACCCGTGATACCAGGCTTAACTTGATGACGACGAGCTTGCTGTGAACTATAACGTTCCAAGTATCTTACTAATAGAGGACGAGGACCTACAATACTCATATCTCCTTTTAAAACATTCCACAGTTGTGGTAGCTCGTCAAGACTAGTTTTTCTAAGTAATTCTCCCAAGGTAGTTAAACGATGATGATCGCAAAGCAACTCTCCACTAGCATCTCGTTCATTAGTCATGGTGCGAAATTTGTAAAATTGAAAAATGCGACCGTTTTTACCAGGGCGATCCTGAGTAAAAAATATCGGACTACCCATCTGAAAATAAATCACGATCGCGATCGCGAAAATTACTGGCGATAAAATCAGCAAGGCGATCGCTGATACTAAGCGATCGCTAATCCATTTTAATAATTTCATATTTCTTTAAATAAAAAAATATCAGCCTAATCTAAAGAATTTCCCAAGGCTTCAGTATACAAAGATTCAGACAACAACAAAACATTGTCTAAACTGTAAATATCCATTTGCTTTCTTCCTTGCTTACCCATAAGCTTGGCATCTTTAGGATGGTCTAGTATCCAATTCATTGCCTTAGCTAATTCTTCAACATCTCCTACTGGAAATAGAATACCACCACCTTGAGCTAATAAATCTCGTGTACCTCGAATTGCTGTACCGATCACAGGCTTTTCTAAGCATAAGGATTCCATGACGCTTCTAGGTAATCCCTCTTGCTCAGAAGCTAATATAGTTGCTCTTGAAGCACAGATTAAAGTGGAAATATCCTGACGAAGCCCTAAAAAATGAACCTGATTTTGCACTCCTAGTTGAGTTGCTAACTGCTTCATCTCTTCTTGAAGTGGTCCATTTCCAGCGAAGGCTAAATGGACTTCTGAACGACCTAGTAGTGCTAATGCCCTGAGAATATCTTGGTGGCGCTTGCGGCTAATAAACTCAGCTATTGTCAAAAACAAAGGATTTTTCCCAGCTAGCTTCAACTCTTGATCTACCTTCGCAACTTCAGCTTCAGAAACGGTATTAGGATTATAGTAGCTAAGATCTACACCAATTCCTGGCAGATAGCGGACTTTATTAGGGGAAACGATTTGATGTTGCTTGGCCGCTTTTTCATCCTCGTGATTGATAACGATTAAGTAGTCAGTCCAGCGCCCAGCTAGTTTTTCTAAGGTTAGAAATATTTTGTTCTTAAATGGTGTTCCTTCATTATGAAAATGAAAGCCATGAGCCGTGTAGATTATTTTAGGTCCCTGCTTCTTTATCCTTTTGAGGGTATAGCGGGTAACAAAAGCAGCGACTGGGGTATGTACATGAACAATATCGTATTTTCCCTGGGCTATTACCTCTTGAATTTTTCTCGGTGCGACCAATAAATTTCTTGGATCTAGAGGATTACGTGACCACTCTACGTCCCAGACCCGATCAAAAGCTTGCAGGCAATCATTAGAAGTAGAAATTCCTTGAGCCATTGCATCCACTTGCCAATTCTTATTGCGGAAGTATTGGGCAAAAGGAAGAAGAAATCCTTCCAATGTAGCTGCGATAGTAGTGACCATTAAAAGGCTTTTCATACCAAATATTTTGATTTGTTTATTAAGACAACTCTTTGAGCAAGTTTTGTTGTTCTTGCATCTTCACCCAAGCTTCTGTTTTCTCTGGCACATAACGATGGCATCAAAAACGCCACCAGTAATTAAATTAACGCAGCTGATTAAACCCAGTATTGCTGATTTTTTTGAAAATCAGGTTGTGAAAAACAACTCAAATTATAAATTATTTTGGACTGTTTAAACTTTCGATTAGCATTAATGATGTTCGCGAGAGATAGGACAATAATAGACCTCTTGCACGAATCAGGCAGAGGAAAACCTTTTACCTGAATCAATCAAATTTTCGGGCATTGAACCAGATTTTTAGCCATTTTTCTAAAAAGTTAAGAAGCTCAAAGCTAATAGCTTTGAGCTTTTCTAACAACTCCCCTCTTTTTACCACCGATAATGACTGATTAAACTGCAAGATGATCGCGAAAATAAAGGCGATACAGTTGGCAGCTAGGGACTACATGATTACCAACGAATTTAATTAGACCGATACTGTCTAATTTGTGGGCAGCGATGCAGGCTATTTGTACAGGAGAATCAGCAGCAGCTACTTGGCAAAAAGCCTTGATTAGTTCGGGAAACTGCCTCAGAACTAGCAAGTATCCTTTTAAATGACTACGATAAATACCCGCAGGAGTCGGTGCTTCGGCTAATAGCTGTTCCAAGGTAATATCTTGAGTGGCTAAGACATGAAACGCCAATCTCACTAGGTAGGGATAACCTCCAGTCATCTCCATTAGTAACCTCAAACTTTGTTCGGAAATATCCTGCTGAAATTGATATCGATTGGCTAGTTCTCTCACCTGGGCAAAATTGAACTCAGGCAAGACGATTGGTAGACCCAAATTAAATGGCGAGCGATTAATATCTAAAGGGATGCAAATGTCAGTAGAGTGAGTCAAAATTGTTCGTAGATGTTGCCAAGCTGCTAAATTGTTCGCTTCTTCATGCCAAAACCGCACCAGAGGGAGAAATTCTTGAGCTGTTTCGGGATATGCAAATAAATGATTAACCTCATCTAGAGCCAAAACCAGAGGTTCTTTAAGCTGTTCGAGAATATGCTTTTGGAAATAAGTAGTACAGCTAATTTTGATGCCTAAATCTCGATCCCAATACCGCTCCAATTCTGATTCGATGCCTAACTGTAAGGTAATGTTTGCCATTAACCAGCGTAAAAACCTCTCTAGATTGGATAAGACAGACGCTTCTGCCAGTTGCAAATTTAGCTTTACCGTATGATAGTTATGCGATCGCGCTTCCGCTAAAATACGAATCATTAAGGAAGTTTTGCCCCTATTTAGGGGAGATTTAATCACGATTAACGCCCCTGGGCGCAGAATTTCTTCATAGGCTAAGGCTTCAATAGGAGGACGTTCGATATAAAAATTTGAGTTGAGGGGAACTTGACCATTGGGTAATTCTGAACTGGCGGTCAAAAATTTACTTCTTTTTGACTTCTGTCTTAAAACTGATTTGAAGTTGTTTTTGCTGACTTTCTCTTCCCAAGCCGAAGAAAGACTTTGCCACAATCGTGAACCTACCACTCGAATATAGTCAGAGTCGTAACCAGAACCCTGGGCAATTTCTTGATATGTTTTTCCCAGCCAACATTCTCGTAGCACTAATTCCTGTACTCCGTTTAATCTTTCAGGCTCTAAAGTCTGATCGACAATCCTCAATGCCTGGCTGATTTCTAAATCTGTCATGCTTAATTCTGTGCTGCGTTTCAAAATTACTTCTCGATCGCTAAATACATTCATAAAAAGCTATTGCAAAGTCTATAGTAATTTAAAATACACTTTTTTTCACTGTTGCCAAAATGGCTCAAAAATTACTAAGTGATTGCGACTAATTCACTAGATATAATCTGTTTAGCGATCGTGTCTCAATATTTTGCCGTAGTCGCTGGGAATTGAAATTGGTAGTTGTGCTAAGGAAATCAGTTCCCAGGTTTTGGCGTTATAGGTTGTATAGGCGATTTGTAATCTCGATAAATCGAGGTCGACAACGGTAATCGTTTTACTAGCAGGTAGTTCACTATTAATTAGTTGCCTTGCTCCTTGTCCCAATGCTCCTGCATGAAGCAATTGTAAGCTGCCTTTTTTACCTGGATAGTAGGCGTGATGATGTCCGCTGATATAGATATCGACTTGGTTTTGTTCGAGTAGCGATCGCAGCTTTTCACCATCAGCTAAATATTCTCCAGGCTGGTTCTTGGTCTTAGCTACAGGATATAAAGGTAAATGCCCCACCACAATTCTGGCTTTCGCTTGCTGTGCTGCTGGACTATTTAACATTTTTTGTACCCAATCTAGCTGCTGCGGGGAGATAGCTTGGGTAGAAGCATCCCAGACTAATAAGAATACCTCATTTTGGCGAAAACTATAAAAAAACGGAAAATTGGCGCGATCTACGAAGTTTAAGCCCAATTGATCCTGGTTTTGCTCCCAGTATGCCTGAGCTAAATCTCTTTCTCGTTCAAAAATTAAAGCCTGATCTTTGATTGCTCCAGAACCGTCATGATTACCAATAGTAAATCCAAAAGGAATCTGATATTTTTTTAAAGGTGCAGCTACCTGAAGCTCAAAAGCGGCCCACATCTGTTTGATCTGCTCTTTGGTCAGAGAAGCTTTTTGCCCCGCGATCATATCTCCACCACAAAGTACTAAATCAGGCTGCCATTGAGGCATTAAAGCGATCGCCTGTTTTATTTCTGGCTCGTAGGTGGTTGAACCATACTGGCTATTGAGATCGCTAATTACCACAATCCGAAAGTCTTTGTGGAGTGGCAAATATAATTGCTCTAAGCTACTGGCTGTCGTCGATTCTTGGCTTGGGTTCACCTTAGCGAGATCAACTTTGTAACAGCTAAAACAGAGACTAAAAACCAACCCAATTAGCAATAGCCAAGTAAATCGCCGTTTCATTTTTAAGTTTAAATACTTGAGAATAAAAGCTGACAGGTGACAAATAACCATCTTGTCCCATTAATTTTATGCTTAAAACTTAATGAATACATGATCCTCTGTCGATTATTAATGTAGCCTGCTATCTTACAAAGGCTGTAATTAAAATCAATCATCAATTTAGATTACCGTGAGGTGAAATGGTACTCTTTGAAGAATCCATGAATGTCGAAACGATTACTGAACAATTAAGATAAAAATCCTACAGCAATTGTTTATCTAAGATGTCTTAATTGTGCTTAAACTATAGATCTTCAGAGGAAGCATAAACTAAAGATTAGTTAGAGGCGTAATATTATGAGTGATATATCCCCCAAGCCAATTGGAATTATCGGGGCTTCAGGATACGGAGGAATCCAATTGGTTAGACTTCTATTAGAGCATCCTGCGGTAAACATTGCTTACTTGGGTGGCGATAGTAGCGCTGGCAAGCAGTATGGTTCTCTCTATCCTCATTTAGATCATTGCGTCGATCTCACTGTTGAAAAAATTGATTTAGAGGAAGTGGCTGCTCGCTGTGAAGCAGTATTTCTGGGACTACCAAACGGTCTTGCCTGCGATATTGCTCCTACTCTCATCGCCAAAGGCTGTAAAGTACTAGATCTTTCGGCGGACTATCGTTTCAGCGATTTAGATACTTATACCGACTGGTATAAAAAAGACCGAAAAGATCATGAAACGGCAACATCTGCTATCTATGGTTTACCAGAACTATATCGCGAACAAATTAAACAGTCTCAGCTAATTGGTTGTCCTGGCTGTTATCCAACCGCGAGTTTGTTAGCTCTTGCACCATTGCTCAAGCAAGGTCTTATCGATCCCTCAACTGCCATTATTGACGCTAAATCTGGCACTTCTGGTGGCGGTCGGCAAGCCAAAACTAATCTGCTCTTAGCAGAAGCAGATAACTCTTTAGGAGCTTATGGCGTAGCTAGTCATCGTCATACTCCAGAAATTGAGCAAATTTGCACTGCCTTGGCTCGTCAAGAGGTTACAGTGCAGTTTACACCTCACCTGATTCCGATGGTAAGGGGTATCTTATCAACTGTCTATGCCACTCTGCGCGATCCTGGCTTAGTGAGGGAAGACTTAATTACGATCTACAGTGCTTTTTATCGCTCATCACCATTCATTAAGGTTTTACCCAATGGTGTTTATCCTCAGACAAAATGGGCATGTGGAACTAATTTAGCCTACATCGGTATTCAGGTAGACTCTCGTACAGGCAGAGTGATTGTACTATCGGCGATCGATAACTTGATTAAGGGTCAAGCTGGTCAAGCGGTACAGTGTCTGAATTTAATGATGGGTTGGGATGAATCTCTTGGTTTGCCAAAGTTAAGTTTTTATCCTTAAAGTAGTACTTCATTTTCAGATTAAAGAGTAAGAGCGGGTATGAAGCATCGATTGGCATCTTTTTTGACTGGTGGTTTATTGCTGCTAAGTTTGACTTTTCCGGCTGAAGCAGAAGACACCTTGGACAAAATTCAGCGCACAGGAGTTTTAAATATCGCTATTCGGGAAGATGCACCTCCCCTTGGTTATTTAGATGCTAACGAAAACTTACAGGGATACTGTTTGGGCTTTTTTGCCCTTTTAAAAAAACAGTTAGTTGCAGAATTGGAGCGAAATACTTTAAGTATCAAGCTATTCAAATCCACAACAGGTAATCGCTTTGATTTAATAGCTAGAAATATAGTCGATCTAGAATGTGGTCCAAATACAATACGCTCCCAGAGTCCTGAAAATACGAATTTCTCTACCAGTTTTGTGGTGACAGGAACACAATTTTTAGTCAAGCAAGACAACCTTCTTGATCTCGAACAAGATTTAGGTGAAGAGATAAAGCTGGGAGTAATTAGCAACACCACTACCGAAGAATTTATTGCCCAACGCTATCCTGCGGCCACTTTGCTTAGATATAGTGGGGTAACTGCTAGAATTAGAGGCACGCAAGCTGTCCAACAGGGTCGGATTGATGCTATGGTTAGCGATGGTATTCTCTTAAGAGGCGAAGCACAGCAGTTAGGACTATCTGCGGTCGAATATTCGCTAATCCCAGATGTTCCCTTAACTTGCGATCGCTATGGCATGATTATTCAGAGTAATGATCCCCGATGGCAAGATTTTATTAATTCGGTAATTAATAGTCCTGAAGCAGCCGCTTTATCAAATGCTTGGTTTGGACAGCTACTTAACTCTACTCAGACTGCTACCAATTCTTGCCCTGAGAAATGAAAATCTTGTTGATTGCAAGTATCAGATACGCTTTTAGCTTTTTGAACTAATTACTAGTTTAGCTAAAATAGAAAAGGCGTTAATAGTGGATCTATTCTGTATGTTGGAATTACTGGGAATAATTAATCAAGCCAAAATTAACCATCAGGCTTTAATACCCTCAGAATTTATCTTAGCCGTCGATTCAGCATCACCATTAATGCTTCAGGACAATTTAGCGATCGTTGCCGCAGAAATACCTAATTCAACAACCCAACGAATCACCGCCGAACACGAAAACTTTAACTACTCAGGCAGAATTAACTGGCAAGATCCTCAAGCACCAGCCTTTGCTTTTCCAGGAACAGTAGTAAAGTTCAAGTTTACTGGCACTAGTTTAAAACTCGAACTATCAGAGGATAATTGGAATAGCGGCAATTATATTGATGTTTATTTAGACCATAATCCTCAGCCAATCACCATTGAATTAAAACCAGACAATGGACAACCAATTGTTTATGATATTGCCGAGGGATTAGACAATCAAGTTCATCATGTAGTGTTGGTTAAACGTACTGACTATGTTATGGGTGAGTTTAATTTCCATGGCATAATTATTGACGGACAACTTTTACCTGCCGATCCAGATTCACCACGTAAGATTGAAGTTTATGGAGATTCTATTTCTTCTGGTGCTGTTGTAGAGTATGAAGTACCTGGGGTTCAAGATCCGCCAGGGAATAACGACAGTATGTCTAATGCTTACTATAGCTACGCTGCGATTTTGGCAAGGAAATATGATGCAGAACTATCTTTAATAACTCAATCGGGCGCTTCTTTGATGAACGGGTTTGGATATTGGCATGATGGCACAGGTGCAGAATCCTTTTACGACAAGTTAAAACCTCTACAAGATGCCCCTGTTTGGGATTTTAGTAACTACAATCCTGACTTAGTAATTATTGCTTTAGGTCAAAATGACTCGTCAACTATTGAGATCGGCAGGGATTTTTCTGCCCAAGTTTGGCAAGATCATTATAAACAGCTATTAGCTAATCTGAGAGCTAAATATCCTAATGCCTATTTTGTGGGAATGTTTCCGAATATGTTTCACGATCGCGCCTGGGATACTTATCTGATTGAAGCGATCGCCCAATTCCGCAGTGAACATAGCGATGATCGCGTTTTTGCTTTGATTCATGAACAAGTAACCCCAGGACATCCCCGCATCAGCGAACAACAACAGATGGCAGACACTCTCCAAGAGTTTATTAATACTACTTTGAGCGACCATGGTTTTAATTGGGATCTTGCTGATTGAACTAAGAATTAAAAGTTTTTGGCAGTATGGTTACTCTTATTCCTTCAGGCAAATTTATACTTAGTAGCGATCGCCAAATCCCTTAGCTGTCAAAGTCCTGCACCAATTCAGCATTCAAACTTGTTTTACCTCAGTGTAACAACCAAGAAATATAAAACAATAGTTACACTAAAACCGAAAATGTTTATACCAGAGGATGCTAAACAAAATGTGGACTATATCAGTACAAGATATGCTGAAGAGAAACTACAAAACTGCCTATAAAAGTTTACCGCGCCCATATTTACTAGATTATCCCCACGATCCTGGCGGCTCAGATTGTCAGAAATATAATCGGCTAGTCGATCAATATAATGAACTTATTCAATGCTCTGCCGTCAAACAACTGGCAAATCCAAGTCGATTATTGACTTATTCTTTGGTCATCGAAGACCATTACATACTGAAAACATACTATAATTGCACCCTCAAATATCACCCCAAGATTTGGGAAATGTTTCAAGAAGTAATCGAAAAGATCATCAAAAAATACCCAACAACTAAGAAGACTATACTAGACAATACCGTTAGATATTCTCAAGAACTTGCACAACAAATCATCGTCAAAAATTGTCAATCTACTCTCACGATCATCTAATCAGCCCATCAACCAGAAAACCTCGATCAGATTCGAGGTTTTTTTTAGCTCGACCTTTTAATAATCTATGCTGTGAAGCCACAAAAGTCATTGCCGAGTTCGATATTATTCTAACAATAAATTTATTTTGGCTATATTTTCCAGCTAGAAAATAATATTTGCTAGTTTTTGAAACCTCAAAAAAATTTTAATTCAATAATTTCATTAACAACTAACCTAAATAGCATCACCAGAGTTATTAGTTGAAAGTAGAGTAACTAAATATACATTTTGTTTTATTGAGATTTTTCTATATTGATTGACGAACGGTAATAAACTTTACTGCTAATTAATTAGTGTTTGATTAATATTTTTCTAATGTTTTTAAGCATCAGAATAAATAGAGCATTCACTATAGACAGTAAAAACTGTAAATCGCCAAAAAGATAATTGAGCTAAATTATTATGTCTGGAATTTTTTCCTTCAGCGGTCGCTACCGTATTTTACATCTTACTTGGTTTGCTTTTTTCCTAAGTTTTGTAGTCTGGTTTAACTTTGCTCCTTTTACCACCGCAGTGCAAGCAGAATTTGGTTTAGAGCCAGCACAAATACGAACAATCGGTCTTTGTAATGTTGCCCTGACAGTTCCCGCACGGATAATTGTTGGGATGATCTTAGACCGCCTTGGTCCAAGAATCACCTATTCTGGTTTGCTGATCTATGCCGCTATTCCGACAATTGCCTTTGCACTCTCGCAAAACTTTACTCAGCTGATTATCAGTCGTTTGGCTTTGAGTATTGTCGGCTGCGGGTTTGTGATTGGAATTCGGATGGTAGCCGAGTGGTTTAATTCAGCCGAAATTGGTTTAGCCGAGGGAATATACGGAGGTTGGGGTAACTTTGGTTCGGCAGCATCGGCATTTACACTACCGACTATTGCTACCTTAGCGGCTGTTTTTGGCGCTAGTCAACTCAACTGGCGATTGGCGATCGCTCTAACAGGAGTTATTGCTGCCCTCTATGGAGTCTTTTATTTTTTTAATGTCCAAGATACCCCTCCTGGCAAAGTTTATCAGCGACCTGAAAGTAGTGCAGGATTAGAAGTAACCAGCAAGCAAGACTTCTGGTTTTTACTCTCAATGAACATACCTTTGGTGGGAATTTTAGGAGTAATTGTTTGGCGTTTACAAACAGCAGGACTGTATGGTGCAGTTACGATGTATTTGCTCTGGGTCAGTCTAGTTGCTCTATATTTATTCCAGGCATTTAATATTTACAAAGCCAATCAAAAACTAATGACTGGGGTCAAACGCTACCCAGCAGAAGATCGCTACCAGTTTTCCCAAGTCGCGCTTTTAGAACTTGCCTATGTTGCTAATTTCGGCTCGGAATTAGCGGTTGTTTCGATGCTCCCAGCCTTTTTTGAAAGTACTTTTGGCTTAACGGCAGCTCTGGCAGGAGGAATTGCGGGAACTTATGCGTTTATGAACCTGGTTGCTCGTCCTGGAGGTGGTTTTATTTCTGATAAAATTGGCAGCCGTAAGTGGACTCTCGCTGTAACCCTGGCTGGTACTGGTATTGGTTATCTAATTTTTAGCAGTCTCGGGACAGTAGCTCTTCCTTTAATCGTGATGATGACTATGCTTGCCTCTTTCTTTGTCATGGCATCTGAAGGTGCGACCTACGCCATTGTTCCTCTGGTGAAACATCGCGTCACTGGTCAAATAGCAGGTAACGTGGGGGCTTACGGCAATGTGGGGGCGGTAGCCTATCTGACTATCTACAGCCTCCTGCCAGAAGGGGGAGCTGGCGATAAATTCTTTTTCCAAATGCTAGGTGTAGTAGCTTTGATTGTGGCTAGTCTTTGTGCTTTTTTGCTTAAAGAACCTACTGGCGGTCATGGTGAACCAGAAGAACTACATCCCTCCCCAGAAGAATCAATGGCGTATCAAACAGGGGTAAATCGGCAGTAATTGACAAGTAAGTTTTTACTATGCTTGCGACTTATTGACTATTTTTGAAAAACTTAGCAACAAAATTGCCTACTTCAGTTAAATATTAGGAGTTATTACTTATTTTTAGCAAATAGAGACTTTGAATCTTGGCATATCCTAATCCTGTTTTTTGTTGCTTCATCAGTATTTTTAGTTCTTCTACTGACTCAGCTATTTTTATTTTCGGTACTCCAGACATTAAAATACATTTCATTCCTTCTTATTTTACCAAGTCTCTTATTACTTTTGAGAAATGATATAATCCTTTAGGGCTAGTCAGGCAGGAGGCTTGGGTTTTCTCCAAGTGGAGCGACTAGCGAGAATGATGCGCGGTCAATAGCTCTTAAATCAACTGGAATTTTGGAAAATATTCAACGATCGAGTCCAACAACCTGAACTAACTTTCTTTCCTCGCTGTTGTTTAATTTTAGTGGTTGTCATATAGTATGCCCAGGCTAGACCAATTGGGCGATCGCTGTGATTATAGACTAAAGTTAACTGTCGCTCATACTCATTGAGATCGGGTGTTCGCTGTTCGTGATAACCTTCGAGTTGATCTAAACTAGCTAAAATGCTGGAATCGTCGAACGTCAACAGAAATCCATAAACTTTGCTTTCTCCCTTGCTCATGGCAGGATAGCCCATCGGTAAAGCATATAAACTTCCCCTGGTATAAGCAGTTACTTGAGATACTACTTTAGTGCCACAGTAAGCTGCATAATTAGCTTCTCCTGGCTTGAGAGTGCCATAAACAAAAACAGCAACGTTTGATAACTTAGATTTCATGTTGATAATTTACTTACTCATTAATAATTTAATTGAGGATTTAATCATTGAGAGTAGCTACTTGGAACGTTAATTCAATTCGGACTCGCCTACAAATTGTGACAAATTGGCTACAAAAACATCAGGTAGATGTGTTGTGTTTACAAGAGACTAAAGTCCAAGACTGTGACTTTCCGCGCTCGGCTTTTGAAGATTTGGGATACAACGTCTACATTTCAGGTCAAAAATCATATAATGGCGTAGCTCTTTTTAGTTTAAATCCTCTGACGGAAGTTAGCTGTGGATTTAGTTCCATCGTCAAAGATGACGAAAATTTAGACCAGCAGAAGCGGTTAATTAGCGGGATCGCTGATGGTGTTAGGATTATTAATCTCTATGTGCCTAATGGATCGGCGATTGGTAGCGATAAATATGAATACAAGCTCAACTGGCTCAAAACGCTGCGGCAATACCTCGAAATCTTGCAAACAAAAGAGCCAAAAATATGCGTCTGCGGTGACTTTAATATTGCCCTAGAAGATAAAGATATTTATACCGATAAAGGTAGAGACAAACACATTATGTCTTCTCCTGTTGAAAGGGAAGCGCTGAGTCATATCTTAGAATTAGGGTTTCAGGATGTTTTTCGTAAGTTTACTACTGATGGAGGACACTATAGCTGGTGGGATTATCGTTCTGGGGGTTTTGCGCGTAACCGAGGCTGGCGGATCGACCATCATTATTTGACCGAAAAACTCTACCAACAGGCGGTTAAATGCTGGATTGATGTAGAACCTAGAAAGCTAGAGAAACCAAGCGATCATGCTCCGGTAATTGCGGAATTTTAATTTAGCTCATCTTTAAAAGAATTGCTCGACTTAAACCCTTAAAATCTAAATTAGCTAGCTCTAGCTATTGATCGCGATTAACTCCAAAGAAATGCCCCATTACTCATCAATTCAATAACAATTCACGATTAATTTTTTTCACCTCAATCTAATTTATGATGTCTTTTTATAAGTATTTTTTCTTAGTTAATGATTAAAAAAGTCAAGGAAGTAAAAAGTACTAAGTTTTGTGTTGATGTGAGGAAATATACTTTTTATTTTCATATCATGTAATCAGTCAAAAGAAAGTTTTCAACAATTTAGTCATTACTTCATTCGCTCAACATACGGCTGGTTAATTGAAGCAAAATTAATCAGTAAATCGTGAATATAACTAATATTCAGATAATTTTGGAGCTTGCTTAGTTAGTCTTAAAAGCAGCAGGCTCAAGGTTCATTTTGAGGCTGCTCAATCATGCAACGAACTTTGAATCTTACTGTGGCTTCAACAATAGTCGGGCTTAAAGAGCTTTGGCAAGAAACTCTTGGCAAACCTGATGTATGTGTCGCTATTTTAGATGGACAAGTTGCAAAATCGCATTCTTGCCTCGCAAACGCCAAGCTTACTCAAATTGAAACTCTGGTTTCAGATAGGGTCGAGCAAGGACAAGCTCTACAGCATGGTACTCACATTGCCAGCATAATCTTTGGTCAGCATAATAGCTCAGTAAAAGGTATTGCTACCAATTGTCGCGGTTTGATCGTACCAATTTTTACCAATGGAGATGGAGGTTCACTTGCTCCCTGTTCGCAGATCGATTTAGCAAGAGCTATTGTGCAAGCTGTCCAACACAAAGCCAACATAATTAATATTAGCAGTGGTCAGCTTACTCCTAGCGGAGAAGCCTATCCAATTCTTGCCGATGCTGTCCGTTACTGTAGCGAAAATAACGTTTTGATTGTTGCTGCTGCTGGCAACGATGGTTGCAATTGTCTGCATATTCCAGGTGCTTTGCCCTCAGTTTTAGCAGTAGGAGCAATGAATTCTCAAGGCATACCTCTAGATTTTAGCAACTGGGGCGATCGCTATCAAACTCAAGGGATTCTTGCTCCTGGCGAAAACATTTTAGGAGCTACTCCTAATGGCGGTACAGCAGTTAGAAGTGGCACTAGTTATGCTACGCCTATTGTTTCGGGCATTGCTGCTTTATTAATGAGTTTACAACTCAAACAAGGACAAAAACTAAATTCCCATGCTGTCAGAGCAGCACTACTAAAAAGCGCGATTGCTTGTGAAAAAGAGCCTTCACCCGATTGTCGCCGTCTTTTAGCTGGTCGTCTCAACATTAAAGGAGCAATGTCTCTTATTCTTCAAAGAGGAGATTTTATGTCTGATCAAAATACTGGATTAGAAAATACTCAATTACCACCATCAACCGAAGCAGATGAGAGCCAGTCTGCCGTGACTCAAATGGCAATGAATTCGGTGCAAGCAGCATCTTATAGTGGCGATCGTCATCAAATAACTACAAGCTCATCGCCTCAGTCTGCTGTTATTACTCCAGATCGAACCAACGACAATGTCATCGAATATAGTTCTGTTGTTCCCAGCAGCATCAAACCCTCTGAGTGCGGTTGTGGCGGAGGCGGTCCAGCACAACTGGTTTATGCTCTCGGACTATTAGGCTATGACTTTGGCACTGAAGCGCGTCGCGATTCATTTGTGCAGCAAATGGGGGAAGGGTCGAACCCCAACGATCCCAGTCAATTACTAACACATCTTGAAGATAATTCTTGGGCTGCTGCATCGATTAATTGGACACTTAACTTGGATGCTACGCCTATTTATGCTATTCAGTCTCAAGGAGCATTTGCCAGTGATGTTTATCGGCGACTGCGACAATTTCTGAGAGAGCAACTAGAAGAAGGTGTCGAGCGAGTTTCGATTCCTGGCATGATTATGGGACAAGTCATGCTGATGTCTGGTCAAGTTGTTCCTATTATTCAGCCAAATCTGCGCTGTATGTATAGCTGGAATGTTGCAGCTTTACTCGAAGCTGTCTGTGGCAGCCCTCCTTCTGAGTCGGATCGAGACGGGGAAGACTACGATCGCCGATGTCAGGCGGTTGGCAACTTCCTCGAACGAGTCTATTACGAACTACGTAATTTAGGCATTATGCCCCAGGAACGGGCGATTAACTATGCTGCTACCAACGCCTTTAACGTCGAACAAATCTTTGCAGATGCGATTCGGCAGGAAATGGAACTAGATACCATCGAGGTAGAACGCAGCCCTCTATGTCGTCCCGATTCCGATTGTTGGGATGTCAAACTTACATTCTTCAATCCCAGTAGAGTGTTCGAGCAAGCCAGAAAAATATACCGCTTTACTATCGATGTTAGTGATGTATGTCCAGTGACAGTCGGTAAAGTGCGATCGTGGTCCGTGAGGTAGCAATGAGCTTGGTATTGCATAGTGCTTATAATCAACAATTTTAACTTTTTGGAGAATACTAAAAATGAAAATACCAATACAAACTTCAAGCATTGTACGCACATCTTTTGTTTCATCCATATATAAAGTAAGACAACAGCTAGTTCCGCAACAGTTTGGTTTTATTGCAGGACGACCTGGTCCGCAGGAAGTTAAGTGCGAATCCTGCGAAAAATGTGACGACAGTGGTTGTACTGGCTGCAAAAATTGTGAATTTGGATTTAAAACTCCTAATCCATTTTTATGAATTGAGATCTAATTTCTAATACAAGCCAAAAAACTCAACAAGTAATTATCACAATGGTGGGCATTATTGCCCACCAAATCTAAAACTTTTTGAGCAACAGGCTGTTATATTTTTAGATGTTTCAGTTTTGTAGGTGGGTGATGCCCAAGCAAATCTCTAAATATTTTTGCAAGATAGTGCTCAATGCCTACTAATCGAACATTTCTCCCTGAATTAGAATAATTTAATCTTCAGGAATAAAGAAAATAGGAGTAAATAAAATGCAACTTCCAAAACAGTCTACAAGCGTGAAACGCTCAATTGCCAGAGGATATATCTCTCTAGGAAGTAATGCCGCAGCAGTGAAACCAAGTCAAATAGATGATGACTGCTTTTCAGACTGTCTTTCTGAAGGAAAAACTACCAATGTTTGTTTGAGTAACTGTCTTCAAAGCACTGGACCAACATTTCCTGATTCTGTTCGTCCATTTAATTATCTCAATATAAATAATTGTTGTTGTCCTACTTGCTATGACTCGTGCATTGGTCACAAATTAAGCTTGAACAACAGTTGTCAAGAGGGTTTGAGAATTCGTTGAAAAGAAGAAATCTGACGAGTTTTTCTGTCGTTCTGGAAAAGGAGCAATAATGAGTCGAAT
>JBHJNW010000145.1:0-8032 GCA_050330395.1 Pleurocapsa sp.
ATTCGACTCATTATTGCTCCTTTTCCAGAACGACAGAAAAACTCGTCAGATTTCTTCTTTTTAACGAATTCTCAAACCCTCTTGACAACTGTTGTTCAAGCTTAATTTGTGACCAATGGTGCCACGGTGATCGCTTTAGCTAGTTCGTCAGCTTTGGTCAAGTCAGCTTGAGCATAGGTAGCCCCCTTTTTTCGCCAAGCTATAGCATCAGCATTCTTACCGATTCCTGTAACCTGATATCCTTTGGCTACCAACTGCCCGATTGTTTCTCGTCCCAGCTCAGTATCTGGACTCAATACTACAACTGATAGTGTCATATTTTGCTTGTGCTATGGGTTTATGTCTTTTAAACTATCAATTGCTGTCAGGCTTCAGGATCTTTCTTTAGTAGTAAACTAAGCTGTAATTAAAAAAACGGCTTCCAGCTAGTTCCTTTGTGACCAAAATTAAACAATTCAGGATGAAATATTTCTGCCAAGATTTCGGCTGAATCAACTAATCGTGGTCCAGGACGATTGAAATAGGCATTACCATCAGTAATGAAAACTTTGCCGTTTTTGACTGCTGTTAAGGTTTTCCAGGCTGGATGTTTAAGTAAAATTTTCGATTCCTGGGCAGTACGCTCTAAGTTAAATCCACATGGCATAATGACAATTATCTCTGGATCGACATCAATTAAACTTTCCCAAAACAGATAAGGAGAATGCTCTCCCTTGACGCTTAAAAGCGGCTCTCCTCCAGCAATTTCAATTAGTTCGGGAATCCAATTTGCACCTACCATCAGAGGTTCTGTCCACTCTAGAGCAACCACGGTGGGTTGTTCGGTTACTAGAACTTGAACCTTATTAGCAATGGTATCAATGCGACTCTGTAATTGAGCTAAAATAGGTTTGGCTGCAATTCCCAAAGTTCTTGCCACTCGTTCAATATCGTCCCAGACTTCTTTTAATAGATCTGGCTGGAGTGAAATAACCTGAGGGTTAGAATTGGTTAATTGCGCGATCGCACGCTCTACCTCTGGTAAATTAACTGCACATACATCGCATTGATCTTGAGTAATAATATGAGTCGGCTGTAGTTGTTCTAAAACTTCTGTTTTGATTTTGTAAATACTGAGTGCTTTTTGCATCAGAGTTTGCACATCGGCATCAATCTCGCCACTCTTTTTATCACTATCTAATCTGGCCTCAGTACATACGGGTAAATCTTTAACGGCGGGAGGATAATCGCATTCATGAGAACGTCCTACTAACGCCTTGGTCAAACCCAAACAGTCAATAATCTCTGTGGCACTAGGCAACAAGGAAACAATTCTCAGATTAGTTGTATCGGTCATAATTTATTTGGCGTTGCTGATTGATTATTGATTGCGGTAAAAGCTGACAGCAATTTTGAGTTTGCTAGATCGTCAAATTTTGGCAAAACGATGGTTGAATCCTAATGTTTTCGAGAATGTTATACTAAATCTGCCCATCGCAAGTATTCTTTCGTTGAGATAGCTATAACTCTTCTGATGTACCTGTGGTATACCATGCGTGGTACTTCTGACTTACTGACTTACCTTCAAATATTCTAGACGAACAGGATCTAGTATTAGCTGGGTTTTAGGTTTTCTTGCTGTTTTAAATAGGCAAATACGGACTTGTCACCAATGTCAGGATCGATTTCTTGGGTCATTTTTCTGATTGCGAAGACACTAAAGCCAATTGTCCAAATTCCCAGCAACGCTTGTTCTAGTTCAACAGGAATCAGTCCTGTCATATGTCCTAATAACAATAAAGGTACGATAGGAGTAAGAATTTTGGTTTCCAGGCGATTAAAACAGAAAGCCTCTTTAAAAAAGATTCCTGTCAAAGCTGCAAAGCTAAACCCTGTACCCAACAAAGTCAGGGGATGATGATAAATGTATAGTGCCAAAGGTTCACGACTAGAAAGGGCGATCGCCACTGTGGCGACTGTACCAATTAACCAAAAGCCCTGCAAAACTCGATGTAATGCCTTCATATAAATATGAATATAAAATAAGCTCACTCCCAAACCAAGTGAAAAAAGCATAAATAAAGGAGTGATAGCAGGTAAAGCAGCTTTTCCCTGAGCAAAAAAGAGATTAGTGGCGATCGCAAAACTGGCAGCAGCAACTACCAACCCCGCGCGATAAATAATTACTTCTAGGCGATCGCGCTTGGTAATAGTATATTCACCAAACTGTCCTTGATAAGTTTGTGGTTCTCGATCTAAAAGGGCGATCATAATTTTATTAACTATATGCTGATTGTTTATTATTTATTCTAAGTAGAAATTTTAGGTTCTATATAGTTCATGTTAATGATCGATTCGGGAAATATTGTCATACTTACGACATTTTATCGTCATATAGGAGCGTCATAATCAATATAGAAAGCGATGACACATAAATATATACGAGATGTTTACTTTAAAAACGATTTTGACAACTCTAATTGGTACAAGTATTGCTGGTGGCTTAATGGCTTTACCTGCTAAAGCTAATCAAGATAATTTAGTTAATCAATCAACTAACGCTGAACTGATTTTAAGCCAGAATTTTTCCTATGGCGATCGCCCTGCCAACGACCAATCTACAGACAATGTTAGAAACATAGTTGGTCTAACTGGTTTGGCAATCGGTACTGGTGTTGTGGGTTATCATTTAACCCGCGCCTACAACCCTTCTTTAGCTAATTCATTACCTATCACTAATAACCACAATGCTGCTTTACTCGATCGCGTCAGTCCCAAACTACGTCGGGAACTATTAAGGCTAGTAAACAATCCACAGACGGCTAATCGTCTTTTGTCTGGTACTTTGATGAGTCATACTGGTCGCTCTCCCAACTGGGTAGCTGAAAAAGTGATTTACGATCTAAAGCGCGATCGCGCTTAATCTCGAACAGATCATTTTGGTTTATAAGTTATAAATAAAAGTTTAGATACAGAACCTGAAAAATTGCGTTTTTAAGCCCCACGAATAAATTTTGACAATTGCTAGAATATAGCTGTTATTGGTTTATTTAGATAGCAAGGTAGATATGCCACAGTTTATTGGTTTAGTAATGTTCGTTGTTTATGCTGCTGGAATTTGGAAGTTTTTATCAGGATACGGTCGCACTAACTTTAATGCTAGTCTACCTGGAAAAATCACCCTTACTTTATTATGGCCAGTATTATTGATTGGTAATAAATCTTATCGTCGCAATTTTCGCAAGGCTTTAAAAGGGAGATAATCTACGAACCTTTTTCAATTAGCATAGATCAGTTGGAGATGACGGGTAAAGTTTGGCTCATTTCGCGACTCGAATTAGCTAGTTTTGACCAACTTTTAGCAGGTAATTATCTAACCAAACAAAGAGTATTTTTGACCGTTGGTTGTCAGATATTACCTCGATTCAAACCTTGGCAGAGAAAGCTACTCTATTTGCCAGAGTATTACCCAAAATAGCATCTTTAAAAACAGCGATCTCTGCTGGGTTTGAAGTTCTTTGAGGATAAATTGTATTTGCTCGCGCTATAAAATTTATACATCTACATTAATTAAAGACAAAAGTATGTTGAATTAAAGTATTTTCCATTCTTTTTAATTCGACCTGTACTTCAATTTTATTACCGTCATCAAAAAAGTTTAATACTCCCCACTGTCCTTTACCTGGAATTGCACCATTGCTACTTTTAACTGCTGAATTAATCATATAATTTTTGCCATTATAAGGACCACCTTTATAGGACGCTTTACTATCAAGAGAAGCTACCTGAATTACTGGAAAAGAACCTCCGCCACCCGTTGCGTAGCTATTAGCTGTTGACTTTCTTCCATCATCGATTGCTAGCATATGAGCATCGCCAGAAAGCATTAATAATTTATCAATCTTATTTTCTTTGAGCCAATTAGCAATTTGCTTTCTCTCTTGAGCAAATTTATTCCAAGAGCTACTTGCCTCATTTTGGTCAGCTATCCAAGGAATACTGTTAACCCAAATAGTTAATCCTTCTCGGTTATTTTGTTGCTGCTGTTTGCCGATTTTTAACTGTTCAAACAGCCATTTTCTTTGGACATTACCCAAAAGGCTGGGAGCAAGGTTATTTAAATCATCTAGAGAATCTTGATGAAAGCGACTGTCGGTCATAATAAACCTGACTCTACCAATTACAAAAGACTGATAAATTGCACCTTGACCTTTTAATTCATCTAATGTCTCTGCCAGAGGATAACAGGGTACTTGTTCTCGATAAGCCTGACTAGCGATATATTTTAGAGGATAAGAGCCATCAGAATCGTTCGTTCCATAATCATGATCGTCCCAGATATAAGCCAGAGGAATGTTTTGATAGAGATTTCTCTGTCTAGGTTGATTCATCACTAAATCATAATTGTGTCGATAATCGTCAAGATAATCTTCTTTTAAGCCAATGAAAGCTAGATCGTTGCGATAGTGTAAATCTCCCATGTGAATAAACAAAGCTAAATTAGTATCTTGGCCAGTTTCAGCTTGATATTTGTATTGGCAAATAGTATCAAATACCTTGCTGTTGCTTACTCCTAAACTAAAAAACTGACTGATAGTACCTCCTGCGCAGGCAGAACAAGCGATCGCAAAACTGTATGGTTGATTAACTTTGACTGTTTTGAATTGTAATGTTCCTTGGCGAGGATATCTACGACCATTGGCAATAATTACGTAGTGGTAGATAGTATCTTCTTTTAAGTCAGACAAGTGAAACGTAGCTATTTGCTCAACGAGTGAAGTTGCCTTGAGTTTTTTAATTGCTTGATGCTTAAAACTCAAGTCGGTTTGATGATACAAAATCTGAATAAAATTTTGCCCTTGTGTAACTCGATTGCTAAGTTTAGCTTTGATAGTTATTGAGTTATTGGTTACTGCGCCAAGCCAACACCAATGGCAGCTAGTGATGTTTAGTTGACCAACGGCAGCTCTTTTCCTAGAGACTAAAAGAGCAAAAACTAACGCTAAAAATATTCGGCGATTAAATCTTTTATAAATCCAGGGTTTCTGCATGGAAATTGGCAGCACAACATCATCCAGATAAATCTTTTTCGTTTGACTTTGTTGAAAGCATCAAATAGCGATCGCTATTTGATGCGATGCTTTAGTTAATGTGTTCCCCAACTTGGGTGGCGAACAGGGAGACGATATTAAGCTTGAAACTTCTCGGTAATTCGTTTCATTGCCTCGTTAACATTCTCGCGACTGTTAAAAGCAGAGATACGGAAATAGCCTTCCCCTGCTGCACCAAAGCCCGATCCAGGTGTCCCGACTACGTGACAGTTCAACAGCAACTTATCAAAAAAGTCCCAGCTAGATAAGCCATTAGGAGTTTTCACCCATACATAGGGGGCATTTGTGCCACCATATACTTGAATGCCCGCTGCGGTAAGCTGTTCGCGGATGATTTTGGCATTTTCTAAATAGAAGTCAATTAACTCTTTAATTTGTGACTGCCCCGCTTGAGAATAAACCGCCTCTGCACCCCGTTGGACAATATAAGATACACCGTTAAATTTAGTCGCCTGACGACGATTCCAGAGTTGCCACAGCTTCACATCTGAACCATCACTTGCTTTACCGATTAAGTTTTGGGGAACTACGGTAAAGGCGCAACGAGTTCCTGTAAAGCCAGCATTTTTTGAGAAAGAACGAAACTCGATCGCACAGTCTTTTGCCCCTTCGATCTCATAAATAGAATGAGGTAAATCTGGATCGACAATATAGGCTTCATAAGCTGCATCAAACAAGATTAATGAACCATGTTGCTTAGCATAATCTACCCAAGCTTTCAGGTGTTCTCTGGTAGCGGTTGCACCTGTCGGGTTGTTCGGGAAACAGAGATAGATTAAATCTACTTTGGCACTGGGTATTTCGGCAGTAAAATTATTATCGGCACTGATCGGTAAATAAACCAAGCCTTCATACTTGCCGTCTTTGGCTTCTCCTGTATGTCCCGCCATCACATTAGTATCGACATAAACAGGGTATACGGGATCGGTAACGGCAATCTGGTTATCATTGCCAAAAATATCAAGGATATTGCCGCAATCGCACTTAGAACCGTCTGAGATAAAGATTTCGGACGCATCGATGTCACAACCACGAGCTTGAAAGTCATGTTGGGCTATTTTGTCTCTTAACCAGAGATATCCTTGTTCTGGACCATAACCTTTAAAAGTAGCGCGATCGCCCATTTCTTTGGTTGCTTGAATGATCGCATCACGACAAGCAGCAGGTAAGGGTTCGGTGACATCTCCAATCCCTAGCTTAATAATCGGTGCCTCAGGATTATCTGCTACAAAAGCACTAACTCGGCGGGCAATTTCAGGGAACAAGTACCCTGCTTTGAGTTTGAGATAATTATCGTTTATGGTTACCATTGATTCTTTGCTACAAACGCCATGGATCAAGCTTACTGTTATCTGGCAAATTTAGATCGCGTTTTCTGGGGTTAGTTAATTTAAACAAATAGAAAGTTTATGTCGATTAATCTGCCTTAATTGCACTCAACGATTGAATATAGGCTGAATTTCAGCAATTAGGATATTACTGAAGATAGATGTAGCGCACCGATTGCTAAGTATATACTAATTTCTACTGTAGCAGACAATATTTTTAGGCAATGAAAACATTAGCCAATCCTTTAATAACTAACTATTTAGCACTCGAAGAAACGTTAGAAGTTGACTCTCTTATTAAAGATAAATTTTCCAGATTAAGTCAGGTTTGTCATGAGGTTCAAAATTGTCAGGTGAAAGTGGCAAATATCGCCCGACATAAAGCAAAAAAAACTAACTACGCTTATTTAGTGAGTATTAATCTCAGCTTGCCTGAGGGAGTCGAACTGTACACTTTACGTTCCCCTCAGCCAGAAGCGGAAGACTCGCTACAAGGCGCGATCGCCGATGCCTTTGCCAGAATTTATCGCCAACTAATTGAATTACAGTTGAAAAAAAACATTGTCCACGGATAAACTAAATGAAAATTAAGCCAGAAATTACTTATCGTCACCTAGAAAAAACTACCGCAATCCACAGCCTAGTTGAAGAAAAAATAGCTAAGCTAGAACAGTTTTGCGACTATATAAATAGCTGCCGTGTAGTAATAGAAAAAGATAATAATCATCCAAGTAGTGGTTCTCCCTATCGGGTAAGTATTGACATCACAATTCCTCACGGTCGTGAAATAGCGGTAGTCGAAAAACCTGATACTGGCAAACAATATCTACCTTTAGAAACAGTAATTCGTGATGCTTTTGACGCTGCACGCCGTCAGATAGTTAGCATTACCACAGAACAAAAAGGCGAAAGAAAAGTACATCCAGAACAGCAAGTAAGCGCAATGGTGACCAAACTATTTCCCGAACAGGGATATGGTTTTCTCAAAGAAATTAGTACTGGTAAGGAAGTATATTTTCATCGCAATAGCGTAATCAACGATGATTTTAAGCGGTTGGCAGTAGGTAGCGGGGTCAGATATAAAGAAACTATGGGCGAGATGGGTCCCCAAGCCACTACAGTCCAGCTTTTAGACTCTCATGGTTAAAGATACTAGCATTGTTGCTTAAGCAATAGTGAATCGCTATTTTGCCCGAAAAATAAAAATTATCAATTGAGAAGTAATTACCGAAACACCAGTACTGGAATATGGCTGCTACGTAAAATTTGAGCCGTGGTGCTACCAATTACCAAATGACGAATTCGGCTATGTCCGTAAGCTCCCATCAGTAATAAACTGATATTTTGCTCGGTAATATATTGAGCGATCGCTTTTTCCGATTCTCCTTCGAGGAGGTGAGAAACTAATTCAAATCCAGCAAGCGCGAATTTTTGTTCGGCTTGATTAAGTCGAGCGATCGCGGTTGGTTCGGCTCTATTTTTGGTAATAGTAATCAGATGTAATTGTAATCCCTGAAAAATCGGGGAATCTGCGATAAATTGCAGCATTTTCTGCCCCGTAGGACTACCGTCATAGGCAATTAATACTTTTTCTATGGGTTTGAATTGACGAGA
>JBHJNW010000146.1:0-20999 GCA_050330395.1 Pleurocapsa sp.
CAGGGACTCACGTTACTGATGTAGAGAATGCCTTGGGGTGGTTGAATAATTTTAAGAATTCCTAAGAGAACTTCAAATCGACCAATTTTAGAGTTGGAATAAAAGTATCACCCATCTCACACAAAATCGGCTTTGGCAGCAGCAACAATGCGTTCTGCGATGACCGACCAAGGTTTAAGAATATCGGAAAGGGAAATCGCACAAAAATTATGACCCAAAGGCGCACCAACAGCAGCAGCTTGCATGGCTGAAATACCTGGACTTTTATAACCAACCCAATCGGTTGAGGTTTGCAGTACTTCTTTAACTTCTTTTGACATCCAGTTTTGCCAACCAGGGCCAGTACCAACGATCGCTAGTTTTCCTCTTGCTTGACCGATATTATTAACATTAATGGGTAGAGGGGCTGAGGCAATCGCGATCGCATTATCTAGGGTAACTAATCTACCTGTTGCACCCACAGCTTGTAATGCTAATGTTTCCGCAACAGGTCTATTTATATTTAATTCATTAACATCAAACAAACGAACAGGTATGTTAAAAGTTTGAGCAATACTATTAATTCTGGGATAATTTGCCTCTGTATTAAGAACAAATATTCCAGCGATCGCCTGAGAAGATAAATTGCTATTAATAAGTAGTCTTTCAACCGTCCGTTGCATTTGAATTGTTGGACGGCTGGCTACCCACATACCATTTCTAGATCACAATTCACGTCGCATCACAAGTTCGCCGTCCTCTTCTTTTCCAGTGTAGACAAAGCCCATCTTCTCGTAGAACGGGCCGGGACCACCTTTGGCTGGCACACAACTTGTTTCGACCGCATCCGCTCCAGGGCGCGTCTTGACGTGTGCAAAGAACAACTCTAGTGCCTTTCGCCCGTACCCACGCCCCTGGTATTGCTGACCTATCATAAAGCGCCACAGAAATTACTCTTGCTGAGCTACGTCGTCTTCTAACATCAAAAAACCGACTGGCACATCACCAGCGTAGATTGCGCGGAACCAAGCAACTTCTGGATTAAAATGCGCTTCTGCGATAGACATGGCGTTGGATGCCACGAACTGCTCTTGGTGTGGGGCTACTTTCAAGCGGAGGATATCACGCCAGTTTTCCTTAGTGATCTCGCGCAGCGTTACTTCGAGGTCAAACTCGGACATATAGCGTGTTCTCCCTTAGCCATACCTTTTAAGAATAGTTTGCCCAACGGCTTGGGCTTCAGCGGTGACCAAAGTCTTCGAGTCATCGTCATCACCAATGTGTTGATTCCATCCGCTGCAAGCCCTGGTTAGGCATTACCTAGAGATTGAGAAGAACTGCCTGTCTGAATTAACTCTTCTCGAAGAATACGACGCAGATAATTATAAGCTTTTGCCTCCTGTCGAGTTGCGCGACGGGCAGAAATCAAACGAACTGCATTACCACGCATTTTGTAAACAACGACCAAGAGCAGTCCCAAGTTTCCTCTTCTCACCGCGATGAAGCGTTCCTCATCGATCAGAATAAATTCAGCATTAACCAACCTCATTGGTATAAGAAACGCTATGAACAAATTATGAGCGATCGCCATATTAACCTAAACCAAGCAGAGGCTTTTGCTCAAATTTTGTTGGATACAGGAGCAAGTGTTAAGATTCCTCCTTGTAATCACCACAAAATATCTTTACACTTCAACTGTACAAAATACTAGAAGCTATTTCACAGCTACCAATTGCGTCACTGGTGAGATCGCTTTCCAACCTAAAAATTTTCCTACAGGTTCAGCCCTAGAAATAGCAATACGAGTTAATTCTCCACCTACTTTTTTTTGCCATTGCAATAATTTCTGTTCGCTTTCAACTGTCACAGTATTGGCAACCAAACGACCTCCAACAGGTAAAGCATCCCAACAAGTTTCTAGTAAGTTAGCAGCAGTTAGTCCACCCCCAATAAAGATAGTATCTGGTTGAGGTAAATCTTGTAAGGCATTAGGGGCTTCTCCCGCAACTATTTTAAGATGGGGAACGCCTAAAGCATTAGCATTATCGGCAATATATTGAAGTCTTTTACTATTTTGCTCGATCGCGATCGCCGGACATCTAACATGACTACGCATCCATTCAATAGCGATCGAACCACAACCAGCCCCGACATCCCATAATAGTTGTCCTGCTAAAGGTGCTAAAGCTGATAGAGTAACCGCTCTTATTTCTTTTTTAGTTAGTTGCCCGTCATGATGATAGGCGCGATCGCTTAAGCCTGGGAAGCGAGATAGAGAGATTGTCTCGGAATCAGCAAGACAAGTAACGGCGATTATGTTTAAATCTGCTATGTTGGTAACATGCCAACTAGCGGCAATTCCTTTAACAATTCCTTCGCGATCGCCTCCTAGATGTTCTAAAACTGTAATTTCACTTGGGCTATACCCTCTTTCTACCAGCATTTGTGCTACTATAGCTGGTGTTTGTTTTCCCGAACTCAAAATCAACAAACGAGCATTAGGATAGAGAAAAGCATTAAGTAAAGCTGAATCTCGCCCGCACAAACTCAATAATTCTACTTCGGTAAGCGACCAACCCAACCTCGCACAAGCAAGACTAAAAGCAGAAGGTGCGGGAATGATCGTCATTTCTTCTAGGGGAATACGGCGGATCAAGGTAACTCCAATTCCAAAACACATCGGATCGCCACTAGCTAAGACGCATATAGACTGTCCTCGTCGTCGCACAATCTCTGCGATTGAATCCTCGATCGGAGAAGTCCAAACTAGCTTTTCCCTTTGATCGCTTTGGGGAAGCATCGCAAAATGGCGATCGCCTCCTATGATAACTTCGGCATTATTAAAAAGCGATCGTGCAATCGAACTCAAGCCAGATAGTCCATCTTCACCAATACCAACTACAGAAAGCCATTTTTTGTTTACGTTGTCGATTATTGACAAGCGATCGTGAGTCGTCATTGTTTTAACCAACCAAATAATTTTCCTAACGTTAACTGCAATTCTTTAGCAAACTCAGGTACGGGCAATATATCGGTTTCTTCTGCAAAAAATGCTGGTTTTTGCTGCGGAAAATAAACTATTACTGATTGTTCATCAGGATCGATTAGCCATCCTAACTCTGGAAAAGCTCTAGCAATTTTGGGAGGCTTGAGTACACTATTAATAGCTATGACTAGTTCTCCTTGAATCGTACTGTGTTTTCCTTTTGGTATCGGTTTTTGAATGATTTGACCATCAACGTATTCACGGGCAGGTTTGGTTTCTGGTAATGCTAAAAACTCTTTGAAAGTGATGGATTTAGATGGTGTTTTTACCATGACTTAATTCGGGAGCTACTTATTCAACATTCCTGTATGCTATCAGTTATTATTTGTTATTTTTTTAAAAGCGATCGCCTGGTTGATTAAATTCTAAAGTTAAATTATCTTTGCACTTGAGTCGATCAATAAAATAATTTTTGCACTTTAACAATTTGTTTTTTTATTAGATATCGGATCGTGTTAATATCTAAAGTCGCTGAAGTTAGGAAAGTTCGGTGAAAATCCGACGCTGTGCCGCAACTGTGATTTTAGTAATTACGATTAACTGATAAGTCAGAACACCAGTTTCAGTCGATATTCTTATCTATTTCCTGCGTCGCACGGGAAAGGAGTAGCATCAAGCATTGAAAAAATCTGAGTATATTACTTGTCCTGGATTATTTTATGGCACTCCAGCTAGGGATGGTATTATTTCTCGCATCCGCATTCCTGGTGGAATCATTAATAGTAAACAGTTATTCGCGATCGCCAATTTAAGCGAAAGTGTCGGTGATGGTTTCGTTCAGATAACCAACCATGCTAACTTGCAAGTAAGAGCTATTAACGAGATATCTTTTGATGTTCTTCAACCTTTACAAGCGATCGCTTTGGCTGCTCAAAATCAAGAGATAGATCATCTTCGCAACATAATGAGTAGTCCGACAGCGGGAATCGATCGCCAGCAATTAATCGATACTCGTCCATTAGTCAAAGAATTAGATAAATATATTTCCAGTCATCCCCACCTAACTGGCAATACTGGATGTGCCTCAGATATTCCTGCTTTAATCGAACAGATTTTACAAAACAACTATCAGACATCTAATTTACAATACCTCACGCTCA
The DNA here is from genome assembly GCA_050330395.1 of Pleurocapsa sp. GTDB lineage: Bacteria > Cyanobacteriota > Cyanobacteriia > Cyanobacteriales > Xenococcaceae > Waterburya. The sequence continues at coordinate 4,126 of JBHJNW010000146.1, forward strand.
ATCGCCATGACCATTGAATACATCCGTGATGGCGATGAAATTTATCGTCAATCTTTTGCTATTATTCGTTCTGAAGCTAATTTATCGAGTCTTCCCCCAGATCTAGCTAAAGTTGCCGTGCGTCTGATTCATTCCTGTGGGATGATAGATATTGTCAGCGATCTAGAAGCTTCAGCCAATGCGGTAACTACAGGTAGAAAAGCATTGGCAGCAGGTGCAAAAATTTTATGTGATTCTCAGATGGTAGCTAATGGCATTACCCGCAGTCGTTTACCAGCAGATAACCAGATCATTTGTACCCTCAAAGATCCGCAAGTACTAGGAATTGCCCGTAAAATTGGTAATACTCGCTCCGCAGCAGCTTTAGAACTTTGGCAAGAACATTTAGCAGGTGCTGTTGTCGCGATCGGTAATGCACCCACAGCCTTATTTTACCTCTTAGAAATGTTGGATGCAGGTGCGCCCAAACCTGCGATAATTTTGGGGTTTCCTGTGGGTTTTGTCGGTGCAGCAGAATCTAAGGCTGCCTTAGCAGCAGATAATCGAAACGTACCTTTTATTACTTTACACGGTCGGCGCGGTGGTAGTGCGATCGCTGTCGCTGCCATTAATGCTTTAGCAACGGAGAGAGAGATATGATGGAATCAAGTGGTCGTCTTTATGGTTTGGGTATTGGGCCTGGAGATCCAGAATTAATTACAGTCAAAGCTTTACGATTATTGAGATCGGCTGATGTAGTTGCCTATCCTATTTCCAATAAAAATAAACAGGGTTTGGCAAGATCAATTGTTTTAGAATATATTAAATCGGAACAGATTCAAGTTCCTCTTTATTTTCCTTTTAAATTAGGACAATCTTCTCAACCATATTACGATATAGCAGCCGAAACTCTGGCTGAACATCTTAAGTTAGGACGCGATGCAGTGGTACTTTGCGAAGGCGATCCCTTTTTCTACGGTACGTTTATTTACATCTATAATCGCTTATGCGATCAATTTCCTACAGAAGTGGTACCTGGAATTTCTTCCATGATGGCAAGTGCTGCTTCTTTGGGAGTGCCTTTAACCTATCGCAATGATGTTTATCTGGTGCTATCTTCAATCTTGCCAGCATCTGTTTTAAAAGAAAAACTAGTTGTCGCCGATGCTGCTGTATTTATTAAACTAGGAAGACATTTTGCCAAAGTGGTAGATGTCCTAAAGGAATTAGGATTATACGATCGCGCTAAGTATATCGAAAAAGCCACTACATCCGATCAAAGAATTGTAGCGCTCGCAGAGGTAAATCCCTCAAAAGTTCCTTATTTTTCGATGATTGTCGTACCGAGTCAGTGGCAAGCTGAGGAATGAGGAATGAAGCAGTCTTATTTAGAAAGTAGATAAAATTTTAAGCAAGGAAAGAAAAATTTAACCAATATGTATGCGGTTGTTTCTCCAGAGAAAATAGCAATACCACCAGGATCGGTATTAATAGACCTCTTGCATAAATCGAGAGAAAATGAGAAAAGTAGGGTAATGACGCGATCGCCAACACAAACATGACCGAAGCAATAATTGTGGATGTCCTAAAGGACGACGCGAAGCGCAAAAGTGCGGTCTTGGGGGTTTTCCCCATGAGCAACTTTTGTAAGAAGCTAGTCCTAAAGGATAAGCTTCGCAAATGGTTTACCATACCGCTTCGCATATGGGAGAAAGTCCGATTGAACGCCCTAAAAAAAACAGGGCAGTCTTCTAGCAACCTGCTTGTTTCATCATTTAAATCTCCCACGGATATCTAACTTTCCCTTCGGGAAGCGCGATTTTGATATCTCCTCAAAATCTAGGTCCTCAGATTTTTCAGAACAAGATAAAATGATAATCATTATCAAAAACTTAGGACGAACTAACTTAAAAATATGACTCGCCTAAACTTTACCCTGTCGGATTTCCTACCATCCCTACCTAAAAGCGGAATGCCAGTGACGATTATTACTGGTTTTTTAGGCAGTGGGAAAACCACTTTACTCAATCAAATTTTACAAAACAAAGAGAATTTAAAAGTAGCAGTATTAGTTAATGAATTTGGCGACATTAATATCGACGAGCAACTGCTAATCTCGGTAGAAGAAGATATGTTTGAGCTTGAAAATGGCTGTATCTGCTGTACGATTAATGACAGTTTAGTAGATGCTGTCTATCAGGTTTTAGAACGAGAAGAAAAAGTAGATTATTTAGTAATTGAAACTACAGGAATTGCCGATCCACTACCGATTATTTTAACGTTTCTAGGCACGGAATTAAAGTTTTTAACTCGCATTGATGCTGTGGTTACAGTTGTTGATGCAGCAGCTTTTGATGCCAAACATTTTGAAAGCGATGCTGCTTTCAGTCAAATTAGATATGGCGATATGGTTATTTTAAATAAAATCGATTTAGCAAGCAAAGAAAAAATTGCCGAATTAAAAGAATTTATTGAGGATATCAAGCCAGGATTTAGGATTTTACAGAGCGAATATGCAAAAGTTCCCTTGGCTTTAATTTTAGATATTGGTTTAAATCAAGAAGATCATTATCAAGAAAAAATTTCCGAGTTTCGGCGCGATCGCTCTTCTTTTAATAATCATCTAGAAACCGATGGTTTTAGTTTTGTTTCTTTCCAAAGCGATCGCCCGTTTGAGCTTGAAAAATTTACTCATTTTTTGACCGAACAATTACTCAATAATGTATTTCGGGCCAAAGGAATATTATGGTTTCAAGAAAGTTCCTCACGACATATTTTCCAACTGAGTGGACCTCGCTATGATTTACAAGCAGATGATTGGATAAGTCAACCAAAAAATGAAATTGTATTCATCGGGCGTAATTTAAATGAGTCTTTAATTAAAGAACAGCTTGATGACTGTTTAGCTGGCTTGATTTTGTCCAAGAAGTTTAGTCTTTCTAAATTACCTTTTTAATTATTATGAAATTCATAAATCAATTGCTGAAATAGAACAGTCAGATATTTATCAATTGAAATCAAAATAGTAAAATATAAAACTTTAATTGAGATGAGCAAACACACCATATTTGTCTGTAGTTCTTGTGCTTTTTCTCCTCAACAAAAAAACTATTTAGGACAAAGAGCAGGAAGGGGTATTTGATCGCAGATATCTCAGAACGTTTTATCGAAGCATACTTTGAAGATATCCGTCCCTTAAATGTCGATGATTTTAATTCTCCTGGAGGATTAGCTGTTTTGTTTGAATTAGCTAAAAATCTGCGTCGAGAAGGAAATCTCCTAACCCATGAAGGTAAAACCGATACCGCAACAGAACAATTACAACAACAATAGCAAACGTTAGTTCATTTGGCACAAGTTTTAGGTTTAAAAGTTAAATCTGAAGAAAACATAGCCGATGCTAATGGTTTTGATGAAGCAGAAATTACCAGACTGATTCAACAACGCAATGAAGCCAGAAAAGGCAAAAATTATGCCCAAAGCGATCGCATTAGGGAACAGTTACAACAAATGGGAATTACTTTAATCGATCGCCCTAATGGAGAAACCAGTATTGTTCATTGAGATAATCGGCGTTGCTGAATCCAGGTATGATACTAAATCCTGTTTGGATAGAATACTTTAAGGTTAGGTAAGTCAATGTTAATTGCTTTACCAGAAGCGATGGATTTATTTTTAGCAGGACAAATATCAACGCAAATTCCGCAGCCAGTACAGTCTTCTGGTGCGACTTAAATGGTATATTTTTCGCCTGAAAGATCTTTATCTCGTGTATCTGTCGATTTAAAAACTTGCGCCATAGTGTGCCAAGCTAATTTAGGATCGAGATTACTATCTAAAGGCAAAGGTCTAACTTCTGCACCATCCTGGCGAGGACGGAATTTTTTTAACCAAGTATAGCGATCGCTCAATCCCCAAGTAATCACGGCAATTACCGCAGGTTGTGTCAAAACGATTTCGAGATACTCACGGTAAATTTTCGCCACAGCGCGATCGCGAAAAATACTAGCAGCTTCTAAAGTGCGATCGACCACATCTAATTCAGAAACGATAATTTTTAGCCCTAAATCCGCTACGTTCTGCATAAATCGCTGGAGTTTTTCTGCATTAAAGCGATCTGATCCTGCATAGAGATGTCCTTGCATTCCTAAAGCTTGAACTGGGGTATTTTTGGCTTTAAGTCTTTCTAGCAGTTTTAAAGTTGCCGTTCTTCTGGCTTCTTGTTCTGGGGTATCGTAAGCCAAATCAAAATCATTGTAGGTTAACAAAGCTTGTGGATCAGCAGCCGCAGCAGTTTTAAACGCCAGTTCAATATATTCCTCTCCTAAATACTCTAACCAGGGGCTAGTTCTCAAACCATTATCTCTGCCGTCTTTGGGTTCAACTGCTTCGTTAACTACGTCCCAAGAGTGAATTTTACCCGCGTATCGCTCGACGACAGTAGTTATATGATTTATCAAATGTTCGGCTGCATTAGTCTGATTAACTTCGGTTGCAAACCATTCTGGCAAAGCTTGGTACCAAACTAAGGTATGTCCGCGCAGTTTTAAATTATGAGTTTGGGCAAAACTGGCTAACCAGTCAGTTTTGCTAAAATCAAACTCTTGGGGGGTGGGACGCAGCTTTTCCCACTTAAAATCGTTTTCTGGCACTAAAATAGCGCATTCTTCAAGAAAACGGCGAGTAAAGTCTCTGTCTCTTTTGAGAATAGAATACTGAGTTGCTGCGCCGTATAGTAAATTATTTTTTGCTGCATAATCTTGTAAAAAACTTGGGCGATCGCTAGCCGAACTTTTACTAACTAAAGTAGTACCAGTTAGGCTGCCTAAAAACCAGGATAGAAAACGCCTTCTGTTAACGGGCAGCATGATTGATGATTAATTATCGATTAATAACTTCTTTTTTTGCGATCGCACGTGATTATCGGTTAAAACTCGGTTCACGCCGTTATCGATAGTGGCGATCGCTCTTGCCATAAAATCTGTAGCAACACCAAAAGTGAGACGGCGGGCTAACGGTTCAATAATTGTGCCATAACGTCGCCAACAAAGACGCTTGTATTTAGTAGTGAAATAGGCATCTTCTGCTAAGTTCCACTTTTGTCGCATTCGGTTCAAACTAGCCATCTGCCAGGCGTTACTCCAGCGCAGCATATAGTAATGTAAATCGGCTGTTTCTAAAGGAGGTCCTGGTAAATAAGTCACCACGCAGTCTGGTTCAAAGTAGACTTTTTCGCCTGCTTCTCTAACGGTCATACAGAAGTCTAGATGTTCTTTGGTATTGAGGAAAGCTTCGTCTAACATTCCCACTTGTTCAAATATATCTCGTCTTACCAATACGCAGTGAAACTCTGCTAGTTCGGTTTCGGTGCGCTGTAGTTGTTCTCTCACATCGGCAACGCGTTTACCCTGGAGATACATTTTTTCCCGCAGCCTTCTTCTACCTTTTTTGTCAACAAAAATATGCGATTGTCCTCCCGCAAAATGAACTACTTCATGGAGTGGTTCATACTGACACATTAGTGGCCCAACCACCGCTGCTTTGGTAGTTTCGGCACAGTCTACAAGATTGGTCAACCAGCCTGGAGTAACAATAACGTCATTATCGATAAACACTACGTATTTGGTATCTACCTGTCTCAAACCAATATTCCGTGCCTGATTGGGGTATAGGTAGCATTCGGTACGAATTAACTGAAAATTTTTTTCTTTTGCCTGTTCTTGAAGGTATAGTTTGGTTTTGGCTGGCGAGTTACCGTCTACATAGATTAGCTTAAAAGGAATTTTAGTATGTTCGTAAATGCTTTCTAAAGATTGTTGGGTGCAGCTAAATCTTTCTCTGGGAACGGTAACTATAGTTACTTGTGGTTTTAACATAAAGTTCATCATTAATCTAAAATTTGGTGTTTAATTTGGACAGCATAAGCACTCGCTGAGCCTCATGTTTTAGAATTTAATGTTATCTATAATACCAATAGTTTTTGAGTGGCTAATTAATCGTAAATACTAGCAATTTTTGGTTTTTCTAGTCATTATTTTATCTGAATTGATCAAGGAACGATAGATATTTATTAAATCATCATTTATCTGGTCTAGATTATAATTTTGCAGGACAAATTTCCTACCAGATTTTCCCATAGTTGACCATAGTTGGGGATGTTCAATTAAGTAGCCTAATTTATCGGCTAAAGCCGCTGCATCTTTTTCGGGAACTAAAAACCCAGATTTACCATCTTCCACCAGTTCGGGTATTCCGCCGTGATAAGTACTAATGACGGGTAATCCGATCGCCATGGCTTCTTTGAGGACGTTAATTGGTGCATCTTGATTGCCATCGGCGGCGGTAATACTGGGGGCGACAAAAATTTGAGTATTTTTTAAAATCTCGACAATTTCTGTTTCGTTGCGCCAGCCCATTAACTCGACATTTTCAGCCAGTTTTAATTCTGCGATTAACTCGGCAAAATAAGACCGTAAATGCCCTTCACCAATGATTTTATAACGTAAATGAGGATAAGTCGAGACCAACTTGGCTATAACGCGGATTACGTATTCAATACCTTTTTTTTCTACCAGTCTTCCTGTAGTGGCGATTTGAATCCAGCCGTCTTCAGGTAAAGAACGAGACTGATAGGCAAAGCGATCGCAATCTAAACCAGAACGATTAACCTTAATTTTATCTGGGGGGCAACCAATCGAGATAGCCTTGTTACGGAAGAAATCGCAGTTAGTTAAAAAAAAGTCGCCGTAACGAAATAGCTGCTGATAAACATTCTCTCCTTTTTGCTGCACGAAACTACTAATATCATGTCCTCGAAAAGTAGTAATTAGTTTGGCGGTAGGGGCATTGACGTGACGAAATGCCATGCCGCGAAAACTTTGTGTCCCAAATTGACAGTGAATAATGTCGTAATCTTGATTTAAATTGGGAATAACTGTATGTAACAACCACAAGGAAAGAGTTAAATCGGTTAACGGTAAAGGATAAAGCGATCGCCATAGCTGACGGGGGCAGATTAGAGCATAATGAAGAATTAGTCCGATACCCTTAATTAATCTCGATCCTAAATTTTCTGGTAGTTCTGGTAGATAATACGTCCGTTCTAGAAGCTGGTATTTTTCGACTATTGGGTGAACTTTATGGCGATCGCCGCGATATTCGGCATAAATATCGACTTCGCAACCGCGATCAATTAGTCCCGCAATTTGATTTAAAATAAACGTCTCAGAAAGCACAGGAAACTCTGACACCATAAAAGCAATTTTGATTGCAGGCTGTTGAACACTTTCAGCTACTTGATTATTCACTCTCTAGCAGAAACTCCTCCTAGTTTTAGTCTGAGTAACTCTAATACGGTGATATAACGCACTAAAGTCATAGTTAAAATCACCTTCAGCTTATCAGTGAGGTTTTTTAGCTGAGGATCGGTGTAGTTATTAATGGCAAAGAACACTGGTGGCATTAAATTAAAAGCAATCGCCCTAAGAAATAGCCAGTTTGATGCCAGCCAATTATATTCTGGCTGGTGTCCTCGATCATAAGCACCTCCAGCATAACGAATTACTTTTTGACGCAGTTGTTTAAAAGAATAAAGCGCGGGATGAGCCACCCGAACATCTTCAGCGTATACCTGTTGATATCCTTGGGCATAAACTCTCTTGCCCCATTCAATGTCACCATTAGATTTTAGCTGGGAATTAAACACACCAACTTTTTCAATAATCTTTTTCCAGGTAAAAAGATTAGCCGTTACGCTGTAATGATGTTTTTCGATACAGTCTTGTTGACGGAAAGCTAAGACACTTTCATAAAGCTCGACAGTTGAAGGCTGGTTGGGATCGCGCCAAAAAATCTCAATCTCTCCTCCCACAAAACCACAGTTAGAGACTTGCTGTAGATAATTAACGCCTTTTTTAATCCAGTCTGGTGCAGGAATACAGTCAGCATCGGTAAAAGCGATCGCCTCTCCCTTAGCGACGCTTAAACCTTTATTTCTAGCTGTATAAGAGCCTGGGCTTAATTCTGATTGGGCGATCGCGTTCTCAAATTGTTCGACAATGCCCTTGATATTGGCGGCGGCATCCGATCCATTGTCAACTACGATTACCTCATAGCGATCTTTTGGATAGGTTTGTTGTTTTAGAGCCTCTAGGCATAGAAGCAAACGTTCTCCATCATTGTAGACGGGAATAATCACCGAAACCAGAGGCGGTAAACGCTCGAGCATTAGCTACAGATTATCAATAAAGTTTAATCGTAATTTCCTCTATATTCTGGATCGTTTGACCCTAAAACTAGTTGAAAGTTTTCTACAACTTACGGTTATCTTAACTTTTTTGAGATTTAATGATACAACCAGGAAATAAATTTTGCTTTACAGTAATTAAAATTTCGCAAATTTTTCAAATTTTTATCATTGGTAATGTCTCAGAAACCTTTTTTCTCCATTGTCATTCCCACCTATAATCGTCCCCAAAGACTAGCCAACTGTCTAAAAGCGATCGCCTCGCTCAACTATCCTCGCGATTGTTGGGAAGTTATCGTGGTCGATGATGGCAGTAAAACGCCTTTGGATTATGTGGTTGAGTCATTTAAACTCAAGATTAATCTCCAGCTATTACGGCAAGAAAATGCTGGTCCTGCTGCTGCCAGAAATCGTGGTGCTACGGTTGCTCGCGGCGAGTTTTTGGCATTTACCGACGATGATTGTCAACCCAATGTCGATTGGCTGACTAGGTTTGCCGCTAGTTTTGCGAATGCACCCCAGGCTATGCTGGGGGGTAAAACCATCAATGCTTTGGCTAATAATCCTTTCTCGACTGCTTCGCAAAAGCTGATTGATTATCTTTACGAATATTACAATCCAGCTAAAGGTAAAAATGCCTTTTTTGCCTCAAATAATATTGCGATGCCCACTGCTAATTTTAGGGCTTTGAATGGGTTTGATGTTTCTTTTCCCTTAGCAGCAGCTGAAGACCGTGATTTTTGCGATCGCTGGAATCAAGTCTATCCGATGGTATATGTACCTGAGGCACAAGTCAATCACTATCACAATTTAGACCTGGCTTCATTTTGCCAACAGCATTTTGGGTACGGTAGAGGAGCTTTTTGTTTTCATCAAATACGTTCTCAAAGAGCAGCTCAAGAAATTCAAGTTGAGCCATTGTCGTTTTACTTGGATTTACTTTCTTATCCTTTTTCGCAAACTTCCCAACAGCCGAAAATACTAATATCAGTCCTGTTTTTTCTTTCACAAGTTGCTAATGTAGCAGGATTTTTTTGGGAAAGATTTGGTTTTAAATCTCTCAAAATAACGTAATTTAAATATTGTTTTCAGTTGAGATTATGAAAATGGATAATACTGTTAAATTCGGATTAAACCAGTTTAGTAAAGCCGACTTGACTCTTTATTCATTATTGCTAATCACATTTTTTATGGTCAGCGCCATTGGCATAGTCAATCATGAAATGTGGCGCGATGAATTGGAAGCGTGGTTGATTGCTAGAGATAGCAATTCTCTTGCAGATTTATTGGATAATTTAAAATATATAGGTCATCCAAGCTTGTGGTACTTATGCTTATATTTTTTGGCAAAGCTAACCTATAATCCGCTAATTATGCAACTGCTGCATTTAATTATTGCTACGGTGGTTGTCTTTGTTTTTCTTTACTATTCAAGCTTAAGTAATTTACAAAAAACTTTATTTTGTTTTAGCTATTTTCCTTTATATGAATATGGAATCATTAGCAGAAATTATAGTTTAGGCGTTTTGCTTATTTTTACCTGTTGCAGCTTACTAGGTCGAGAAAAGAACAATTACCTATTTGTAGCGATCGTTTTGGCTTTGTTATGCCATGTCAATGCCTATAGTTTGATTATTGGCTTTGTTTTCGCTTTAGTTTTGTTTACTGAGGCTCTAATAAAAATATTTTGGTTCAACAGAGAATCTATACGTAAATCAAACCTGATCATTAGCATCACCATTTATTTATGCGGTTTGTTGACGGCGATGATGCAGATAATTCCCCCCAATTATCTCTCAAATCAACCAGAATTAGTTGGGGCAGTTAATCAAGCAAATCAACCAGACAAATCAAGTTTTGCAACTACTATTATAGAAAATAGTTTGACAGCAGATTTGGGTATTGACAAAGTTGTCACCGGGATTTGGAGAAGCTATATTCCGATTCCTGATTTTTTTAATCAGCACTTATGGGGAACAAATATTCTGACTGATAGCCAGCAGTTGCCGCGTATCGCTTCCATAAATTCTGCTCCGATCATAGCAACATTTTTATCATTGCTCTTGTTTTTAATTTTTGCAGCTATCTTTGTTCGTCAACCCAAAGTATTTTTGATTTATACAGGCGGTACTTTATTGATTACCCTATTTGGTTTGGTAGCAACAATGCCCGCCTTAAGACATAATGGACATCTGTTTATTTTATTGATCGCTTGCTATTGGATATTCCTTGATAATTCTCGAGCTAATTTTTTAGCTTTGAACCAATATTACTATAATTTTATTCAGCACAGTATATTTCGTTTCCTTAACAAATATAAAAGCATTTTACTAACAAGTATTCTATTCATCCAATTTTATGCTGGAGTCAAAATATATACTCTCGATTTAATTAAACCTTTCTCTAATAGTCAAGACGCTGCAATATTTATTCAACAAAATAAACTAGCAGATTATATTATTATTGGTAGTCCAGATCTTAAAGTTTCTCCCATATCTGCTTGGTTAAATCGCCCAATATATTACCCAGAAGTGGAAGATTTTGGTACATTTACTGTTTGGATACCCAAAAGCACTAAACATAACACTGATATAACTCAACAAGAAATTATTGAGCAAGTTGAACAGTTAAGTAAAAAAAGCAGTAAGCTATTGTTATTATTGGATAGAAAATTATTCACAACAAATTCCGAGCTAAGTTTTGATTTGATCGGCTCGTTTGATAATTCTAGTCTAGTAGAGGAAGATTTTTTTCTCTATTCAATTAATTAACGAGTTTTCAACTATCTAACAACAGCTGGAATTTAACTTTTTTGTGAGCTTTGGACATTAAAAATAACTATAAGGTATAAAATACTTTAAGTCTTAAAAAAACTATTTTGTCTATCATAAATTGATGAAAACAGCTAAAAACACCAAAATACTAAATATCCTATTTATCTTAGCTTTAGCATTTTCGGCGATCGCTTTAATAGTCGATATTGACAGCACTCTTACTTATATTGGCACAGATTTAAGAAATAGAGTTGTTGCCGGCAGATTAGTTTTACAGGGAATAGATCCTTATTTTTTTAAATGGCAACCTGGCTTATCGGAACGACTTTACGATCCATTAGATATTCCTGGTGAACTACTGTCTAAAGTTAGCGTTCCTCCTACAGTTATAGCTTTGCATTCGATTATTGCTCCCCTTTCTTACCTACAGCAAAAAGTAATTTGGCTCATGGTTCAGTGGGTAGCCTTTATCGCTACAGTAGTTATTTTTCTTAAAACAAGTGATTCTAAGCTGAAAACTAATTCAACTATTGCCATCGGTTTTTTTTTGTCAACGGTTTATTTTGGCGTTTCCACGTTAACTCTGGTCAAATATATATAATCTATGTATTGCTGCTTGCCATCGCCTGGTTGTTATTAAACAAATTACCTAAATACAATAATTTTTTTAGTGGAATTTTGGTTGGCATAACTGCAAGTTTAAGACCTCCATTTTTACTATTTTTTATTCCTTTTTTGATTTTTCAAAGATATTCATTTTTGTTCGGCGGGATAGTTGGTTTATTATTAAGCTTTGTGCTGTCGTTTAGTGTAGTCAGCTTATTTATCTGGAAGCAATATATTTTGGCTATGCTCGGTATGACGGGGTTTGTCAATTTAAATGAATATTTATCCTTACCCCAAAAAGCCATCTCTAACTCTAAAATTATTTATCCAAAAATTCATGAAGGATTTAGTGTACATAGTAGAAATCCTTTAGAATTCCGTAATTTGTTTAACACTTCTATCTATGATGCTTTGAATGCTTTAAACGTACCTAATAGTCGAGCGATTCTAGTTGTTGGATTTATTATAGCGATCGTCTTTTTGACTTTTTATCTAATTAAATATAATTCTAAAATTAAAGATGTTAAGTTCATGTTCTTATTTGGCACCTTAATCTGCTTAATTGGTGAATTTTTTATTCCAGTCGGTAGATACTCTTATTACGATATTCAGTTTATGTTACCGCTATTAATCATAATTAATAAAGCTAATGTTATCGAGCTAGTATCAAATAAACTCATTATTTTGTTGTTGATCGGATTACTTTTAAATTTAGGATGTTTTGTGTGGATCGATAAATATTTGTTTTTTAGTAGTTATTTAATAGCTTTTTATATTACTGTTACATCACTAATTCTTCTGAGACAGGAAGCTAAACAGTAAAAAGTTTTGGCTTGACCTAGCTTCGCTGCAAGCTATAAGCATGGAGGTTTTGAACCCTTCCTGATTGTAAGCAATTTTAAAACCGTTTAGCGATTAGCCTTAAGCTTCAAGCTTGAAGCTGTTTGATAAATTATTCAAACACATGAAAATCAAGATTCATAGCGAGTTACTATAATTCTTAGAGTTTTTTTGAAAGTATTTTTGCTTTCCATCAACATGGTAGATATATTTCATTCAGAGGCTACAAAGCGTTTTAGGCAGCTACAAAATCAGCTACGAGAATGGACAAAATCACCTGAGGAAGGGAAGCTGTGGCAGAGTATTGATATTTTTGACCAAGATAACTTCGACATACTGGTTATTCCTTCTTTTAGCGTCGATCAGCAGGTAGGAGATAAAGTAGCGGGATTTTTACACTATGAAGAAAGGTTGCTATTTTCTTTGATTCGCTTACGCAATCCTTTAACTAGGGTAATTTATATTACGGCTTTGCCTTTATGTCCGATCGTAATTGATTATTATCTGCAACTATTGCCAGGAATTCCATTTTCTCATGCTCGCGATCGCTTATTACTAATCAGCACCTACGATGGTTCTCTCAAACCTCTAACCCAAAAGATTTTAGACCGTCCTCGGCTGGTTGAGAAAATTCGCCGTGCTTTGCGCCCCAATAAGTCATATATGGTTTGCTATAACTCCACAGATTTAGAGCAGCAGTTATCCTTAAAATTAGGCATTCCTCTGTTGGCAGCATCTCCTGAAGTACTCAATTGGGGTTCAAAAAGCGGTAGTCGTCAAATTTTTGCCGAGGCGAAAATTCCTCATCCTGACGGAAGCTACACTGTTACCAATGCGACAGATTTGCTGCAAGAGCTATGGCTACTCTGGCAAAGGCAGCCTAAGCTGCAACGAATTGTTGTCAAGTTAAATGAAGGTTTCTCTGGTGAAGGCAATGCTGTATTAGACTTAAGACCAATTGAAAACTATGCTCCCAATCTATGCAGTGCAGTAGAAACCAAAGCTGCTTTGAGTCAACAGTTAGAAAAAATGAGCTTTCAGGGGAAAGGAGAAACCTGGTTGTCTTTTTCGCGTCGTATTCCCGAATTAGGGGCAATTGTTGAGGCTTTTGTCGAAGGAGAGATTAAACGATCGCCTAGTGTTCAAGGTTATATTCGACCATCAGGAGAAGTAGAAATTATCTCTACCCACGATCAAATTTTAGGCGGTGCTAATGGACAAGTTTATGAAGGGTGCTATTTTCCAGCTGATGCAGACTATCGCTATGAACTACAGGAACTTGGCTTGAGAGTAGGAGAAGTCTTGGCAGCCAAAGGTGCTATAGAACGTTATGGAGTAGATTTTATTGTCGTGCAGCATCCCGAAACCAAAAAATGGGATATCCAGGCGATCGAAATTAACTTACGTAAAGGTGGCACAACCCACCCCTTTATGACCTTAAGATTGTTGACAAACGGCACGTTTGATTACGATACAGGAAGATTCTTGAGTCAGCAAGGTCAGGAAAAATATTATATTGCTACGGATAATTTACAAAAAGAACAGTATCGGGGTTTATTGCCTACTGATTTGATGGATATTGTTGCTCAGGAAAGACTACATTTTGATAGTGGCAGTCAGACGGGAACAGTGTTTCATCTTATGGGTGCGTTGTCAGAATTTGGCAAGTTAGGCTTAACCAGTATTGGTAATTCTTTGTCAGAAGCGCAGCAGATATATGACCGCGTTGAAGCCGTGTTAGATAAAGCAACTGAAGTTAATCCTCAAATCGAACCAGATCAAGAAACTTTCTTGCCATTACCAATTAATTGGAGCAGTAATCAGTAATCAATTAGTCCAGAGTTTAATACCGCCCAGTAAGCCATTAATGTTAGGAATAATCGTGGCATTATCAGGCAAGGTAAAGTCAATATTTTTAGTTTCTCCTCCACCAATATAAAGTTGGTCATAGTTAAACAGATGTTCTAGATTAGCCAGGGCTTTTTGCAAACGATCATTCCATTTCTTTTGACCTTCTTTTTCTAAGGCTGCTCTACCTAATTGTTGTTCATAAGTTTCTTTCTTACGAAACGGATGATGTCCCATCTCCAAATTTGGCACTAATTTTCCATCGATAAATAAAGCTGAACCAAATCCCGTCCCCAAAGTGACCACCAGCTCGACTCCCTGACCAGAAATTGCCCCAAACCCCTGAATATCAGCATCGTTAGCCACCTTAACTGGCTTAGATAATAACTGCGACAAATTAGTCGCTAAGTCGTATTGCAGCCAATCAGGGTCTAAATTAACCGCAGTCTTAATTAGACCATGCTGCACCACCCCCGGAAAGCCAACCGATACACGGTCAAATTCTTGTGACTGGGCGAGGGTCAAAATAGTATCTATTACCTGTTTTGGTTTGGCTGGATCAGGAGTTTTAAGACGTTGGCGATCGCTAAGAGGTTGACCTTGAGGATCTAAGAGCATGACTTTAATTCCGCTGCCGCCAATATCCACTGCTAAAGTACGTAACTGCTGAGACTGATTCATCATTATTTTTTGAATAGATCTATCCAGATTATAAAAGGTTCAGGTAATTTAATTAAGCCTGATTCGTTTTAGTTTTAATCGGGAACACTAAGTCTTAGTGATACTTTTTTCGATATAAATATTATGCAAACGATTTTAAATTTCGATTCTTTGATCGTTTGTTAACACTATTTGGGACTATGAATATTCAACAAAATCTTAAACTAACTTTGGTTTTACGCTGCTTAATCACTTTAAGTCTAGGCTTATCAGTTTTGGCTTTTAAATCTAAATCGGCTTGGGGTGCAGAACAAGTCAAGTTAATTTATGGACCATTTCAGGGCAAAATTTCGGTCGAGTCTTTAGCTAGATATGCAGCTACAGGAGAGATGAGTCGGGAATTTCGTCTTTATTCTAAATTTGTCGACGAGCAAACTTTAGTTCAATTGCGCTATTGGTTAAACAATCGTTTTGAATGCGATCGCGTGGCGATTCATCAATTTTCTCATACCCCCGAGGGGAAACAGTTTTTGCAGCAATTAGGGTCGGTAATTAAAACTCATCCTCAACATAATGGATTTTATGCAGTTCGTTCTGCTTTACTTAAAGCTGCCGACTTACCCAATGATTCTGATGGTTGGACTGTAATTGAGGCAATGCAACAGTTCCCCACCGAGGATTTGCAAATTGATACCAAGGATTTGTTTGACCTGCAACAGTTTTGGTCTGATGACCAAAGCTCATATCGCGCTGCTGTCAAGATTTTTGCGCCTCAAGCGAAACCTTAATTAAGCTGTATGGTTACCTAACAGGAAATAACTCAACCAATAATTGGCGTTGCTGAACGAGTAATGATATTTTTGGCAAAATAATAGAATGAAATGTCCTAAGTGCAACTCAGAAAAAGCAACTAAAAACGGTCGTCGTCGTGAAAAACAATGTTACAAATGTCTAGATTGCGGAAGACAGTTTGTTGAATCGCCAATTGAACGAAGCTATCCACCTGAAGTCAGACAACTATGTCTCAAAATGTACCTTAATGGCATGGGTTTAAGAGGTATTGAGAGAGTTACAGAAATTCACCACACCACAGTGATGAATTGGATTAGAGAAGCGGGAATTAAATTACCCGATGCTCCAGAAGAAGACGAAATTCCTGAAATAACCGAGATAGATGAGTTACAAACATTTGTGGGAAACAAGAAAAATAAGGTCTGGATTTGGACAGTAGTAAATCATTGGAAACCAGGAATATTATTATGGACAGTTGGCGATCGCGGTAATACAAGTTTCCAAATTATTTGGTCAATCATTAGATGTTGGCATAGTTTTTGGTACGTAACTGACGGATGGAAAGTATACCCTGGATTTATTGAGTCTGAAGATCACCTAGTCTGCAAAACTTATATGACTCGTGTCGAAGGTGAAAATACTAGGCTCAGACACTACTTAGCTCGCCTCCACCGCCAAACCTTATGCTATTCCAAGTCTCTGGAAATGCTCCGATACTCAATTCGTCTTTTGCTCCATTATCTTAAGTTTAAAACTGTTACTGCGAGCGCTTGAATCATTACTTAATCAGCAACGCCAAAATAATGAGCTGGACTAGATAAACCCGTGCCAGCATACATACCTAGCAGGAAATAACTTAACCAATATAGTTGTTGGTTATAAAGCCAGTAACTTATAAATGCGATCGCCGTCATGACACCCCAGGTAATAAATACGCCAGAAGTTGTAAACCATTCTGGTTCGGGATAGTTATGAACATAAATAGCGTTATCGGTGTAGTGAATACTGGTAAGGGATTTGCAAGTAAATAAGATACCAATTAAGTAGGGACAATAGTGATATCCCATTGGGGTAAGGTGAGAGAAGGTTGCCATTGGGATTGATAATGTTTTAACTCCTTGGGGAGAACT
>JBHJNW010000147.1:0-26354 GCA_050330395.1 Pleurocapsa sp.
TCTGGGACAGCCTTACCGTAATAGACGACGACGATTTGGGTTGCGCTTTAATCTTATTGCTGGCTTGTATAATCGCGGGCTTGATTTAGCGATCGCCTGATTCGTGCAAGAGGTCTACTTGATGGTACTGTTGAATTCTGATTAATATTTTTATTTAGTATTACTATTGCTATAAATTAATAATTACTGATCAGCAAGCTGCTAATGAACGAAGAATTGAAAAGCTTTCAGGTGGGCGATCGCGTTAAAATAATCGCCTTGCCTGCTTATGTTAAAACCGCAGAACCGATGCCCATGTTACGCTCTCCTGATATTTTAACGGTTGGAGAAGCAGGGATAGTAACAGATAGACGTCCTGGAGGCTATTACGGTATTCGCTTTACTCAAGGGGCTTTTTTGCTGGAAAGTCAGTATTTAAAATTGGTCAGTTAAGGTATTAAGCCGATACAATAATGTTTTTAGCCATTAGCAATTCATTAGCTATTGGTGACAAGTTGTACATTTTCTTAACTTGTCACCAATGATTATTGACTACTTAATAACGCTAAGGGATTGACTATTCCACTATCTTTGTCATGAATTTCAAAATGTAAATGAGAGCCAGTGCTATTGCCCGTACTACCCATTTCAGCGATTTGTTCACCCTGATTAACTTGCTGACCATGAGTAACCAAAATGCTGTTGTTGTGTGCATACAGAGTAATGCTACCGTTTGGGTGTTCTAATTTAACTACATTGCCGTAGCCACCATGCCATCCAGCTCCTACCACTACTCCTGTTGCTGCTGCTAAGATAGGAGTTCCAATAGGACCAGCAATATCAATCCCTTGATGTAATCTTCCCCAGCGCCATCCATAGCCAGAAGTTAATACTCCTTGTGCTGGCCACATATAACCGTCAAAAGTAGGAGGCAAATATTCTTCGGCAGCGGGTAAAGGAGGCAATTTGAGAGAAACAGTTGCTTTGTTAAGTAAACTCGAGCTAAGATTTGGTTGAGCAAGAGTAGAATTAGCTTTGATTCTTGATTCAGAAGCCTTAGGAAAATTTCCTAAAAGTTGATGCGTATCTTCAAAATTAGGTGCTAAAGGTAAATTAACCAAACTTGAACGCTGATTTGGCTCTTCTCCTGACTTATTTTTATTTCTGTGCTGGGCGCGCAATAAGTCTACTTCTGCCCTTAGCTTTTCAACATAAGGGTTGTTGTCAGTTACTGAGTTTAATTCAGCTTGATTTGTCTTTAATGATTTGGCAGCAGCAGCTTCTTCAGCTAATTTGACTAAAACATTAGTCGAGCCGGATGAAGATTTTACCTGCTGCGTTGTATCTTGGAGTAAATTAGCCGATGCCAGACTGGTTGCTGGTTGAATATTAGTTGTCGTTTGTGTCGGAATCTTCAGCTGTTGATTGACAAAAATAATATTAGAATTCTTAATTTTATTTAGTTTGACTAAATCATTTTTAGATACCTGATACTTTTTAGCAATCTTGTTAATAGTGTCTCCCTGTACTATCTGATGGATATGGTGTTGAGGTTTGATCACAGATGAGTCCAAAGCAGATATGATTAGTTGCTCGCTTTTTGCTGTTTTAAAATAGGATGAAGTTAAGAAAAGATTAGTGAGATTAGTGGCTTGCTTGACCTTTTTTAAGTTGTCAACAGCAAATATTGGATCAGTTGACCGTGCATACTTATCTTCAGATGCTATCGGCAATCTAGATAAATTAACCAACTGAGACTTTACCGAAGAAGTAATTTGACTAAAAATATTTGGCAACAAATAGGGGAATTTGCCTTGCCGTTGAAAAGAGTTGGCAATATCTTGATTTGTAGTCGAGAAAGAATTAGGTGTTACCGATTTAGTCAAGTCTGTGGCGTTTACTGCCTGGTTAAAGTTCGGTACACAAATTGCTGCTGCCAGAGATATTGTCATGCCTAACTTACAAGCTCTTTGATTAGCTAGTTTGACAGTATCATTTGAATTGGCATTTGAATGGGCTTGTGGAGAAATTAAATCATTCTTATAAGACATAACTATTGATCATTTGCTTTAATTGAATAATTCTGGGAATTTTTATTATTTTGCTCAATACGGAATAATATTGCGACAAAATTTAGTTGCTGATAATTAGCCAGTACATTTGAACGACTTAACTACTGATTTAGGTAAAAACCTGTATCCAAAAAGTTTTCGTTGTTGCTTATTTCTATGGAAGATTAGCGTAAAACTGAATTTTAAACAAGTAGAGAGATGACAAAAATCAAATTCAGCATTTTACTCTTTAGCTAATTTTGATTGTCTAATTGCCTCAAATAATCCGACCGCTACACTCACAGAAAGGTTTAAGCTGCGTACATTTGGTTCTGTAATATCAATACGTACCTTTTCATCACAAGCCGCAATAACTTCTGAGGGTAAACCAGCAGTTTCTCGTCCAAACAACAGCCAATCTGTATCTTGATACTGACAGTTAAGATAATTTTTGCTGCCTCTGACGCTAAAACCGATCAATCTGCCGCCTCTTTGAGCGTGTTCGTGCCAAAAAGCAGACAAATTCTCATGGTAATGCAATTTGACATAGGGCCAATAATCTAACCCCGCCCTTTTTAAATAGCGATCGCTAATTTTAAATCCTAATGGTGCGACTAAATGCAGCTCGGTTTTAGTCGCAGCACAAGTGCGAGCAATGTTACCAGTATTAGGAGGTATTTCAGGATTGACTAAAACTACACGAACCATCTAAATTTATTTGCGCTCAGTTGATCTTTAAATTAAATTAAGCTATCAAAGCAGGTGGACACACTGCGTAGTCCAAATCCCGTTCTTGCTTGGCAATATTTTGGATATCTTGCTGAATAATCTCCACAGGCTGCATACCTTGAGCGTATAACATCAACCATTGCTGTGCCGTGTTGCCCTGGCGCAAAACTTTTTGCAGTGGCGAAAGAAAGCAGCTAAAGCCTCGTTTTTTGGCAATGGGATAGACTTGCTCGTAAATTTCTTTGATCCAGTCTCTGGCCACAATTTTCCTGCCATCGAGCCAATGGTATAATTCTGCATCTAGGCTATGACGTGCAGACAGGATTTCATTTTGATCAGTCAAAGCCATTAACTCTGACTGTAAATCGTTAGCTGATAGATTGCTCTGTTGTAAAGGGTCTAGTTCGGGATTATCGATCATCTGCATAATTCTTGCCTCTAATAAGGCAGTGATGGCTAATAATGCCAGAGGATCGACTACCAGATCGCAAATTCTTAATTCTAAACGATTGAGATTATACGGGCGGCGATCGCCATTTGGTCTGACGGCACTCCAAAGGTGACGCACATTACGCATTGTTTTAGCAACTAGCTGCTCTTCTGTCCAGCGGATAAAATGACTATGGCTTTCAAATAAAGGAACGTGCTGAGGTGTCTTTGGGAACATTTGCCAACGAGTCGAATGATTGCCCGTTACTTGACCATCTACGAAGGGAGACGATGCACTCAAAGCCAAATATAAAGGTGCTTCAACCCGAATCAGACGACAAGCCTGCATCAGTACTTCAGGATCGTCAATCCCGACGTTGATATGGATGCTGGCGGTAACGACATCTGTGCCATAGGTTTGCTCAATATAATCGTGATAAGGATTGTTGGGATCGGAGCGATAAAAGCGATCGCTCCCGCCTAAAGACATGGTACTACCAGGAATTAAAGTGTAATCTCCTAAAGTCTGAAGATAAGTTCTTAAAGCTTGTCTGGGTTTTAAGAGGGCGCACAATAAACGGTCATAACCGCAAAAGGGAGCTGTAGTGTATTCCACGTTACGACTGTCAGGCTCACGAACAAAACCATCTAAGGCTTGAACAATTCGATCTGACAACCCCACAATTTTACCTTCGGGAGTGCCAGTATACATTTCTACTTCAAAGCCTTTAGACAATAAACTCATCTTTTTTGTTCTTTTGTATTTGTATTTAATTCAGCAAGTTGCGATCGCGTTTACTTAATTCATTATTCATTTTCCCCCAAATAATCAAATAAGAGAAACTTACCAAAATTAAAACATCATCCAAGAAATTTCAATCACTATCGCTGACTGGTTACGTAATATACGATTAACCGTATAAATGAGCGCATTCTAAAGGAAATCTAAAGATTATGATTAGTGAATTATGCCTTCTTTAGGTTAGAATCTCAAACTGGCGTAACCAAATCAAATTAATTACAAGTTATTTATGGCGACACTTTTATCTAATCAGACTCAAAAAACTAGACATTATCAGACCGATCAACAGGTAAAATATTTACATTTAGAAGCAGAAGTCGATATGCTCCTGCAAAGATTAACCGCTTTGATGCAGCGACAGCAGGTGTTATCGCTAACCTCAGAATCAGCCAATATTGAGCTAAAAGATTAAATGCTGGTGCAGTTAGCGTCCAATCTAGAACAGTAGAGGATAATTGATCATTTAAAGCGTCAGTAATTGAAGTATAAGACCATAAATCTCTCAATGATTTTATGTTACTGGTGCAGGATGCCAGCTTAAGATAATTGAATTAGAACTTTAATTCAAACTGAAAAATCTCAAGAAGTAAATATGATTCATCCTCAGCTAGCCCAAGCCTTAACTCAAAAAAATGCGCTAAAGGTAATTAGTGGCTTAAATAATTTTGATCGCCAACAGGTTACAGCAGTCGTTAAGGCTGCCGAAGCAGGTGGTGCAACTCTCGTTGATATTGCTGCTCAACCTGATTTAGTCGAGGCAATTCGTAATTTGACTAACTTGCCTTTGTGTGTTTCAGCAGTTAAACCAGAGTTATTTGTCAGCGCAGTTAATGCTGGTGCCGATTTAATTGAAATCGGTAATTTTGATAGCTTTTATAGTCAGGGAAGAAGGTTTGAAGCTCCTGAAATTCTAGAATTAACATATCGGACGCGTTCTTTGCTACCCAAAGTTACCCTTTCGGTAACGGTGCCTCACATTTTAGCTTTAAACGAACAAGTTCAACTGGCAGAACAATTAGTCCAAGCAGGTGCAGACATAATTCAAACTGAAGGAGGAACTAGCGTTCAGCCAGTAAATCCTGGTGTAAGAGGACTAATTGAAAAAGCAGCCCCAACCCTGGCAGCAGCTTATAGTATCTCCCGTGCAGTAGACATTCCCATCCTCTGTGCTTCGGGTTTATCTAATGTTACAGTACCTATGGCGATCGCTGCTGGTGCTTCGGGAGTTGGAGTAGGTTCGGCAATCAATCAGCTAAAAAGCGAGATAGCCATGATAGCTGCTGTTCGCAGCCTAGTTGAAGCCTTGTCTGGCAGCCATTTATCTGTGTTTAATCACTGATTAGACAAGCGGCTAAACCTCTAGCAAACAGTCTTTAAGGGCATAAGCCACCTGCTCTTGTTCGGCTGGTAAAATTCCTGGAAACATGGGCAAAGACAATACTTGTTGGGCAGCTTGCTCCACCGCGGGTAGCTGCCCTTTTTGATAGCCTAAATTTTGATACACTGGCTGCAAATGTAGAGGAATAGGGTAGTAAATCATGGAAATAACCCCTTTCTCCTGTAAACTTTGCTTGATTTTCTCTCTTATTTGGCTCACATCTTGGTTTTTACGGTTTGATAATAGATGCTCGGTAAGACAAATGGTGTATTGGTTCCAAACGCTATTTCCCCCTGGTAAAGCCTGGGGTAATTTTAGGTAGCTAATCGGCTGCAAGAGTTCGTGATAATAATCGGCTGCTCTTTGACGTTGTTTATTCCAGTAATCAAGATAGCGTAGCTTGACGGTTAAAATAACGGCTTGTACCGCATCGATCCGACTATTGATGCCAATGAAATCATGACGGTAGCGCGACGGAGAACCATGTTCTTTAAGAATTCTTACTTGTTTAGCGATCGCCAGATCATTAGTGGTAATTGCTCCCCCATCACCACAAGCACCTAAATTTTTAGTCGGGAAAAAACTAAAGCAGCCCACATGACCAATACTGCCAATTTTGTTTGCTCCCCAAGCAGCACCAGTAGCCTGAGCGCAATCTTCAATAACAGACAAATTATGCTGATTGGCGATCGCCATCAAGTCAGTCATGTTTACAGGTTGACCAAAAAGATGCACGGGAATTATTGCCTTAGTTTGAGGGGTGATCGCCTGCTCAATTTGAGCTAAATTAAGATTAAATGTATTAGGATCTATATCTACAAATATCGGTTTGGCATTTACCCGACTCACTACTTCAGCGGTAGCGAAGAAGCTAAAGGAAGTGGTGATTACTTCATCTCCCTCACCAATATTCAAAGCTGTCAAAGCTAAAAAAAGCGCATCCGTACCAGAGTTACAGCTAACAGATTGAGTAACTCCAATATAGTCAGCAAATTCCTGCTCAAAATTAGCAATTGCTTCACCGCCGATATAATGACCAGAGTTAAGAAGATCAAGTACAGCCGAATTAGCTTCTTCTTGAATTAATTTATATTGCCGAGTTAAATCGACTGGTGGAATCTTGTTCACTCGCTTGGATTAAGGTTTTTTTACTTAGATAAAATAGTTTAAGAATTGAATTATTCAGTATAGGGTAGCGCGAAAAACTGCTATTTAGTTGTAATTGATCATAAATGCTGTAATTTAGCAAATATTAATTTTGGAACTATGAATACAGTAAAGCTATTCTGTTACGATCTCCATGTTTCTTTGGCAATAACATTTTAAAGTTATGGAATCAGCAGAAAATCGAGAACAACCAAGACCAAGTAATGAGTTAAAAGAAGATCAAGAAAATAATGATGCTTTTTTCTCTAAAACAGAAACTCTTAAGCTATTAAACGATAGTATTAAGCTACTTGAGCAAACAATCAAGGGAATTAAGGAAGATTCGGCGCCGATACCTCCTTCTGACTCAATTAATACCTTATTGACCACTACGCAAAAATTAGCCGATGCTGCAATTGCCAAACCCAACCCCAATTCTGTACCCATCGCCGAAGCAACTGTTGCTCAAAACCCTGAAGTCCAAGCCAAAACTGCAACAGCACCAATAACCGCTAAGTCGTCTATTCCCTCGGCTGACAAGACATCATTAAAGCCACAACCACAGACGATTAAGAAAAACCCGAGAAACCCAAAAAACCGAAAAAAGA
This sequence comes from Pleurocapsa sp., assembly GCA_050330395.1. Lineage (GTDB taxonomy): Bacteria > Cyanobacteriota > Cyanobacteriia > Cyanobacteriales > Xenococcaceae > Waterburya. Next base: position 7,123 of record JBHJNW010000147.1, read on the forward strand.
TAAATTTGAGTCTAATTGTCATTGGAGTTACGACGATCGCCATAGCAATAGTGGCAATATTTTGGCTGTGGCTACCAAGGCAGCAGTCCAAGCTAGCTTCGATGCCTGAACCAACCACAACCGAGACTGTAACCAAGCCAGATTTTACTGCTGAGGACTTAAAAACGCCGTTAGTTGAACCACAGCTAGATGATTCTCAAACCGATGCGGCTCGTATTCCTATAGAAACGCCAGCCAATCCAGAGCCGGCATCCGCATTAGAACCCTTGGTTATTCCAATTCCGCAAGACTTAGAATCTCCGGGAAGAGTCAAAAACTTAAAGATAGTGGCAATCAAACCAGAGTTGAATTTTACTCCCGAACAAACTCTAATTGCTGCATTAGAAAAGAAGATTACCGAACTCACTCAAGTTTATCCCAGCGAATTGATTGATTCGATTAAGGTTAATTTGTCTCAAAATAGTCTGCTAGTCAAAGTTACAGACAACTGGTACGAGCTGGAAGAATCTCGCCAAAACAAACTAGCTAACGAGATCTTAAAACGCTCCCGCAACCTGAGCTTTAGTAAATTAGAACTTGAAGATAATCAGGGAACTTTAGTCGCGCGTAATCCCGTAATCGGTAATCAGATTATCATCTTGCAAAACAGCAAAATCAATGAGCAAATAACCACTAGCAATTGACTACGTTAAGCAGGCGATCGCCTGTAGCGTAATTTTACATCCCTTATGCTTGAGAATGTACAATATCTCTGGAGTAATTTTGAAAAAGGATACAGTAACAGGTGGTCAAAAAATTGAGTAACGAAATCTTGATTAGTATTGCTGTAGTTGTCATTTGCGGATCGGTACTAATCGCTTCTGCTTTTATGGGCAATAGTCCTACACAACAGGCGATCGCTTTGGAAAGACAGCAGCCTACTAATAATTCTCCCCAGTTAATCGCTCAAAATAATGATTTAGAAGAGGAATCTATGGATTTATCTAATGCTACCACTACCGACTCAGGACTAAAATATGTCGTCATCGAAGAGGGTGATGGAGCATCTCCCCAAAAAGGTGAAAATGTGACAGTTCACTATACAGGAACTTTAGAAGACGGCAGTAAATTTGACAGCTCTCGCGATCGCAACCGTCCTTTTTCCTTCAAGCTAGGTGTTGGTCAAGTAATTAAAGGTTGGGACGAAGGAGTTGCCGATATGAAGGTTGGTGAAAGGCGTACGCTGATTATTCCTCCAGAATTAGGCTACGGTGCTAGAGGTGCTGGCGGCGTAATTCCGCCTAACGCCACCTTAATTTTTGATGTAGAATTATTAAAAATTGGTTAAATAGGTAGTTTACTGCGCTTTTCACATGAGTAAACCATATCCGAAGGTGTATGCGGTCATCACTAGCCCGTGCATGATTAGTCCGTGCATGATTAGCTTCGCGTCCTTCGCGTCGTCCTTTAGGACAATGATTAGCTTATTAAAAGCTCTGAAGCTCAAAGTTACGAACTAACTAATCCTAAAGGATACACTTCGTTATTAACAACGGAGTCTATTCAACTGAAAACGGCTGTAGTATAAATCGAATTAATGGTTAAAACTGTCAATTGTCAATGGTTATTGAGCAGTTTTAACCATTAGTATGCCAATAACATTTTGTCGTCTTCAGTATTTGGTTAGAGACGCTGGGTTATTGATTTCGCATTGGATCTTCAACTAAGCCTTGAACATATTTTTCTGATAGTTAGTTGGATGACTCATTAACCAATTTTCCCAACGACGAGCAAATAATTTGGGAAGATTAAATATCAAATGTTTAAGTATTGCTGGATGAGAAAACATTCTTTGCAAACAAACAATTAATTTGCCCTGTTTTAATGGCTCAACCACCAAATAATAATTAAGCCAAATACGAGTTTTTTGCATTTTTAGGTGCAAAGCAGCTAATACTTGGGGATTGTGGGCAAGATATTCACTGTTTTCCATAAACCTAGTAATAGTCTCACATTCTTCTTTCAGGCGTTCAATTTTATCGCTGGCAACTAAAGAACCTGGGCGATCGCGATAAAAATAATATGGTTCAGGAACTAGGAAGAATTTCGCCCCATGCAGAAAACACTGCATATCCAACCAAAAGTCTTGGGTTACTCTAATGTTTTCGTATTTAATATGATGCTTGAGTAAAAATTCTCTTTTAAATAATGGTTTAGTAAAGCCCAAACGCAAACCAGGTTTACCCTCGATGTCTGTTAAAATAAACTCGGCAGCTTCAAATTGTTGAATTGAATTAATCTTGACGCCACTTTCATTAATTATCGTACTCCAGGGAATGCTAGCTCCATCTTCAATTAGATAAGAGTCATCAGCAATAAAGTCAACATAGTTTTGTTCAGCAATATTGACCAATACTTCTAGCCTTTGGGGTGCATACCAATCGTCAGAATCTAAAACGGCAATCCATTTCCCTCTAGCAGCTTGAATTGCCCTATTTCTAGTTCCTCCTGCACCTACATTTTCTGTATTAAGTAGTAATTTTAAGCGCGGATCGCTAAAGCTTTCCACTATTCTCACTGTTTGATCGCTAGAGCAATCGTCAACTACGATGACTTCAATATTGGCTAAAGTTTGGGACAAAGCAGAAGAAATCGCTTTGGCAATATACTGCTCGGTGTTATAAGCAGCAATAATAACAGATACTTCTATATTCATTGTACTTTATTGCTTTATTTATGCTTTTGAGATAGAGACAAAGACTCCCTCAATAAGGATTTACCGTCAAAATAATCAGGAATTTTTGCTCCCATCAGGTCTAAAATAGTTGCCCCAAGATCAACTGCTCGACCTTCTTGCAGCTTGGTTTCTGGTGTAATTTTTGGTCCTTTGGCGATTAAAAATCCATGTTCGCGATGTCCCCCAGTGCGATTGTAGGTAATAGGTCCAATCCTTCCTACATCTGGACTATCAATCAGATCGGTAGCAATCGTGTTCCAAATAACTACCAAATCGGGAGCTGGCAATTTTGGCTCCTTATCCAAAGGGGATTTGCGGGTACGGATTACCTCTTTAACTAATAGTTGTCCGCTTCTGCCGTCTTGAAGACGATAAAGTATATCGGTAATTTCTCTACAGACAAGATCATATTCTTGCGGCTTGACTATCCCATCGCGATCGCGTCCTTGAAGATTAATCCGAATATGACCATCGGCATAGGCAGGTAAAGCAAAAGCTTTCATGCTAGACCACAAGGGGCTGTACCAAACGGCAGGCATCCAGCCTAATTCTACGTTCTGCTCTAGTAGGGGATAAGGAGAAAGCAAACCGTGTTTTGAGCCATGTAAGAATTTTTTAGGTGTCCAGGTTGACCAGAATTTTTTGAGCGGATTAGATTCGTAAACTTGTCGCCAGACTTCGGCTGACCATCCACCTCTAATATTGTTGGTGATGACAGGAGGTGCTGGTCGATTCATATTTCCGTACCCCAACGCTGCTTTCCCTGGAAAGTTAATACGATAAAGCACTTCCGGTAACAGCATCATACTGAGCAAGTCAGTATGATTTGCTCCCATCCCATGAACCGCAAACAGCAGTACATGAGCGTTTTCTGGAGCAGCTGCCACAATTTCTCCAATAGCGCGATCTACCTGCTGATAACCTTGCAACATCGGATCACCCAAACTATCAATCTGGTTCGTATGGCTGTAGAGAGGATGATCTGATTGACTAAGATTGTATAGATCGTGACCGAGGGTATGAGTTTCACCAAAGCCTGCTAAGAACAAGTCCCAATGCCCTTGACCAAGTAGATCGCAGCAAATTTTACTACGAGCCGCAATACTTTGTTCTACAGATTTAGTTACCCAGTTAAAATACTTTTTATCCCACCAGATGCCGTTATCTTGACGATATACGGGATTGTTGCCATATTGTTCAATTATTTTTGGTAGTAATTCTGCTGGTTGAGATTCACTAGGATAAAAGGGATGATGTCCTCCCCAGCCAGTAATTTGAACTCCGTTGATTCCTGGACATACTCTGGTTACAGGTACGTCAAAGACTGCAACTCGATATTCATCTCCCAAGGCATAAAAAGGCTGATACTCTTGATAATCGTATCCACCGTAAACAGCATCACAACCAACTCGATATGTTTCAGGGTTGTAGGTAACAGTGTCCCAAAATCCAGTTTTGTCGGGCAGACAACCTGTAGCCATCATGACCCACAATGGTTCAGTTGCAGAAAATTCAGCTGAGCCATTTTGGTAGTTAACCGAATTGTGTAAGCGACTGTATATTCCTTGTTGGCTTATTTGACTAATATTGGGTAAATGCCCTTGAGACATCCACTTTTCTATCAGTTGAGGATCGGCTGCATCCAATCCGATGGCAACTATCGATTCTTTACTGTTCATGACTAGATTTATAGGTTGGTTATATATTAATAAAGAGATAAAAAATGAAATTTATTTATGTTTGACAAGCGTAATATCGAGTACAAATATAATATATTTAATTGTTGTTTTTAAACAATATCTAATTAACAAATATCCCAAGAATAAATCTAAAATAACTAAGTTGTCCATAATTATAAAGCTTCTATAAATTCACCTGTAGCTTTGATTTATCCTACGTTTACCATTCATTTTTACTAAATCAAGCTGGCAAATTAAGCTTTAATATTCAGAGGTTTAAAAGTATAAATATTTTTTTAATAAAGTTTAAAATAAGCTGTTATTTAGCCAATAAAAATACTAATGTCTGCAACTAAAAGATTGCTCTTATTCTTGGTTTTTCAATCCCGAGCAAGTAAAAGAAGTTTATCTTGCTCCCTATCAAGAAAGAGCGATCGTAGCGGAAGCCTGGGCGCAAAAATACTCGATTAGACCAGGATTTAGCGACAAAAAAAAGCTGGGAACGAAAGAATGCTTGCTCAATCGTTCTTTAATTACCTTAAAATTCTTTTAACTTGAGCGATCGCATTTTCCACAGTCTGGGCGTAAAACAAGTTTTCTGTAGTTAAACTAGCAAAAAACTGCTGGGTTAATGCAACTTGGTTGAGGAGAATTACTGGTTTATGGTTTTTAAGAGCTAAAGCGATTTCAGAAGCAGTCCCTAAACCCATGCCACAGGCAATTACTACATCTGAAGATAAAACATTAATGTTATTTCTAGCATTACCCATGTCGGTAACGATCGCAATATCAACCGCATCAGATATCCCCACGGTGCTGTTGCTTGGTAAAACTCCGATAACCAAACCCTTGCTAGCTTTTGCGCCACGACTGGCTGCATCCATTATGCCCGAAGTTCTGCCACCAGTAAGCAGCACCCAGTTATTTTCGGCGATCGCGCTTCCCAATTGCTCTGCCAATTCTCTATCTTCGGCAGTGGCGGAATCTCCCGCACCCATAACTCCTATAATGGTTTTACCCATAGTAAATCTTCCAGCTATTTGTCGTGAAGCGCGATCTCTTAAATACCTGAAATCAAGAATATTCTACTTTAAGTAGTATATTCAGCGTTAATCTCAACGTATTTATAAGTCAAGTCGCAACCCCAGGCAGTGCTTTTACCAGGGCCGACACCAATATTGACCGAGATGAGTACGGTGTCTGTTTGTAGATACTCACCTGCTGCCGCTTGCTCAAGGTAATTACTAGCTGAATTGCGGTCAAACTCTTGGGGTTGTCCATTACGCATCAAGACAATATCCCCTAACTTGATATTTAATTCGTCTTGATGAAATTTAACCCCTGCTCTTCCTGCTGCTGCGGCAATTCTGCCCCAGTTAGGATCGCGACCAAACACGGCTGACTTAACTAAAGATGAACCAGCGATGGTTTTGGCTACCTGAGAAGCAGCGCGCTCATCGGGTGCGCCCGATACCTGTACTTCAATTAAACAAGTTGCCCCTTCTCCATCACGAGCGATCGCTTTGGCTAAATATTGACAGACTTCAGTCAGCATTCCCTCTAGCTTTTGGGCGTTTGGACTTTGCTCGGTAATTGCGGTAGTGCGAGACTGTCCATTAGCCAAAGCCAGGACACAATCATTAGTGCTAGTGTCGCCATCAACTGTAATCTGATTAAAACTTAGATCAACGGCGCGTTTTAACATTTCATGCCACAAACCAGTCGACACAGCAGCATCACAGGTAATAAAGCCCAGCATAGTTGCCATATTGGGCGCAATCATCCCCGAACCTTTGGCAATACCGCCAATACGTACAGGGCGACCTTCAATTGTAGTTTCTAGCGCAATCTCCTTAGTGACTAAATCAGTAGTCACGATCGCTTGGGCTGCATCTGCTCCGCCATTCTCACTTGCTGCTCTAACCAGGGGCAGAATTCCCTGGCTCAACTGTTTCATTTTAATTCTTTTGCCAATTACCCCCGTAGAAGCTAGAAGCACAGCATCAGGGGGAATATTCAACTGCTCACCTAACAGTTTGGCACACTGTTTGGCATCTTCCCATCCTAGCTCTCCTGTAGCTGCGTTAGCCTGTCCTGCATTACATAAGATAGCTCTGGCACTGGATTTAGCCTGAAGTCGTTGCCGACAATAATCAACACAAGCAGCACGTACCTGAGAAGTAGTAAACACCCCTGCGGCGATCGCATCTGTTTGAGACAGAATTAACGCCAGGTCTTTTGCGCCTGCTGTAGATTTCAACCCTGCGGATATTCCTGCTGCAATAAATCCTTTTGGTGCAGTTATGCCACCGCTAACTACCTGCCAGTCTGCCATTGTATATTCAGTTTATTTAAGATTTGCTTCAAAGCTGATTATAGCAATACCAATAACCCTTAGTTTAAGTAGTTTTAAGCTTTAGCTTGACGACCCTGTGGTAAATTGGCTTTTAGAATCAATAACTCAGTTAATTAGTAATTTGATTCATTATCGGTTTTGATTTGTCTGTAACTCGGCTGAATGTTGTTGGAGTTCAAGAACATGACGTTTAATATCTGCCAGCGTAACAATACTAATCAATTGCTGCTGTTGATCGATGACTAAAGCAGTGTGACATTTATGGCTTAAAATGGTTTCACCAGCCTCAATCACTGATAAAGATTGAGACAATGCTAAATAAGAACTTGACATCATTTCAGCTACAGACATTTGCCCTAGCAGTTCTCGTTCATCCTGTTTTTCTAGGTTCATGCCCATTTGCTGAAGATTTAGGCCATCGGTTGCTTGTTGAGATTGAATCAAACCAATAATCCAAACGCTAACGCCCATAGCAGCCATTAAAGGTAAGATAATTGAATAATTTTGATTGACTACTCCCCATAGCTACGCTCCTTGCGTCCTAAAGGATACCGCTTCGCATATCGCTAAAGCTAGGGGATTCCCCAAGAACGATTGCCTTGGATTACACTGAAGATGAGGCTCAAATCTCACTCCAGAGGGGCTAGCCATAAGCCCGACTACTGGGATTTCTCCCAGATACTTTGCTCGAATATTGGCACAACCAACTCCGTCTCTATGCCATTTGAATCCGCATGAACATTTATATTCGCGGTTTCTAGGCTTATTTCTCTTGCGACAAGATAAGCACTCTTGACTAGTGTATGCTTCACTAATCAATTCGGTGTTAATCCCAATCTTGGCACACTTATACTTAAGCTTTGACCTGACAGAACCAAAATTCCATTGATGCAATTTTTGATTAACTTTCTTGCCGTATTTAATACTTTTCCTGATATCTCGAACATCCCCAATGACTAGCGTTTGAATGTTTTTCTCTTTCAACATTGAAACCGCTTTACTAGTTAGTTTGTGTTCGATATCTTTGATCTGATTCTTAATCTTGGCAAGTTGTTTTTGTTTGGATTTGATTAGTTGTTTTCTTTGTTTACTACCTCGTTTTTTGGTATCAATTAGTTTAGATAACTTAGCCTTGAGCTTATTTTGGTACTGACGTTTAGAACGAAGCAACCGACCATTGAAAATATCAGTCTCTAGTCCATCTGTAAACACCATTGGATGAATTTCTCCAAGGTCGCAGCCAGATACACCACCATTTTTAACCAATTCTGTTTTTGGCTCAGAATAGCAAGCTCTTAGCTCATAACATTTGCTAGCTTTGTTCCAACCCAGTTCTACCTGCTTGGGCTTGTCCCAGTACCAATCGACTACTAGTGGTTCATTGCTTTTCCCATTTGAAAGTTTTAGCTTGCCATCTTTTATTTTGATGGCTGAAGACTTCCAAATAAGTTTGTAATACCATTTTCTTCGCTTGGGTGGCTTGGAATTTGAATCTGTTTTTCGTCTTGACCTCCATGATTTTAAACTGGCAAAAAATGATTGCGTAACAGCATCCGAGCTATGAGCGTGAAGCTTGTCTGATATTAACCATCGCTCCATCGTATAGCCTGACAACCAAACGTTTTTCTTCCGAACAGTGCGCCAAAAACTAACTAACGTTTGGGAATACAATTCTCCCGCAGCATGAGCTAATTGGTTTAACTGCTCAGAATATTCAAGTTTAAGTTTTCTTACCGTATAATTTACCATAATAATAATTATATAGAATAAGGCTGTATAATACAATGGTTCAATATAGTAGTAATCGGAATATTGTCTACGACTGCAAGTATCACGTCGTTTGGGTGACAAAATACCGTCGCTCAGTGTTAACTCAACAGATAGAAATAAGGTTAAAAGAAATTTTAGAAACAATTGCTACTGAAATTCAAGTAGACATATTGGAAATGGAAGTAGGAGACTTAAACCACGTTCATCTTTTGATATCTTTAGACCCTCAGTTTGGAGTACACAAAGCGGTTAGAAGATTTAAGGGTGCTAGCTCTAGGTATCTTAGAAAAGAATTCCCTCAGCTAAAATCTCGTCTTCCAACGCTATGGACAAATTCTTATTTTGTTTCTACTGTCGGAGGTGCGCCTCTAGCCAAGATAAAGGAGTATATACAAAATCAGAAACGTAGTCGCTAGATCCTGTTCGGGCTAACCCCATAGCTAGAAGCTAGGGGCTTGCGCCCTTCAGGGCAAGCTGGTCAGCTCAAATAGTAAAGCGATCGCGGTTAAAGGCGCGTTAACGCTTGCTGCTAAAACAGCTGCCATGCCCACGATGGCATAAGCAGGAGGAGGGGCAATGGCTAATTCTGGAGGAACGATTAAAGCTAAGATATTGCCGTAAGTCGAGCCTAAACAAGCCCCTAAAAATATAGCTGGAGCGAAAACTCCGCCGACCAAACCGCTACCCAAATTAATGGCGGTGACAATTAATTTAACGATGAGCAACCAAGACAATAAAGCTAGAGAAAATTGGCTGCCCCTTAAAATCTGTTCTACTGTGCCATAATCTACTCCCAAAACTTGGGGTAAGCGTAAGGCTACCGTACCAAGAACTATCCCCCCAAGGAGGGGCTTGAGCCAGATCGGAAGTTTGCCTAACCACTGTAAACCAGCAATTTCTCCCCGAAAACTAGCTTGCGCCAATTTAATTGCTTGGGTATAGGTAAAAGCGACAAGACTAGCCAATAATCCTAATCCCAGGTAAAATAACCATTCCCAGTAGCTAAAAACTTGATAAGCTGGTAATTCTAAAGCTGGATGTACGCCCAAAATTGATGAGGCGATCGCCGCACTAATAAAGGCTGACAGCAAAATTAAACTAGCCGCTGGAGTCGAAAACGCCGTATCCAGGACTACTTCTAAAGCAAAAAAAACTCCAGCAATGGGAGCATTAAAACCAGCGGCTAGTCCTGCTGCTGCCCCCGCACCCAACAGTAGCCGATAGCGGTCTTTGGAGACTTGAAACAGTTGTGCCAGAATAATGCCAATATTCGCCCCAATTTCCACACTGGGACTTTCTGGCCCTAAAGAAGCCCCCGTGCCTAGAGAAATAGAGGCTGACAGCATTTTGAGGGCAGGTCGCCAAGGCGCGATTTTTTGCTCTCTCGTACTCTTGAGTAAAGTATAAAAATCTTGACCTAATACCTGGGGAAACAGCCATTTCATTGTACCGACGATCGCACCGCCCAAAGTAGGTATCAACAATAATGTCCAACCACCCCAAATAGAGATTATTCCTAATAGTTTTTCAAAACTCCAAGTTTGAAAAAAATCGATTAAATAGCGAAACAAAACGACAGTTAAACCCGACCCTCCGCCAATGATAAAAGCCACAATCAACACTAAGGCTTCTGGTGAAGGTTGCAGGCGATTGAGGCGGTCGGTTAAATATTCTGAAAGGGAAGATGGATTCGATTTAGGAGCTAAAAAGAGCTTGGGTTGAATATGGGTATCGATCATTAATGGGTACGCTGGCGATCGCTAACCATAATTCCGAGATTAGCGTCCAATCTAAGAATAACTTGTTTTAATTATTCATGCGACTGAGAAAAGCTTTGAGGCGATCGCATTGAGGATTAGTCAATACTTCTTTAGCCTTTCCTTGTTCCTCTACTATCCCCTCATTGAGAAATATAACTCGGTTTGCCACCTCACGAGCAAACTGCATTTCATGGGTAACTACTACCATCGTCATTCCTTCTTCAGCCAGCTGCTTCATTACCGTTAACACTTCGCCGACTAATTCAGGATCGAGGGCGCTGGTCGGTTCATCAAACAGCAATACTTCGGGTTTCATACAAAGGCTGCGGGCGATCGCTACACGCTGTTTTTGTCCCCCAGACAGCTGTTCGGGATAAGCTTCGGCTTTACTACTCAAACCTACTTTATCTAAATAATGTAGGGCGCGATCGCGACATTCTAATTTTGACTCTTTTAATACCTCGGCAGGCGCTAACATCAAGTTTTGCAACACATTGAGGTGAGGGAATAGATTGAATTGCTGAAAAACCATGCCCACCTTAGTTCGTAGCTGCTTTAACTTGTGGGAGCTAATCTTTGGTTGAGAAAGATCGATATCCATTACTCTCAGCTTGCCACCATTGATAGTTTCTAAGCGATTACAGCAGCGCAGCAAAGTGCTTTTGCCACAGCCAGAAGTACCGATTATTGAAACAACATCTCGTTTGTAAAGTGAAGCAGTAATCCCCTTTAATACCTCTAACGAACCATAGCTTTTTCTTAAACCATCAAAGGAAATAACCGGGGCAGAAGTAGACATATTATTGAATCTAATCAAATTACTCTGCAAATAAAATAGCTTAATATTTTTTAGTCAATTGTTCGATTGAACACATTAATTATCTTAGTTTGTGTTCATAATTTCCCTATTGTAAAAATATTGTAATCTTGAACTGCTCAACTATATCTATCAATCTATATCTAGAGATAGAGCTGACTTAAAAAGTTGGGATCTATTCACCAACAAGGTATTATATTTGGATTAATAAATAATTGAATAAAGCTTTTAAGAATAAGCTTGTCAAGAATTAATAAATTTAATTGACAGTCTTCGGTAATTTTGATGGATAAAAATACTCTTTTGATTTATATAGATGTATAGATCAAGAACATAGTAATCAGCAATAATTATGAATAAACATAGCTGGCAGTTTTGGTTACGAAGGTTAGGATTAAGCTTAGTTGGATTATTATTAGTAGTTAGCCTCAACTCTTATTTAACTTCTTCTTTAAACGCTCAAGGGGTTTTAAAAGTAGGAACAGAGCCAGCCTTTCCCCCTTTTGAAATGCAGGCACCAGGAGGTAAAGGACTTACAGGTTTTGATATCGATCTGTTTCAAGCAATTGGTGAAGAGGCGGGTTTAGAGATTCAGTTTCAGAGTATGCCCTTTGATGGGCTAATACCCGCCTTGCAGTCCCAAACTATTGATGCAGCCATTAGCGGTATGACTATTACTGCCGAACGCGCTCAGACTGTCGACTTTGCTCGTCCCTACTTTCAATCGGGTTTGGCGATCGCCGTCAGAAAAGAAGACACAGGAGAAATCAACGGTTTCTCTGATTTAGAGAATAAAAGAATTGCCGTTGCCATTGGTACGACAGGAGCGCAAGAAGCTGCCAAAATATCAGGGGCAGAAATATTTACCTTTGACAACTCAGCGCTGGCACTTCAAGAGTTAAGTAATGGCAAAGTAGATGCGGTGGTTAATGATGCTCCTGTAACCCTTTATGCGATCAAAGTTGGTAATCTCAATAACGTTGAGGTAATCGGAGAACTGTTAACCGAAGAATACTACGGAATTGCTTTACCAAAAAACTCGCCAAACTTAGAGAGAGTTAACAATGCTCTAGATGAACTGCTGGCAACTGGCAGATATCGTGAGATATATCAGCAATGGTTTGCAGGAGAACCGCCTAAATTACCTCTAGTTGCTCCAGCTCTAGAAGGAGAAACCGCCGCTTTTAGCTTAGCGAGAATGTTGCCTACCTTACTATGGGGAGCGTTGGTAACTATAATGTTGACAGCGTTTTCAGTATTTTTTGGCACCATTGGCGGAACTTTACTGGCCACCGCCTCAATTTCCGACTTCAAGCCTTTGGGGTGGGTGAGTCGTATCTATATAGACTTCTTTCGTGGTACACCTCTGCTAGTCCAAATCTTTATGATTTACTTTGGTCTACCGTCTTTACTACAGCAAATCGGCTTGGATTTTAGCTTCAATCGTTTTGCTGCTGCGGTTACAGCTTTGAGTCTTAATTCGGCTGCTTATTTGGCCGAGATTATTCGCGGCGGGATCCAATCTATCGACCAAGGACAGTGGGAAGCTTCGCAATCAATGGGGATGGGGTGGGTACAAACTATGCGCTACGTAATTTTCCCCCAGGCTTTTCGTCGAATGTTACCGCCTTTGGGTAATGAGTTTATCACCATGATTAAAGACACTAGCTTAGTGGCGATTATTGGTTTTGAAGAACTATTCCGCCAGGGTCAACTGATGGTGGCAACCACCTACCGTGCCTTTGAAATCTATGCAGCAGTAGCCTTAATTTACCTATGTTTAACCTTTATCGCTTCGAGAGTCTTTAGTTGGCTAGAAAACCGGCTTAACCCCGTACGACGTGCTAATAAAAAAGCATCAGCCAAAGTTGCTGCGAATTCAGAACAGTTAGTAAGCTAATCAAGCTTAATAATATTAAAAGTCAAAAATCGATAATTTTTAGGTGAGAGGATAATGTTGAATCGTGTAGTTAATTTGCTCCCGATTGGTGCAATAGTTTCTGGTGTCGTTTTACTCGGGTGCGATCGCGCTCAAGCCATGCCCAAAAATATCTATCAAGATGATTTAGGGCAGGTTACTAACGTCAATCAGCTAAGAGATGTTGCCCCGACAGACTGGGCTTATGAAGCCTTGAGAAGTTTAGTTGACCGCTACGGCTGTATCTCAGGGTTTCCCAATCAGACATATCGAGGTAGTCAACCCTTGACTCGTTATGAATTTGCCGCAGGATTAAACTCTTGTTTAAATCAGATTGAGCGTTTGATTGCTGGCTCGGAATCGGTATCAGCCGAAGATTTGGCAACTATAGAGCGATTAAACCAGGAATTTGCGGCAGAATTGGCTACTTTGGGGGGTAGAGTCGATGAACTTGAGAGTCGGACTGCTGTATTAGAAGACAATTCTTTTTCCACCACTACCAAGCTGAATGCAGAGATTGTTAACTATGTGCTGGGAACATTTGGCGATGCTCAGCCAGACGGTAGCGATGTTGATGATGAAATAACCTTTAGCAGTCGCGTTCGACTCTATTTTGACAGCAGCTTTACGGGAGAAGATCAACTAAGAATAATGTTACAGGCAGCAAACATTACTAGTCCTGCCGAATCTGGGGGAACTAATTCTTTAGCTCTTAACCTTGAGGGAGATAATGATAATGATGTTGAACTTAGTGATCTGTACTATACTTTCCCCGTCACAGAGAGAATTTCTGCTTTAGTCGGTGCCAATGGCGTTGATGTCGATGATTTTTTTGATGTCGTCCCGACGATGGGAGTAGCCTATGACACACTAAGTTTATTTAGTGCTTATAATAATCTAATTTACGACAATGCTAACGGAGGAGGTGCTGCTGTTGGCGTTGATTTTGATATTTTAGATACCGTAAATTTAGCCGTAGGCTACTGGGCCACTAATCCCGCCGATCCTACGTCTGGCAACGGTTTATTTAACGGTAACTATGCTGCTGGAGCTAACTTGAATGTTTCTCTTTTAGAAGAACGTTTGAATTTTGCTTTAGCTTATCTTCGCACTTATCAAGGTGCGGGTAGTGACTACGATTTGGCTGGTTTTGTGGGGACTGAAGCAGCCACTGATCCATTTAATGACCAAGCTAATTCCGCTAATAATTACGGGTTGGCTGCCAGTTATCGCGTCTTAGAACAACTTTCCCTGGGCGGTTACGCTGGCTATACTACCGCTTCGACAATTGATGATACTGCTGATGCCGACATCTTAAACTGGAGTGCTTATGTAACCTATAGTGATTTTTTGAAAGAAGGATCGGCTGCTATTGTTAGTTTTGGGCAACCTCCCACGCTAATTGATTCCGAGGGTACTGCTGTGGCAGATGATCCAGATACGCCCTATTTACTCAACGTAGAATATCAATATAATTTCAGCGATAATATTCAGTTTACTCCTGGGGGCTATGCTTTATTTAATCCAAACGGTGATTCAGAAAACGACACTATCTATGTTGGAACTCTGCGGACTGTTTTTAGATTTTAGGTTGTAAATTTCGTCGGCAATAAAAGGTGGTAGCCGTGATATTGGTGCTACTGCCTGTCCTGCTGCCAAACGAGGTTATGCTGTTGCCGTCAACTATATCCACATCAAACGAGGTGGTCTAAAAAGGGACATATACCATCGGCTGAACCAGGAATAGATTGAGTAACAAGAGAACCAAGAAAATAACTACCTTGAATTTCCTCTTTGTAAAGACGCGTTAAGTCTTCCCCTAAAATTTTCCAATTTTCTTTCTTCCAGGAATATGGTCTTTGAAAAAGAGGAACTTGAAACTGTATATTAGTATTTCCAAGCAAATTACGGAGACTGGTTTCTGATGCTTTCATTTTAAGACTAGATTTTCAGGTTCTTATCTAATCATTCCCATCCTTTTTCGTAAAATATCATTACATACCGATTATTCTGATTAAAATCGCCAAAAAATAAGTAACTGACTTCCCTCTCCTGTGGGGAGAGGGGTTGGGGGAGAGGTTAAACAGGCATCCCTAAAATATCCTCAATCTTAGGCATCTGTTCCAATGGAATTACTCTACCTTCATCTTCAAAATTATCAATCTGATCGAAGTTGAGATAGCGATATAAATCGCTTTCAAAGGGGGCAATTTTTTCTTGAACAACTGCCATGTATTCTTGTACAGTAGGAATCTTGCCCAACAAGGCACAGACAGCAGCCAATTCCGCCGAACCGAGGTAAACCTGCGCGCCTTTACCCATGCGGTTGTTAAAGTTGCGGGTAGAGGTAGAGAAAACAGTTGCATTATCTTCCACACGAGCTTGATTACCCATACAAAGAGAACAACCAGGCATTTCGGTACGTGCGCCAGCAGCAGCAAACACTCCGTAGACGCCTTCCTCGCGAAGTTGCTTTTCATCCATGCGAGTAGGCGGGCAAATCCATAAACGTCCTTTGACTACCCCTGCACCTTCAAGGATTTTGGCAGCGGCACGGTAATGTCCGATGTTTGTCATACAAGAACCGATGAAGACTTCATCCACTTTATCTCCTGCACATTCTGACATTAGCTTAACGTTGTCAGGATCGTTGGGCGCAGCGACAATAGGTTCTTTAATTTCATTGAGGTTAACTTCAATAATATCTGCATATTCTGCATCGGCATCGGCAGACATTAATTCAGGATTAGCCAACCACTGTTCCATTTTGGCAACACGGCGCATCAGAGTACGAGCATCTTGATAACCACGGGCAACCATGTTTTTTAGCAAAGCCACGTTAGAATGCAAGTATTCGGCTACAGTTGATTCACTAAGTTTAATAGTACTACCAGAGCAAGAACGTTCGGCAGTGGCATCGGTGAGTTCAAAAGCCTGTTCGACTTTTAAGTCGGGTAAACCTTCCATTTCCATAACTCGCCCGTTAAAAACATTTTGTTTGTTTTCTTTAGCAACAGTTAGTTTACCTTGTTGAATAGCTACCCAGGGAATAGCATTAACAATATCCCGTAAAGTTACTCCAGGTTGCAATTGGCCAGTAAAGCGAACTAATACAGATTCGGGCATATCCAAAGGCATGACTCCCAAGGCAGAAGCAAAAGCAACTAAACCCGAACCAGCAGGAAAGGATATACCTAAGGGAAAACGAGTATGAGAGTCGCCGCCAGTACCTACCGTGTCGGGTAACAGCATTCTATTGAGCCAAGAGTGAATAATACCGTCTCCTGGGCGCAATGCTACCCCACCACGAGTCGAGAAAAAGTCAGGTAAATCTTTATGGGTTTGAATATCTACAGGTTTGGGATAGGCAGCAGTATGACAAAAAGTTTGCAGAGTTAAATCGGCATTAAAACCAAGGCAAGCTAGTTCTTTTAACTCATCTCTTGTCATAGGCCCTGTAGTATCTTGCGAACCAACGGTAGTCATCAGCGGTTCACAGGAAGTTCTAGGGCGTACTCCAGATAACCCGCAAGCTTTACCCACCATTTTTTGCGCCAAAGTAAAGCCTTTGCCTGTATCTGTGGGCATCGAGGGACGAGCAAAGATTGGAGATACTTCTAAGCCTAATGCTTCTCTAGTTTTGTCAGTTAATGCTCTACCAATTAAAAGAGGAATACGTCCTCCTGCCCTTACTTCATCAATAATAGTTTCAGGTTTAAGGGTGAAGGTAGAAATAATTTCTCCAGATTCATTTTTTATTTCACCTTGATAAGGGTAAATAGTAATCACATCCCCTGTATTCATCTGGCTAACGTCACATTCAATCGGTAACGCTCCTGAATCTTCGGCAGTATTAAAGAAAATAGGAGCGATTTTATTACCTAAAATATAGCCACCAGACTTTTTGTTAGGAACAAAAGGAATTTCTTGCCCGATATGCCACAAAACTGAGTTAATTGCTGATTTACGAGATGAACCAGTACCTACAACATCACCGACATAAGCAACAGGATAGCCTTTATTTTTTAACTGGGCAATGGTTTCTAAGCCATCGGGAATCTTAGACTCTAGCATTACTAGGGCATGAAGAGGAATATCGGGGCGAGTAGTAGCATGGGGTGCAGGAGATAAATCATCGGTGTTGGTTTCTCCTGGTACTTTAAATACAGTAACAGTAATCGCTTCACGCAGTTTAGGGCGACCAATAAACCATTCAGCATTTGCCCAGGAATCAATTACTTGTTTGGCATAGGGATTGATCTCAGAAAGTTCTAAGACTTCGTTAAAAGCATCAAATACCAGCAGAGTTTTACTCAGCGCAGCAGCGGCTTCAGCAGCAATACTAGGATTAGAAGATTTTAATAGATCTACTAAAGACTGAACGTTATAACCGCCAACCATTGTTCCTAATAGATTTATTGCTCCTTGAGCGGAGATGACTGGGCATTGGATTTCACCTTTAGCTACACCTGTTAAAAAACTAGCTTTGACATAGGCTGCATCATCCACACCAGGAGGAACTCTATCTCTCAATAATGTCAGTAGTTCTTCTTTCTCAGCTTGGGGAGGATTTTTTAATAGTTCGCATAGTTCTGAAGTTTGCTGTGCGGTTAAGGGTAAAGCGGGAATGTTTAAAGCTGCTCTTTCGGCTGCGTGTTTTCTATATGCTTCTAACATCTAGTAGTTCTCCTCTTCTATATGCAGATTGATTACAGAAATTTATTGTCTCATCGATCTCCCTACATCTCTGTTCATAGGAAGTATTTTTTGATTAATATATCTATATATTTATATTGTATCTAGGTCGGATAACTGACGATGCATTCTTTTGGCTAATTTATCGATAATCAGAGGTGTTTGGCGATTAAGTTTTTCAGCGTTTGATGATAATATAAAGCAGATAATTATGCTCGACACTATTTGCTATTTTTGGATCAAGCTTCAAATCATCTCAAACAACAGAAGGAGATTTAATATTTAGAGGAGGTTGATAAAAGGCAATAGCTGCATTTTCAGCACGATTTAATAACCACTCGGGTATTTCAACATAGCTAATGTATGCGTTTACACCACATAGTTCAAGTATTTGTCTAAATTTATGGTGCCCATTATTCCAGCGAGTATAAATGTTTTTTGCTTGTCCAATATATAAAACATTATTGTTGGCATCGATAACTTGGTAAATCCCACTAATCTTGGGGAGACTTTTCAAGTCAGTAATTGGTATCATGGCTACAGCTCTTCGAGATGAATATCGGCGAACTGATTTTCTAGCTGAATACGCTGCCAATCAACTTGTATTTTGTGAGAATTTAAACCCGCCATACGACCAACAGTTAAAAGAGAGTTTTGCAGCATTTTTTCTGATGCTTCTAAATCATTCAAAGAGATATCTAAATTTTGTTCTTTTAGTAACTTTGTTTGGTTTAAAATATCAATCCAGCATGATTTATATCGCAGATCTTTTCCCTTAGTTAAGTCTGAACGTTCAGACTTTAGTTGTTGAGTATTTTTAGTATGAGTAAGATAATAAACTTCTTGCTTGATCTCTTTGAGTTTCATGATTAATTTTGTTGCATAAGTTTGGCGTGTCGAATGGCTTTTTTGACTATTTTAAATATTTCTGATTTCTCTAAATCAAAAATATCACAGCTTATTTCAACAGCTTTATTAACTGAACGAGTGCCGTAGATAGCATTTACTTTGGCAGTTATTTCTGGCGATATCTTTTCCTCTTCTAGTAATTTCTTAATCAGTTCTCGCTGTACTCGATAAGTATCGTTCCAAGTTTGTAGAGATCTTTGACTGCTTTCTAAATTACCAATTTGTTTAATTTGTTCAGACCAATCATCAAGAAGATTAACTAATGCTGAGGCTATTCCTACTTTTGCTTTATTGAAAATTTGCTTAAGAGCGTTACCTTTTTTCTGGCTATCTTCAATAACTTTAATATGTTCTTCTTGATACTTGGCTAGAACCTGTTCTGCTGCGCCAACTGCTGCTCTTTTTTGTTAAAAACTTTTAACATAACCTTGTTTTTCACGAATTTTGTTCAACACTTCATCATAATTAGTCATGTTGTGACGATAATGATTAAAAAGCAGAAATGTTGAATCTAGAGACAAAACTTTACATTTACAGTGACAGTAGCTTTGCAAAAACATAATTCACCATGAAAAACTCATTCGCCTAAACCAATGAACGTAACTAATATTT
>JBHJNW010000148.1:0-29843 GCA_050330395.1 Pleurocapsa sp.
AAACGTTTAAACTCTCTTGTTTTGAGCTTTTTGATTGCTTCGTAGGTCATATTTGGTTCGCGATCGCCCTTTTATCCTACTTTTCTCATTTTCTAACGATTCATGCAAGAGGTCTATTCAAACTAATTATCGATTAATCTTTGTAACTCGTCATCGGACAAAGATTCTCCGCCATAATTTTTGTATTGCTGGATAGTAGCAGAAACCAGAGGGGCATTGTAACCAATGCTTACCTCATTTGAAACCCAATCATCGCGACGATCATTATGGGGATGTTCTTCTGGTTTAGTTAAGCCACCAACTAAAGCTCCAATGAGCAGATGATCGTTAAACTTCGGACTATCATCTAAGTTTACAGAACCAGCCGAGCTACGATGGTGAGCGCGTCGGGGAAAATTTTCGCCAAAGCCAATTACATAACTGTAATTGCGAGGATTATCTCCCAAAAGATAATTTAGCTGGCTAGTAGCAAAGTCAGAATAAGCTTGGTTAGGCTCGACAAAATCTGAATACCACTCAGCTATATATCCCGTCGCCAAACTCAAGGCAGCCGAACCCCATTCGGCACGATGGGCAAATCCGCCAGAACTATACTGCACAGGTGGAACACCTTCAAGCCAATTGCTTAGCCAGCGCTCAACTTCCGATTTGAAATAAGGGTCTGAGCTTTCTTTTGCCAACAGAGCATAGGCAGCATAAGAATGATCGTCCGTGGCATAACTCCAGTCTCCTAAAAATTTAACCTGGTCGCGAAGATAATTTTCGGCTTTTGTCAAATAGGCGCTGTCTCCCGTAGCGCGGTATAGCCAAGCAGCTCCCAAAGCTAGCTCGTCCCAATAGCCCGACCAACTAGTATAGAAAGGGTTAGCAGCTGCTACCGAGTCAGAATATTTGCCCTGATAGGTTTCGGCAAAATCGTATAAAGTAATCGCATTTTGCAATAATTTGTCAGAATAATCATCGTCAATTCCTCTAAATAGCATCGATGCAGAAGCCAATGCTGATGCTGTACCAGCTGCTACATCAGAACCAGGATTTTCTGGGTCAATCGCAAAAGAGGGTCGCGCGGTTTTTGCTTCAATCTTCTCTGCGGGAACCCAATGTTGATGGTCGCTGGCATCTCCTACCTGTACCCAAAGACGAGCAGTTTTACCGTTACTGTCAATTTCGTGTGCTTTGAGAAACCAGTCTGTTCCCCACTTTACTGTTTTCAGCAATTCGTCTAATTGACCTGATTGTTGATATGCTTGGCGATAATCGACGCCACCCCATGACAGCATAGCGAGACTAAAGGCAAATGGTTGAGCGAAGATAATATGGTCTCCTGCATCATAATACCCTTGAGTTAAATCCCGACCAACATCAGCTCCATCGTTGAGGGTGGCACTACTGCGCCATTTGATTCTTTGGTCATCAGGTAACGATCCAGAACGGTTCGCTTCAAAAAAGAGTAAGCTTTTTTGCAGCACTTCGCCATAGGCAAATCGGCCAGTTCCTGATCTACTTAATCGACTATCAGAACTATTGTCCGTTTCTCCTATGTTAGCTCTGGCATCATGAGAGTTAGAAGCAAATTCAGCTACAGCTAAAAAAATTAATGTTGAACCTAACAGCCCAAAAGACAAAAACAAAAGTAGTTTTTTGATCATAGTTTTAAATTTTTTGATTTATATTTGTAATATTAATAAATACTAATTATTAGTAGCCTGTCAACTTTCTGGCGAGCAATAGCTCGATTGTCAAATTTTTATCTGACTTGGACTTTTAAGCAGCGGTCATGGTTTCTTTCAATCTCGACTAAGTATCAGAACATTATTCATAGATTACGTTGATTTTAAGTTAAGTTTCTTTTCTTCTTGACTAGTATAGTACTTTGAACTTTCTTCCAGCTTGTTTAATAAATGATCACATTTGATTAAGTAACTTTGTTTTTAAAATAGCTTACTGATTTCAATAATTCCCACAGTTTTTTGAATAATTGAGGCTCAAAGGTTCTAATGCAGAGAGCATAAACCGATGTTCCGATGAGAGTTCCGACTATGATTAATAATTTCGGGTCAATTACAGGGGATAAAAAGTGTTTAACAGTTAAAATAGCTGCGATCATGATGGCTGAGCTAATTATAGGAGTGACAAATTGTTTAAAATAGCTGGTCAATTTAATCTTAATTAACTTATTGACTGCCCATTGACTGACAGGAAAAACTAAATAGCTGCTAATTACGTATGCCAAAGCTACGGCAACAATACCTGATCTGACAGCAATTAGACAAGCAATGAGATTAGCTGTAGCATTAAGTATGCTAATTTTTACCGTCCAAGAAGGTTTGCCCATCGACATAAATACCGATTTATTGAACAGAGAAACCGACAGGACAATACCTTCAACAGCTAAAATTTGCATTGCGACTGTTGCAGGTATCCATTTTTCTCCAAATAAACTCACAATCAATTCGGGCGCAAAAACTACCACACCTAAATAAGTTGGAAATGCGATGAGGCTAGTGAACTGTGTGGTTTGATAAAATAATCGGCGAAAACGTTCAGGTTCGGTTTGTAGTCGCGAAAATGTGGGCAAAGCTACTTTATCGACTGTTTTAATTAATAGCTGAGTCATGACTTCCAAAATGCGATAAGCGATCGCATAGTAACCCAAGGCAACTTCACCTAAAAAATAACCAATCAATAAATTATCGGAACGTTTATCAAAAAACTGAATAAATTTTAAGGCGAAAAGATAGATGCCAAAGCTATACAAATCTTGGAAATGCTTAACGGAGAATCGCCACTTTGGTCGCCAGTCAACTGCCCACCAGATGAAGATCCCTGAAACTAACTCAGCAACAATATTTAAAGTAACCAAGCTCCAAACGCCATAGCCAGCAAAAGCCATGCTGATGCCCACTATACCGCTAATTAACGTTCCCCAAAGCGATCGCAGGGCAATAATTTTAAAGGCGAATTTTCGACTTAATAACGCATTATGAACCCGACTCAGAGAATTAATAATAAATATTAGAGATAAGCATTGCAAAATCAGAATTAGCTTTGGCTGTTCAAAAACCTCTGCTACCAATCCTGCCCCAAAAAAAGTAATCGTAGTTAGTAGAACACCACAACCTACCTGACTCCAAAAAGCAGCGTCTAGATGTTCTGGTTCTAAGTTTTCACGCTGAATTAAGGCTTTGGCAAATCCTTGATCCAGAAAAATCTGCATAAAAGCTAAAAAAACATTAGCCAAAGCAATTAGCCCAAAAGTCTCTGGAGTGAGTAACCGCGCCAGCAACAGGAAAATAATTAAGGAAAAAACTTGAGTGCCAGAGTTTTCGATTATCGACCAGATTAGACCTGTAAATGCTTTTTGTTTGAGGCTCATGAAATTTTATTTTACTCAACGCCAGAACAATTAAAATCAATTTAAGCAAAGCTTCTTTTAATTGAATTGATTACCGTATAGAATATACGACCGCAAGTATGTTGAGGACAAACTTTCATTGCCCAACCCAAGTTTTTTAGCCCAGCTTGAACCTGACCCAATTGATAAGTTACAACTGCTTGATTGTAGAGGAAGTCGGCAAACATTTTAGGATGGGCTTGAAAGGTTTTTTGGTGTTTTTCGACAATGCGATTAAAGCCAACCTGTCGTCGAGTGGGGTCAGAGGAAATTTGAAACTCGTTATGTTTATATAGCCGATATCCTATTTGCGCAATACCCAGTATGGAACAAACTGGATTTAATCTTAAAAACAAATCTGTGTGAATTCGTGAGGAAAGAGATTCATCAAAGCCTTCAATCGAGAGTAAAACTGCTTTTTCGACAATTAACGTCTGTTTGCACAAGAAAGATTGAGCAGGGTCGATATTCTCTAAGCCAAAATGAGAACCGCGAGGCAGAGTTGGCGGAATGCGAGTCTGAATTACTTTGCCCTCTCGGTTGATTACTTCAATTCCTGAGATTACTCCGACAGGTTTTGGTAGCGAGCTAGTTGACAATGCTTTTAAAGACATTTCTGCTGTGTGAGGCAGTAATTCATCATCATCATCTAAAAAATTAATCCAGTGGCCTTTTGCTGCTTTCAGACCAATATTCCTGGCTGCCGAGCCACCTTGGTTCTCAGGCAAGGAGATAATTTGCAAGCGGGGGTGTTCTGGTAAATTAACTGGTTCAGATGAACAATCATCTACCACAATTACTTCCAAGTCTTCTATGGTTTGAGCCAAAGCACTCTTAACGGCGCGAAGTAAAAGCTGGGGACGATTATAGGTAGGAATTATGATGCTTAATAATATATCCATCATAGACTAAATAACTGTTGCCACAACTACAAGAGCAACCAACATAAATCGCGGAAAGTTAAACATTTCTTTCCCCTATGTTACAGCTAACAACACCAATAAATTTCGATACCTTTGCTCTATTCACTTCTTGATTAATGTTCTTTGGAGCAAATGCTGACCGAGACGGCGTGCGAGTGCCAGAATTGTAAAGGTAGGTGAGTAGGATGGCCCTGTGGGAAACACCGCCGAACTGGCTACATAGAGATTTTCAGTCCCAAACACTCGACAATTTGTATCGACGACACCCTCTTCGGGTCGGCTGCCCATACGAGTAGTACCCATTTGATGGGCTGCGTCGGTCATAGTCTCTAAATTCGGCGGCTTGTCTCCAAAATCAAAAGTTCCTAGTCCTGCTGCTTGGAAGCGATCTGTCAACAGCTGCACCGTCTTTGCCATTGATTGGCGATCGAGATCGGTGAAGCACCAGTCGACCTCCAGCTTTCTGTTGCCGAGTGAATCGCATTCTGTTGCCAGCTTGACGCGGCTGTTCTTATGTGGGATCTGCTCGGTCACAAACTTGACTCGGTAAGAAGCAATTGTACCATTGTTATCCTGGTAGGCGGGACGACGCAGTAAGGTTCGCCACAAACGATTCATTGGCTTCTCGTAGATCGGCTTTAAGTATAAAACATGTTCTAGCAGCTTTTCTGCTTCTTGGGTCGCATCGTCAAGGGCAAAGCAGACACAAAAACGTGGCTTGGGCGCATATTGCAGTTCTTGAGCATATTGCTGAGCTAAAGGACCTGGATATAGCAAGCCTGTATGGTGTTTGGGATGATCGGTGTAAAAGCGACCAACGAGATCGTGTGCATTACCGATTCCATTGGGGAGTTGACGCTTAGAAGCTAATAGGATGCGCGCGGTTTCAAACGCTCCAGCCGCCAGGATGATTGTCTCGCCTTCGACGATCAGTTCTCGACCTTCGAGGGAGCGACAAGCGATCGCTGTTACACGCTGATTGGAAGCAGCGAGCTGTAACTCAGTTGCGGTCGCGCCCAAGACCACCTGCAAGTTTGGGGAGCGGCGCATCTCCTCGCCAAAGCGCACTGCCGTACGTGTAGGTGTTTGCTCCCAATAAAAACTGCTCATCTTCAAACCTTGTGCAGCAATCTTGGCTCGCAGTGCCACAATTTCAGGACGCATAGCTTCTGCCTCTAAATCGCCGAAACCGTAATCTTTGGCTGCCGAACGGTAGTGTTCTACAAGTTCGCTAAAGCTAATTGGCCAACCACTATTGGCAACCCAAGACCGTGGCTCAAAATCCGAGGGCTGCAAATATTTCCATTTGCCTGTCCAGACGTTGCTCGTGCCACCAAACTGACGCACGCGACTGACTCCACGCAGTTCGGGTGGTAAGTATTGATGGTAGTAAGAATTGGGGTTTAATTCGCGATGGCGTTTGCCCAGGAAGATGACATCGTTTAACGCCTGGATCGATGGGTCGAATTGAGCGCGTCCGCTTTCGAGGAGGATCACGTCTCGTCCATGACGTGCGAGGTGCGTTGCTGTCTCGGCTCCCGCGATTCCTGAGCCGACTACAACTACCTGTCCCCTCAGCTTGGTTAGTTCGCCAAGATCGAGAATATCGGTAATCATATGACCTCCACTGATAAAAGCAAATTATTATACATATTCGCGAATCGCCCGTACAGGAGTCAACTTTAGCTCTATTTAACTAGAAGCTTTAATAGTTATGTGGTGTTGACAAATTGTGACTTTTTTATTGATCGCGATCGCCTATCCAAAATGTCATCTAACCTTATATTTGCTTAGATAGAATGAAAGCTTCTGCTGCTGGATTTTTGAGAGCGGCATAAGCGTTTTTGCTATTAGTAAACTCTTCATGATAAGAACGCTCAACATTAACATTCCACAAGTCGTGTTCTTCCCCAAGAATGTTTTTTGCTGCTAACAAACCAGTCAACATTGAATGATCGCTGTTGTTGTAGCGGTGCATTCCGTTACGTCCTACAGTCTGTAAATTCTCAAATTTTTGAATATATTCCTGAATGATTGCCACATTCTGGCGATACTCATCGTCATAGACAGGATAGGCTTTAAACTGACGAATTACCGTTCCGTCTTCGATGTTAACTTCTGGATCTACCAATCCTAAAGCCTTAACTTCACGGCTGGCTAGTTCGACTAATTCAGAATTAGGCATTTGCCATAAGTAATCGTTTTCGTTACAGAAGTATTCCATCCCCAAACAGGTTTTGCTTTGGTCAGGAACCATCGCGTTACTCCAGTTTTTAAAGTTTTGAATTCTCCCAACTTTGAATTGAGGACTATGGATATAAACCCAGTTGTCAGGAAATAGATCTGCTTGGTCTACTATTAGCGAAACAATTAAAAAATCGCGATATTTCAAGCTATTGGCGGCTTTGAGTACAGCCTCTGGGGGAGCGGGGTTCATTTTTTTCAGTAACAGAGATACAGGCATACTTGAAACAAAGTTTTCTCCTGTTACCTTGTTGGTTTCCCCGTTTTGCTTAATCGTGACGCTGTTGACGCGATCGCCATCTCGTTCTATTTCAATTACTTCTGTATTAAGATATACAGGAGAACCTTGGCTATCTAGTTTTTGCTGAAAACGCTCCCACATTTGACCTGGGCCGTATACAGGATAATTGAATTCTTTGATTAAGGTTTTAGTATCATTACCACCAAATAAAGCATTGGTGATCGCTTTTTTAAGCGATAGTCCTTTGATCCGCTGTGCTGCCCAATCAGCTCTAATTTCGGTACAGGGGATACCCCAGACTTTTTCTGTATAGGTTTTAAAAA
This sequence comes from Pleurocapsa sp., assembly GCA_050330395.1. Classification (GTDB taxonomy): domain Bacteria; phylum Cyanobacteriota; class Cyanobacteriia; order Cyanobacteriales; family Xenococcaceae; genus Waterburya. Next base: position 7,126 of record JBHJNW010000148.1, read on the forward strand.
AAGTTTCAAACAGACGTTTACCAAAGCGATTAGATACCCATTGCTCAAAGTTTTCTTCCACTGGGTTTGGTCTGACTTTAGCTTTAAAATAGCTCCACATAATTAAGGTGCTATTAATCAAGCCTAGATTAGCTAAGGCGTTATATGGCTCTAAAGGATAGCTAAAAAATTTGTTTTTATAGTAGATTCTTGACATACGGGGAACTTTAATAAATTCATCCCCCATTACTTCTTGCCAAAGCTGCTCTACTTCGCCTACCTTGGTGAAGAAGCGATGTCCACCAATATCAAAACGGTATCCCTTATAAGTTTCCGTGCGTGATATGCCACCAACACGATCTGCTTTTTCAAACACAACTGATTTTCGACCATGCTTACTTAATTCGTAAGCTGTAGTAAGACCAGCTGGTCCACCACCAATGACAATCGTTGAATACTCTCTCATAAATGTTATGCTTACAATGAATGGTTTTATAATGTGATTTAGCCAAGATGCATTGAATCATCTACTGTGGAAAAGACTGTCACATATATCTTTATTAGCTTTTGGTGCTATTAAGAAACTTATTTACATATTCCCTGTTCTACTGTTATGGCTGAGGGACAACGATTTTGTTTGTAGTAAACAAATAAAAAAAATTAGAATTTAATTAATTACTAAATGTAAGACCAACACTTTTTTGGCTGAAAAGTTATAGGCAGAAAAAGGTACTAAGCTATACTTTTTTTAATTTTGGTTTACTTATTAATTCTGAGCTTTAGATATTTTATTTTTAAAGCTCCAATTTCCTTGCGTATAATTATATAGATATTTATGCTATTTGTCTAGATTGCTTAGGTAGTTTTACGCAATTTATTATATCCAAAACTTTGTGAACAGTCAGTCGCTCTGGAAATCAGAAGAGATTAAGCTAAAACTTAATAACAAATAAACTAAATGTACTTGAACTCATAATTTATCAACGCTTTGTTAAGGTTTGGTGAATGAACAATTTACACAAAACATTATTTTGCTCCAGCTTGCATGAAATTTTCATGAGAAAATTCTCATCAAACAACATTAATGAGTTGTTTGAATTACCAGTAAAATTAGTTAAGAAAATTTACTGTCTCCTGAAAATCTTAATTTTTGGCTATTGATTTTATTTTAATTTTCTGATTAAACAATAATATTGTATTGTTAGTCGATCACGATTCTGTAACTATCTTGGTAGTAATTGAGCCAATTTATGAAAATAGCGCATAGAATCATTACAATATAATTGTTATGGCTAATTCTAATCAATCCTGGCAGCATAACTAATCTTGATACTCTTCGTAGAGTACAAATGGCTCATGCTTGGTGGACTAATACAGAAGAAGGAATTCCTGGAAATAAACTAATCATCAAAGTTAATGACAAAAACTACGTTCCTTACGATCTTGGTCAATCAATGCTTATGCTTCCAGGAGATTGGTTGGGAACACAATTAGGTCAAAATCTTTCTAGCGAAAAAGAACGCCAGCAATTTATAGAAGCAGTGATTAGTTTTGGCATTTTTTTACCGATAAACTTGCTGGCTGTGCTTGCTTGCTTTCGGTTGTTACAGCTTTTTGGTTACTCAGAAAAAGTTTCTGGATTATCTAGTATTATTTGGTTGCTAGGAACAACTGTATTATTTTACACAACTTTTCATCAGCAGAATAATCAAATATTACTTTTTGTTTTAATAGCTTATGAAACTGCTTTAGCCTATGTTATCAAATCAAAAAAGCGTTGGGCTATTCTAAGTGGAATAGCATTAGGAATTGCTTTTTTAATCAGAATTATTAGCATTTTATACGCCATTAGTGTTGTGGTATTTTTAGTAGGATGCATTGCTTATAAATATAAATCAAAATCAGTATCCAAAAGCTTCAAGTCTCTATTTTTATGGATGACTGGCTTTATTCCTTTTGTTTTATTGGAAAGAATATTAACCCGCATACGTTATGGTAGCTGGACAGCAACGAGTACTTCTTTGCACTTACAAATATTTGCTAAAGAGACTCTCAGCAACGCCAATGAGATTGTGCAGATAGATAATAACAGCTTTTTTTTGGACTTACTCACAAAAGTTAAACCAGAAGCATTACTAGCGCCTTTATTTTCGCCAGAAAAAAGTATATTTCTTTACGATCCTCTCGTGCTGCCATGTTTAATTATATTGTTCATATGCTGGGGATTTTTATCGCCATATATTAAGTGGTATGTAGTAGTTGCAATCTTAAGTTTTTTGCTCCATTTATATATCTATTCTTGGACTTCTGATTGGATAAAACACGGATCTTGGGGAGCAAGGTATCACATAACTTCAGTTCATTTATTACTTATTCCCTTAATACCTTTGCTAATTCAAGGTGCTACTAAAAAAATCAATCAAAATACAGATTTTTTAAAAGCAGCTTTTAGCTGGATTGCTAGAGTAATTATTATTTTGGCGATGTTAATTCAGTTCAGTTCGATTACTTTATCTCCTAACTTAGAAGTAATTCAGCAAGAATTAGGTGTCGGTTCTAGATTTCGTCTTATCCAGCGTTTTAATAATATTTTTTATTTACTTAATTATGACCAAAACCCGAATATTCAAATCTCAAAAGCTCAGGAACAATGGCCGCATAAAATAACCTGGGATTTACTGCCATTTAATTTGAAAACTAAGCTAAATACCAATTCTTCGCTGAACAAATTTGTACCAATACTGTTTATAGTTTGGGGTGTAATTTTTATAGCTGCTGTTACCACTACTGTGTGGATATTTATTGAGTAGTGCAATTTGAATTCATTAAACTTTTTGATATGAATAAATCTCCTTTAATATCGATTATTACCCCTGTCTACAATGGTGGTTATCCGTTTGTTTGCTGCTTATTAGCGATATCGCGATCGCCATTTTCGGATTGGGAATTAATTGTGGTAGATGATGGCTCAACAGATAAGTCGGCAGCCATTGCTGATCAATTTGGTGCTAAAGTAATCCACACCAAAGGTCGAGAAGGGCCAGGAGCGGCGAGAAACTTGGGTGCAGAGATCGCAACAGGAGATTATTTATGCTTCATTGATGCAGACTGCGAAGTTTGTGAAGATGCGATCGCAAAACTAGCTCAAAAACTCCAGCTGCAACCAGAAATAGATGCGTTGTTTGGTTCATATGATGACGCACCCGCAGCCACAAATTTTGTGGCTCAGTATAAAAATTTAATGCACCATTATGTTCATCAACAAGGTAACGAAGATGCTTCAACATTTTGGTCTGGCTTTGGAGTAGTAAAGCGCGAACTATTTTTAAAATTAGGTGGATTTGATATTGTGCGTTACCCTCGTCCCAGCATTGAAGATATTGAATTGGGATATCGTCTCAAACAAGCTGGAGCTAAAATTCATTTAGCCAAAGAATTACAGGTAAAACATCACAAAGCCTGGAAATTGATTGGTTTGGTTAAAACTGACGTTTTTGACCGTGGCATTCCTTGGACAAAGCTGCTACTAGACAATAAATCTTATCTAGTTAATGATTTAAATCTACAAACCAGCAGTAGAGTGAGTGTTATTGCTACCTATGGTTTAGTATTTTGTTTGCTGACAAGTGTCTTTAATCCAGTCGCGATCGTTGTTGGTCTAATTTTGGCATTGTTGCTGCTGTATTTAAACTGGGATATTTATCGTTTATTTTATGAGAAGCGAGGACTGATTTTTGCGCTGAAAGTCGTTCCCCTACACTGGCTTTATTACTTTTACGGTGGACTGTCTTTTGCTTTAGGAACTTTGTTACATTGGAAACCGCTTTTACTAGGTAATGCTCGCTCAAGATAGAATTTTGGCTACTTAGTTTTTTTGCCTAATATTCTCAGCAGGTAAACCAAAAAAAGATTTTTAAGCCTGAGATGGATAACGATACAAAAATATCTGAACTCACAAAAATCTTGGCTCGGTAATCAAATTTTCAGCTAAAAAAGAGCGGCAGCGATCGCTTATTATGCTATCTAACTAATGATATAAGTCATAACTATCGTATTTCTGACCAAAGTAAGAGAGTTAGCTAAGTAATTATTACTATTATGTATTATGTAACTTAATAATTTGAAATGTAGAAATAGATGAATATTAATCTTTTTACACAAATGTCCAAAAAACTATTACTATTAACTAGCATTTTGGGTCTAGGAACTTTATCTGTATCTCCTGCACTAGCAAATAACCATACGGGCCAAATGGATTCCTCCGATCAAATGGAACAAACACCAGGCGGTGAGTCTAGCGCAGAAGCAGGAAATATAGTAGAAGTAGCTTCAGGTAATGAATCTTTTAGTACTTTAGCCACAGCAATCGAAGAAGCAGGATTAGCTGAAACTCTGTCAGATTCTAGTTCTTCCTATACAGTGTTTGCTCCTACAAACGAGGCGTTTGATCAATTGCCAGAAGGTACATTAGAATATCTTTTACAACCCGAAAATCAAGAGATATTGCAGCGTGTACTTTCCTATCACGTCTTACCAGAACAAGTAGGATCAAGCGAAATTTCTAGTGGTGAAGTAGAAACTTTAAATGGCGGTTTAGCAACAGCAGTCACTGATGAAGGGGTTGTGGTTAACAACGCTAGCGTTATCACCCCAGATATCGAAGCAAGTAATGGAGTTATTCATGCTGTAAATCGAGTTTTACTACCAAAAGATTTACAAAGTACCCTAGCTGGTGAATTGGGTATAGAAGAGTCAGAACTTTATCAATAATTAGTAATACTTGTTATCTGATTTAGGCGCGATCGCGCTTTGGCGATCGCATTTTTGCTCAAGTATTTATAGCTAGCAGAAACATAAATATAATATTAACAATGAATCAGTTCAAAATAGTATATCGAGTTGTAGTTGTGAAACCAGATGCAGCGATCGCTCTATATGAATAATGAATGATGTTGTGCTGCTAGCTACATTTGATTAGCAAAGATACCAAGATTAAAATTATGCTTCAAGGTCTAACTTTGGCTATAATAATGGATCGTGGAATATATTCTGAGGTAAATCATGGGTCGTAAGTGTCAAATAACGGGTAAAAAAGCCAACAACGCTATGGCAGTATCCCACTCTCACCGTCGCACCAAAAAATTGCAGGACGTTAATTTGCAGTGGAAAAGAGTATGGTGGGCAGAAGGTAATCGCTGGGTAAAATTACGTTTATCTACCAAAGCAATTAAGACTTTGGAAAAAAGAGGTATTGGTGCAATGGCAAAAGAAGCTGGTGTTAATCTTAATAAACACTAAAGTGAATTTCCATAACAATAACAACTGAGCTTATTCTCGATCTTAATTAATAGAAACCGTTATCAAATAAAGATTTAGCAGTCTCATTTCTAACTATAGCAATCGCAGTAAAGATTTTAGGTTAGTATTTGCAGACTGCATTTTACTTGGTTAAGCTTATAGTTCCGTCAGGCATAGATTAAGTGAATTAGCCAATTCGACTGATACGCTCATTGTCTGCTACTGAAGCAGCTAGCGCGATCGCCTTAGGCAATATAACATGCTCTTGTTTTTGAATTCTAGCATGAAGCGTATCGAGATTATCATCAAGTAAAACTGGTACGGCAGCCTGCATAATAATTTCACCGCTATCGACTTCTAAGTTCACCAGATGCGCGGTACAGCCCGTAATTTTTACCTTAGCTGCCAATGCTTGTTCGACGGCTTTCATCCCCTTAAAACTGGGCAACAAACTTGGGTGAATATTAATAACACCGTTAGGATAACCATCAAGTAGGACTTGAGTGATAATTCGCATCCATCCCGCCATCACTACCCAGTCTGCACCATAAGCTTTTAAAACGGCAACAATTTCGTGGTCGAAATTTTCACGCTGCTGATAGTTGCGATGATCGATCAAGATTGCGGGGATGTTATGTTGCTTGGCACGATCTTTTACTTCGGCTTGAGGATTATTGTAAATTAAAACTTTGATCTCTGCGTTAAGTTTACCATCCGCGATCGCCTTGGATACTGCTGCAAAATTAGTCCCATTACCAGAAGCCATTATTCCCAACTGAAGAGGAAGAGAGGGAGAGGGGATTGATGCTAGGTTAGGAGAAATTAATACATCACTAGAATCTTGGAGATTGTTTTGCATACTTGATTCGGTCATTAGTTTTGTCTATGTCTAGATAGCCTATCGCTATTAAAGTCATTAGTCTTGCTATTTAACACTACTATCACAGTTCGCGATTCAACTGACAAAAATCTAAGTTATCTAGCTAATAGATTTTATTGTTTGACTTTTGACTTTTCCTCTGACCGCAGGACAATGTGACTTTTGACTTGACTTGACTCAACCAAAGTCTATGAGACTTAACTTATGCAAGGAGTCTATTCTTTGATCACTACTGTAACCCAAGCCAAGCTAATAAACCTTTTCCTGTGGTGTACTCGATAATTAAAATTGCCGCAAACCCAATCATGGCTGCACGAGAATTTAAACGTTCGGCGTAAGAGTTGAAGCCAAACTTAGGATCTTCTAAATCAGGAGTTACGCTAGGCGTAATTTCTTCGCTTTTCATGGTTTTATCCTATCGGTTAGTTAAATTAACAAATCTTTACTAACCTATTGTAATCGATTTTTACGGTCAAATTGTGAGATTAGATTGGTTAACCAAACAGATTTATGATTTTTGGTGATGTACTTCAATTACTGTATGAACATTACCTCTAGGGGTAAAGTCACCTTTTACCGTCGCCATTAGGGGATCGCAAGCCGCCACAAAATCATCGAGGATTTGATTTACGACTTCTTCGTGAGGAATATAGCGATCGCGATAGCTGTTAATATATAGCTTCAAACCTTTGAGTTCGACTACTGTTTGGTCAGGAGAATAAGTGATATAAATGGTGGCAAAATCGGGATAGCCAGAAAAAGGACACTTGCAGGTAAACTCTGGCAAGGTGATACTAACGTCATACTTGCGTCCAATTCTGGGGTTAGGAAAAGTAATCAGTTTGCCTTCAGCGATCGCTCTTTCGCCGTATTTCAGTTCATCGGTTGTGGGGGATTGAGGAGTTGTCGTCATAGATTTAGCTGGGTGATATTCTTGCGTTGGGAGTTTGATTATTATTTATATCGTACTAAGTTAACTCGATAGCGTTGTTTCTTAGTTACAGACACCTCGCCGATTTCTAATCTACCTTTACCCCTCATGGCAATTAGATCGCCTTCCTTGACATTGTAGCTAGACTGGGTGATCTCCTGCCAGTTGACTCGAACATCTTTACCAGTGATGGCATCTGCCATTTTACTACGAGACATACCAAATCCAGCCGAAGCGATCGCATCAAGGCGCATCGAAGCTTCTACGGTAGTCATCTCTTTCTTTTGCGGTGGACGAATTTTTAATTCGCTAAAATCGATTTGCTGAGTCTTAACCGCTACAGATCGCACCTGAGTTAAGGAAGAAGTTAAAAAATTCACCATCTCTGGAACAACTATCGCCTGTGCGCCTCTTTCCCCTAAAATAATAATATCGCCGATCTTTTCTCTGATAATGCCTGTACCTAAGATTGCCCCCAAAAAGTCTCGATGGGTAGCAGGATCGAAGAGAAAGTTGCCTGCAATATCTAGTGCGGCTAATTCAACTTGTGATTCATCGAGAAGAATATCAGGGCGAGATAATCCTACCCGCTGTCTTTCAGCTTGGGGATAGCCGCCCCAGGGTACAGCCTCAATTTCGGTTAGATTTTTAAAGATTGTCTGTATTTCTGCAAGTATAGGGGGAGATAGAAAATCAGTAACGACTACCTCCCAGTTTTTAATTGCTTGTTCAGCTTGGTCAATAACGCGTGCAATTTCTTCTTTGTTTTCTACACGCTTTAATAAGTCTTCTCTCGGCAGCATTTAATTCTGATTCGTCTTTATTTACAGATTATTGTACCGAAATACACCAATCCTTGAGTTTAAGATTATGCGGCAAGAGAAGCCAGGGATCTATTTTTGAGTCAGATTATTGCTAGCGTAGGTGTCTAAAGCAAAAGCAGGAATGCGATCTCCATAGTCTGTATCTCTTCCTGTAAATGATTTAGCCAACAATTCAAATGATTCTGATTTAAGATTGCGTTCATGGATAGGCTTAGATTGTTCCCCCATAAAATAAGCTTGAGTGCCAATTACTGCTGCTGCTGTCCAGCCAATCAAGAATACTGCAATTAATAAAGTAGTCATTTTTAATACTCCGTTTTGCTTTGTTAAGTTATTTAGCTTTATCTGTAAATAAATGTAACAAAAACTTGTTTTATTTACAATAGCTTGAATTTACGGTTTTCCCGATCGCCTATGAGTAAAAACCGAATTACAAGAAAATGCGATCGCTTAAATGTTGTTCCATTTTAAGGATATTGAGATCAATTCTGGCAAGGGGTGAGGAAGAAAACAGCAACAGCGGGTATGGCGATCGCTCCTATTAAAGTTAGATGTGCTAATCCTTTGGTTTCTAAAGCTTGTATTCTTTTCTTCAACATCAATAATTAATTATTTAAACTATAGGAAAGATAAGAGATTTAAGTTCGATCATTAATAACAATTGGGACATTGGGAAGAAAGAACGTTATTAATGCGATCGCCATTTAGACAAACATAAAGTTCCCGTTAGAGAACTACTCAAACAAATGGCTAAATGGGGTTTTCCTGTTAAATTATCCTCAGACTTTTTGTTAGCTTTGTTGTGTTCGACTGCCAGAGTAATAGTAGTTAACTGATCGGCTATTACTATAATGAGGAAAACTCCAGAAGATAACAGTTATCTCAATAAATAATAAAATAATCAAAATATTGTCGATAAAAGTTTCATTAAATTAAAGTTTAATTAAATATTTAATTAAATCTTGAGACAATCTAAATCAAATGTAATCCGCTATTGTCGATTTAGCTTCTGAAAATGTACTTAAAAGCCATAATTTAGAAGTCGAATGTAGCAATACACACAGTTGATTTAAAGAAGAAAAAATCTTAAAAAGATGGTCGTCTAGAACCTTTGGCTACTATCACAAAAGAAACTAGGTCTCGATCGCCATAGCTGAAACAGTTGTTACAAAAATATTTTAATGGTTTGGTTAACCTGCTAATAAGATTCAACTAAGCAATTCATCAGTTAAAATTCTCTTAACCTTTGAGCGTGGAATAGCTGATTTAAAGATTCCCCTGAAGGGACAAAAAATTAATTATCAAGGCAGCCTTTATCCCTCATCTTTCAACTATGACTAAACCCGTTCTAGATGTTCGCCATTTACAAGTCCAATTTACTACCGAAAGTAAACCTATTGTTGCCGTCGATCATCTCAACTTCCAACTTGCTAAAGGGGAAAAGTTAGGCATTGTTGGCGAGTCGGGTTCGGGTAAGTCAGTAACTTCGTTGGCGATCATGGGCTTAGTTCCTACTCCTGGGCGGATTACCAAAGGTGAGATTCTATTTACCCCCGCAGGTAGATCGACAGTCGATCTATTGCAGGTGAACGAAGCCGAACGTCGAAGCTATCGTGGCGGAGAGATCGCCATGATTTTTCAAGAACCGATGAGTGCGTTAAACCCTGTTTATGATATTGGGTTCCAGCTTACAGAGGCTATTTTATTACATCAAAAGGTGTCTTCGGCTGAAGCAAGAAGAAAAGCGATCGCCCTATTACAAGAAGTTCAGCTTTTACCTAGTGATGAAGAGTTAAAACAGCAGTGTAGTCAAGAAAATCCGAACTATAGCGATCGAGAATTAGCCAACCAGATCAATCGACGCAAGCAAGAAATACTCAAACGCTATCCTCATGAACTATCTGGGGGGCAGCTACAGCGGGTAACAATCGCGATGGCGATTTCCTGTAATCCTGCTGTTTTGATTGCTGATGAACCTACAACAGCCTTAGATGTTACGGTTCAGGCTACTATCTTAGATTTGTTGCGTAATCTTTGCCAAGAACGAGGCATGGCTTTGATTTTTATTACCCACGATCTAGGAGTAATCGCTGAACTAGTTGATTCGGTAGCGGTAATGTATCTCGGCAAGGTAGTAGAAGCAGGAAAGATTGAGTCTGTCTTTAAACAACCCCAGCATCCTTATACTAAAGGTTTACTTGCTTGTCGCCCTCGCCTAGATCGTCGGCTGCAAACTTTACCTACAGTAGTAGATTTTATGGATGTATCTACCACCCCCGAAGGCGAAATTAAGATTACCGAGAAGCAAACAGATATAAATCATAAGCTGAATCAAGTTGTTACGGAAGTTGAACAAAAAGCTAGATTAGAGAAGCTTCTTCAGCAAAAACCTTTGATGTCGGTCAAACAGCTACGAGTAGGCTTCCCCATGAAGGGCGTATTTGGCAAAACTAAGAAATATATGATGGCGGTAAACGACGTTTCTTTTGAAGTTTATCCAGGAGAAACTTTAGGACTAGTAGGGGAATCTGGCTGTGGAAAATCTACTTTAGCCAGAACGTTGCTGCGTTTGATTGAACCGATGGAAGGTGATGTGGTGTTTGACGGCGACAACATTACTAATTTATCACTGAGAAGCCAGAAACTGCGATCGCTGCGCCGACAAATGCAGATTGTGTTCCAAAACCCCTATAATTCTCTTAATCCTCGGATTAATATTGGCAAAGCGATCGCTGAACCTTTAGTTGTCCATAAAATTAAGTGCGATCGTCAAAAAAAGGTAGCCGAACTTTTAGAACGGGTTGGTTTAAACCCTAACATGATTGACCGCTATCCCCATGAGTTTTCTGGTGGACAGAGACAACGGGTATGTATTGCCAGGGCGCTGGCATTAGAACCGCAATTTATTATTTGTGATGAGTCCGTTTCCGCCCTTGATGTTTCGGTACAGGCACAGGTATTAAACCTACTCAAAAAATTACAGGCAGATATGGGGTTGACCTATATTTTTATCTCCCACGACTTAAGCGTGGTGAAATTTATGAGCGATCGCATTATCGTGATGAATCAGGGCAGAATCGAAGAGATCGATACATCAGAAGAAATCTATCGCAACCCCAAAACTGAATATACTCGCAAGTTAATTAATTCTATTCCTACAGGGGAATTTTCAATTGAATAGTTTTTAGCTAATAGCTTTTTTAGTCTTCTACCCAACCCAAAAGCGCAGTAAAATTATTGTTAAGATAAACTTTAGAAGAAATATATGAAATTTTATTCAGAAAAAATTTTTCCTTATCTTCTCGATTGGTCGCTATCAGATTCTACTATTAGGAAATATCGTCAAGAAGTTTTAGTAGAAGTAGAAGGACAAGTTTTAGAAATTGGCTTTGGTACGGGTTTAAATCTTTCCTACTATCCCAAAGAAATCCATAAAATTGTCACCGTTGATAATAATCCAGGAGTTCATCAACTCGCTCAGAAGCGGATTGAAAAATCTTCCATAACTGTAGATCATCGAATTTTAAGTGGAGAAAATCTACCAATGGCAAACAACACGTTTGATAGCGTTGTGAGTACCTGGACATTGTGCAGTATTGAGAAAGTCGAACAAGCCGTTAAAGAAATTTATCGAGTATTAAAACCAAGTGGAAAATTCTTTTTCATCGAACATGGTTTAAGTAATGAGCCAAATATTCAAACTTGGCAAAATCGATTAACTCCACTACAAAAAATAATTGCTGATGGCTGCCATTTAAATCGTAATATTCGGCAAATTATCGAACAACAATTTAGTCAGGTAAGTTTGTCAGAATTTTATGCCGAAAAAACGCCTAAGTTTATAGGTTATATGTATAAAGGTATGGCAATTAAAACAGTTTAAATCAAAGTCTAGAGAACCCGCTATTCACAATTGTCACAGGTCGATCGCACTGGATTAGTAGACTTTGCCCACTCTTCTTTAAGCCAATCACGAACAAAAAGCCCCATGTTGTTGCCTTTTAATACCCGATCATTTTCATCTGCCAGCCTGGGAGAACAATAGTGATCGTAAGTCCAAATTGTCCAGTTTATATTAGGTCGTTTGTTTAAAAATTCTTTCATCGGTTGACCAAATTCTGCGGTTGTCGCCTTGCCAAATTCCCACTCAGCATCAGCCTGCCAACCAAATTCGGTCATAAACATAGGAACGCGATCGGCTGCTTTACCAAATACTTGTTCCCAGTCATATTCTAAACCTAGTTCTTTGGGCCAACTTTTTTCCATTCCCCCATAGGTGTGATTGACATAAGCGAGATTGTTGCCTTCAAAAGGATATTCAGGCGCAAATTGGATAATTTGCGCCCACAGAGGTGAAGCAATTAGAATAATGTTGTCTGGGGCTTGTTCTCTGATTAAATTTACCCACTTTTGCGCAACATCGCGCCAATTTTGCCAATTTTGTGCAGTTACCAGTTTGGGATAACCAGGCTCATTATAAAGCTCAAAAATAACGTTAGGATAGTCGCGAAAGCGGGGTGCTATATAACGCCAAAAATCTTGGGTTTTTTGCTGAGTTTGTGGCGATCGCCAGTCTGCCCCTTCCTCGCCATCTACTGCGTGCCAATCGACAATGCAATAAACTTTCTGTTCGACACATTCATCAACCCCAGCCTTGAGAGTTTGATATACTTGCTCTAAACTAAAGTTTTCTAAATGATAATCTTTGATTGGTAAACGCAGTACATTAGGATACCAACCATTAGTTCCGTTGCTTACTTTTGCAATTTTTTCGGGGAAATTTGGCAACACCTTTTCTCCCCACTCATTATTAAACCCACAGAAGCTGATTCCTCTGAGGGTAACTAGATTGTCTCTTTCATCCTTGAACCATCTGCCATCTGTATGAAGCCAGGGTAGATCTTGATTATCTGTGCAAGACGATTGAGTATCCTCAGCTTTTACTGAAGGATTTTTAGTAAGCACCAACACAAATAATAAAGCTATGGTTAATGCGATCGAGATCAACTTTGGTAGCCGATTAAGATTAAAGTCGGGCATGGTTTGATTTCTAACGTGGAAACCTAGTTTTGAATGTTAGCAAAGTCCACAGGTAGATTAGCATAAATGATTTATCTGCTTGCCCGCTACGTTACGAATTCTTAATCGGTATAGATAGCGATCGCTAACGCTTCCATTACTACCATGCTTCTTTGCCAAGAGAATCATCTTGATCTGCTTAGCAATATCTAATTTCTGATTAGAATCAGATACGAAATCAAAACTCAAAACAAACTAAGGAATCGCTCCGCGATGTGGTTTTTAAGCTATCGACCTTGATGAGAGGCTGTCTGCGCGGATTTAGCCAACAGTTCACAAGCCCCCCGTCTCAAGGCAGGAGGCACATGAATTTTTTCGCCCGACGTTAATCACATCAACTGTGGCTAGGACTAGGACATACTTTGAATGATGTAGTCAAAGTAAGGTCCTGCTTCTTGAGCATCTTCTTTGCTAAGAAGATCGATCGCTGCATTTTTCAAACAGCGAATGGCATCAACCATGCCAGGCACAGGAACTTCCAGAGAATTATACATTTCTCTGACACCGATCAAGCCAGATTTTTCGATGGGACCTTTGTCTCCCGCCATGACACCATAGGTAACCAGCCGCAAATACCAGCCAAAATCTCTGAGACATTGATTGTACTGTTTTTGATTTGAGGCATTGCCACCAGCAGCACGATACTCAGGATGCATTTTAAACAGAGCTTTCCCTGCTTGGTCAACGATTTTCTTTTCGTTGCTTGCTAAAGCTTCGGCGATCCGTACTCGCTTCTCGCCAGTGGTTAAAAAGTTTTTAATGCCTTCTAGTTCGCCGCTACTAGGGTAGCGCAGTTCGTCATCGGCTTTGAGAATGACTTGACTAACTATGCTCATAATATCTGAATCGGTTTAATTAACTTTAATAATCTTAGTATCTCAATAAAGAGAAATCATTGGCAATATCTTGCCATTCCTTGGTAGACAAAGGTTGTTCTACTAAATCAATCTTAAAAATGGCGATCGCAGCTTGAGTTAAGCTTTCTATTATTTTACCAGTGGGATAACGATCGCTGTAACTACTTGAGCGATTTTTTTGTGGCGAAATAACCTCTAATAAATTTTGCTTTAAATCAGTTCTAAACACTTGCTGATATAAATCTTGGTCTGTATTCAGAATCATCGAGCCATGCTGTAAAACTGTCTTTCCCCGACGTAGCTGCGCGCTACCAATAACTTTGTTCCCTTCGGCTGTAATTAAATCTGAACCTGTTGCAGTAGCAAAACAATTCTGATGCTGAATATATTCTTTGGTAGCCTTACCGTAGTCTAGATCTACTCCAAGCGATCGCCAACCTGTAATTAAAAACTGACATATTTGTTTATATACTTCTAAACGTTTTCCAGCAGGAATAGAAGTCACTACCGCATAAGTTAAATCCCCTTGGTGTAATACGGCTCTCCCTCCTGTGGGACGGCGGACAATATCCACAGGTTGTCCTTGCCAACTCAAATTTTTCCATGACTCAGGATGTTCTTTTTGGTGATAACCCAGAGAAATCGCAGCAGGTTGCCAAGTATAAAATCGTAGTGTGGGAGGATGTTTGCCCTGTCGATGCTGGTCTAACAAATAGCGATCAATCGCCATCTGCATCTCTCCTGATGCTTCAATAGGCGGTATGTAACGCCAGGTAAAATTCATGGGCAAACGAACAACGAGTCGGTTTGATTAGTAGGTTGGGTTAGCGCTGGAAGTCTATGCTTAAAAGAAGAGTTTGACTAAGAGCCGCCAAACTCTTCTTTTAAAGCCTCATCATTATCGTCGGCAATATTAGCAACCAACGTAACTAAGCGAGAAATTTCGCCTGGATACATATCGGCAACAGTGCGCTGAGAAGATATCATAACTTTGTCATCATGGATACTAAAGCAAGTTTCAAAAGTGCCTGTCCAGTTCATTTCTAGCAGACGACGCATCAACCCAGGCTCATCATTGGCGGGTAACTTCAAGAGACTAGACCATACGGTTAACAGATCGTCATCGCTTTCTCCTGTAAGCTGGACAAAAACCTCCACACTGCCATATTTAAACTTCCATAAGCTGCCCTGATCAGTGTGGCTTACCATAGCTGTATTGTCTTGATCGAGACTGGAAATTACCGTTTCAATAACTTCTTTGTGACTAGAATTATCATCGATTAACTCTTCGACAGCCCGTGCAGTCGTAGTATCTGCTTCTGAATTGGAAATTTGGTTAACCATAATTATTCCTATAGTTAAATTAATGCCGACATCGTGAATTTAGCATTAAGTGTTGATAATCGCTAATTTTACACCTAATTAATTTTAACGTTGTCTGAGGTTAGGTTATTTGAAAGCGATCGCCTTTAAGTTAGATAGCAAATAGTTAAGTATTGAAACGTTAATGCGGTCTCATGTGTCCAGGGTATGGAAAAATTAGATATAGCTCACAATATCTATTGCCCTGGACAAGTATCACAAAACAAAGATAATTACGCCAGACAATCGAGAATTAATCAAGATCTAAAACTTCATAGCCTGAAAAATTCCCCATGACTACTTACTATTACGTTGCTGCTAGCCAAAAGTTTTTACTGGAAGAAGAACCTTTTGAAGAGGTAATAGAAGAACGAATTCGTAACTATCAAGAACGAAACAAAGAAATTGACTTTTGGCTGATTAAACAACCTGCGTTTTTAGAAGCTCCAGAAATGGCTGGTATCAAGTCGCAAATACCACAACCCGCAGCAGCTGTCATTACAACTAACCGACAGCTAGCTACCTGGCTTAAATTAAGGCTAGAGTATGTTGTTACAGGAGAGTTTGAAGCACCTTCTGAGAGTATACCTGAGCCATTAGCTTCATTGTCAATGGCTTGATATAGCGCTACGCGCAAGTCAGAAGTCAGCCCTAAAGGATTAGCTTCGCGTCAAGTCAGAAGTCAACAGGTAGCTGATTTCAAGTTGGCAGAATGTCCTAACTTTAATGCGTAGTGCTATATAAGCTTTTAGCTCTTAGCTTTTATGTCAAAACCTCGATCGCTTCTCCTGTTAGACTAAATGCTCGGATTTCGGTGATTTTTACTCTAACTGTTTTGCCCATCAATTCTTTGATATTGCCAGGGAAAAAGGTCAAGCGATTACCTCTGGTTCTACCCATAACTTGAGTCGGATCTTTAGTATTTTGAGCTTCGACCAAAATTTCTTCTTCCCGCCCTAAATAACGCTGAGAACGAGCTTCGGCGCAGACAGATACCAGGCGGTTTAAACGCTGGAGGCGATCGCTTTTAACTGATTCGCTTAATTGATTATCCCATAGGGCAGCGGGAGTACCAGGACGAGGAGAATAAGCAGCAGTATTAATTAGATCGAATTCGATGTCTTGAACTAATTTTAAAGTATTGGCAAACTGTGCTTCTGTTTCCCCAGGGAAGCCCACAATAGCATCAGCAGTAATCGAGGCATCTGGCATATATTGGCGAATTTGATCAATAATACGACGATATTTTTCGACCTGATAACCCCGCTTCATTGCCTTAAGAATGTCGTTATCTCCTGACTGAAAAGGAATATGAAAATGTTCGCAAACCTTGGGCAATTCTTGACAGGCTTTGATTAGCCTTTCGGTAAAGTAACGAGGATGACTAGTGGCAAATCGCAGGCGATCGACTCCTGGAATATCATGAACATAATAAAGTAAATCCGTCAAAGTATGTTTGTGTCTACCTGCGGGGGTGCTTCCTGGTAAATCTCGACCATAAGCATCAATATTTTGTCCTAACAGCGTAATTTCTTTGTAGCCCTGTTTGCCCAACTCTGCCATTTCTGCTTTGATTGCTTCAGGAGTGCGAGATTGCTCTGTTCCTCGTACGTTAGGCACAACACAGTAGCTGCACCGTTCATTGCAGCCATAGATGATGTTTACCCAAGCGGTAACTTTACTATCGCGACGGGGTTTGGTAATGTCCTCAACAATGTGAATCGGTTCGGTAGCAACTACCTGACTACCATCAAACACCTGTTGCAATAGCTCTTGCAAACGGTTAGCGTGCTGAGGCCCCATGACCAAGTCCAACTCTGGTACACGGCGCAATAACTGTTCTCCTTCCTGTTGAGCAACGCATCCTGCTATTACCAAGGTTAAATCTGGTTGTTTGTGCTTACGCTTGGCCTGTCTGCCTAAATAAGAATAAACTTTTTGTTCGGCATTATCGCGAATGGTGCAGGTGTTATAAAGAATTAAATCGGCTAAATTAGGATCTTCAGCAGCTTCATAACCCATGTTTTCTAGTACGCCAGCCATACGCTCAGAATCAGCTTTATTCATCTGGCAACCAAAGGTAACAATATTGTATTTTTTGCTGGCGTTTTTCATTTTTTAATCAACAATAGCTAGAAAATGGCATAGAACTACTATTCTAGTTTAGAACGCTCTACAACAGGCCTCGACTTAATTCAGCATTAGGACAAAATTAACATCAATTGCCAGCCACACCTTATTGGTGACAAGTTAAGACAATACGTTGTTGGTTGTTTGTCAATCGGTTGTAAGCTCTTAGCTTTTAAGTTAAGGAGTTAATTTGGCTCGCAGTTCTGATTTAATTCGATTGAGAATTGAACGCTCATCTAGAGAATCAAGAATTTTCTGCACCACTATTTTAGGACTTTGTTCTCCCCAGGATGCGCCATTAGCTAAATAAGTTTTTGTTACCTGCCCAATGGCATAAGAAGATACTCCCGCAACTCCTCCTTGAGCGATCGCTACTGATAAATAAGGCGCGAGAGACAAACCACCTGTAGCGGGAACGGCTAGTCCTAAAAGCCCTTTAATCGAGCTTAAACCCAAGGTTGCAAGTAGTTCGCTTGCACTAATTCCCCCCATGCTCAGAGCAATGTTTTTTAATAACTGTACTGCCCCAGATTGGGTCATATTGATGCCATAAAGGCGGGATAAGGAGAGAATAATTCCTACATCAATAATTGCCCCAGAAAATAAATCGATCGCCGTGACGGGATTAAGCGCCACCGCCATCGCTTTAACCATCATGCCCTGATTAATGAGAGCGTTAGCAGCGCGATCGCGAATTGCTAATTTACGACCTAATAGCTGTTCGTTTACTCTATCGGCAAAGAGCATGCTGTTGAGAGCTACTAAAGATTTGCCTTCACGCTCTAATAGCTCTAAAATCTTTAGCCTCAGAGATTCGATCTGAGATTCCCCCCGAATTCTTTGTACTTTAAGTTTACCTGTTTGATCTTTTACCCCTCTAACTTCGATTGGCGAGGCAGCCACCATAATAACTTCATCAGGAGAGATCAGTTCTTTCACTCTTTCTTCCTGGATTTTTTGATAGATTGCCAGTCTGTCGGCTTCGGGATACTGATCGATTTTATTGAACACTAACAACATTGGCTTTCCTGCTTCTCGCAGTTTGGACAAAGCACGATATTCGACTTGGGTAATATCGCCCGAGACAATAAACAAAATTAGATCTACTCTTTGAGCTAGATCGCAGGCTAAGATTTCTCTCGCTTCACCATTCACCTCGTCAATTCCTGGAGTATCAAGCAGTTGAATTTCTCC
The DNA here is from genome assembly GCA_050330395.1 of Pleurocapsa sp. Lineage (GTDB taxonomy): Bacteria > Cyanobacteriota > Cyanobacteriia > Cyanobacteriales > Xenococcaceae > Waterburya. The sequence continues at coordinate 25,660 of JBHJNW010000148.1, forward strand.
GCCTTGCTTTCCTGGAATAGTTAGACGTTGCAGATTTTTTGAGGTGTCGGCGATTTGTTCTGGGGTTAGTTTCCAGTCAGCAGTATCGATGGTACGAGTAACGCCGTGAAGTGCGCCTGTGGGAAAAATATCTTGTCCTACCAGCGCATTGAGTACCGAAGATTTACCCCTGCCTACCATCCCAAAAGCGGCAATTTGCACTACAGACTGTTCCAGTTTATCCAGCATTTGAGTTAGACGATCTATTTCTGACTCTAATCCACTTTGTTCTTCAGCAGTCAAGTCAATGTTGCTGATTAAACTGCGTAGAGAATTTTGCGCTTTACGATAATTTAGCTCGGCAGTAATTTCTTCAAAGCCAACTAGTGTCTGTTCTAATTCTGCCTGATTGTTTACTTCTTCTTGAGACAACACAGAATACCTCTTGATAAGGTGAGCTTTTTTAGTGACCTTTAATTTATAGTGTGTCGTATTTTTTGGGGTTTAGGTAACTTCAGTCTAGGATAGGAAAAGCTGGCAAAAACAGGTTTTAGGGTACTGTATTATTTTGAGCTAGAAATAGATTAGTCCGCGTATTGATTGAAGAGTCGCTATATTAACTAGTAAAACCTAACCATATCTACCGAGTAAACTTGCTGGTTATAAAATTGTGAACCGTCGTTATCTACCAGAAACAATTGCCCATGTCCGCATCACTCAACAGTCTATTTCCATGGGCAAAATTGAAGGAGAAGTCCAAGCTGCTCAGTACGAATGGCAATTTAGATGGCGTTTTCGTCAAAGACAGCTTTCTGTTCAACCACCTCTCGGCAGAGCTTTGATTCAAGAACCGTTAGAACGTTTTCTAGAACGCTGCGATCATCAGTTGGAAGCTGGTGGTGACTATACTTTTACGGTCAGAACAAAAATGTAGTAAGGCGTTGGGAAGAATTTAGCCTACATTGCTAGCCAGATATCTTTCAATCAACAAAATAGCGACAATGTCGTCTATGGGGCGGGGTGGGATGCGTAGAACCTGGGGAACTATCCGCTGTAATCCCTGCGGGGGATACATCATCCAATAGCGATCGCGCGCCTCTAAGGTACTATTAGTTTCATTAACGGTAACTACTGGCACTTGAGCTAAGCTAGACTCAATTTGTTGCTGCCAGCTTAGGGACGTAGTGCCATCTCCCATCACAATTAAATCTATGGCATGTTGCTGAACTTGCTGTTGAATAATGGCGATCGCTTTCTCTGAATCTATTACCTGATGATAAACAACCTCTGCCTTTTGATTCGTTACCGCCACACCGCATTTATCTCGTCCAGGATCTAAACCTAGTATTGTTGGCGGCAAAAATGTCAAGTTTTTCACAATAAATACGGGAGAAAAGAAATAGGCTTTTGAATTATTTTAGAATCTGACGGTGCCGGCGCGACAGTCCCTTAACCATAGTTGAACTGCGCGACCGATAATACCATCGGTAGTTTCTCGTGGAGGAGTAGGAGGTTGCTTCCCAGCCGAATTACCAAAGCGCGAAAACATGATCACTGCGCGCCAACCACTATCGGTCTGGGTCAAAAATAGCCAGTGATAAGTTTGAATCTCAACGATTTTGTTATTGATATACTGTCTTTCTAAAACTGTAAAAAAAACTTGTTCTGGATCGCGATCGTCTATAGTGTCGTATTGAAGTCTCGGCAAATCTAGCGGCTCAAACTCAGCTGTACTAGCGATAATAATATAGTTTTCAATTCCTGCTGCTTGATTTATCGCTTGCGTTCTTTGAATTACACGATTGCTATAGGCAGGTAGATCTTTTAACAATAAGGCGGTTAATTCTTTGACCTTATCGGGACAAGTAAAGCGATCTTTACTTAAATCAGTTTCATTGCTGACGAGTACTCCTTGATCGCGATCAGCAGCAGTTATGAACGACTGGATGCTTTGAATTCGTTCATCAGCTATAGATCTAAGGGGAATAACCATCAAGACAGCGGTGGTTAATCCGCTTAAATAGCAAACTTTTAAAAAATTAAGCACCACTAATCAATACTTAGGAAACTAAGCGAATAAACTTTTTCTTGCCTACCTGTAACACTTTTCCCCTTAGTTCATCAGGAGAATCAAAAGCCAAATTAACCTCAGTTTGGCGATCGCCATTTAAACGGACTGCACCCCCCTGGATCTGTCTTCGTCCTTCGCCACTGCTTTTACATAAGCCACTTGCACCCAAAATATAAAATAGCTTGGCGGGAAATTCTACCTCTGACAAAGAATATTCGGCAATATCTCCCCCTGCGGTATTACCCTGAAGCACAATCTGTTCTGCTGTTTGTTTTGCCTGTTGTGCTGCATCTAACCCATGAAACTGAGATGTGATCTCAATCGCTAAGAGTTTCTGTGATTCACGGGGGTTTTCGGGTAATTTGCTTAAATCTAGATTGGTTAACAGCTCAAAGTAATCTTTAAGCAAATTATCAGGAGTTTTTTCCAGCTTAGAATACATTGACAAAGCGTCTTCCTTTAGTCCGACGTAATTACCCAAAGATTTGGACATTTTTTGTACTCCGTCCGTACCGATTAAAATTGGTAGCAGCAAACCAAACTGCGGAGTTTTCTGAAAGTGCCGTTGTAAATCTCGTCCCACGGCAATATTAAACTTCTGGTCTGTGCCTCCCAACTCAACATCCGCTGCCACTGCTACCGAGTCATAACCCTGCATCAAAGGATATAAAAATTCATGAAGAAAAATCGGTTTTTCTTGACCGTAGCGTTCGGCAAAACCTTCTTTGGCTAACATTTGTCCGACGGTCATCGTAGCCAGCAATTCCTGAATCTGAGCGAGATTTAATTTACTTAGCCATTCAGAGTTATGGCGAATTTCTAAGCGTCCTGGAGTCTCAAAATCTAAAATAGGTCGTAATTGGTCTAAATAGCTTTGAGCGTTGGCTTTTACCTCTTCTGAGGTCAGCTGACGACGGACATCAGACTTACCTGTCGGATCGCCAATTTGGGCGGTAAAGTCGCCGATGATTACTACTGCTGTATGTCCTGCATCTTGAAAAGCGCGTAACTTGCGAAAGGGAATACTGTGACCCAGGTGAATGTCTGTACCTGTAGGATCAATACCTAGCTTGACTCTTAAAGGGCGATCGCTTTTTGCTATACGCTGGCTTAAATTCTCATCTTGATTATCCGAATCAGGGCGATCTGGAAAGATTTCGCTTGTACCTCGATGCAGCCAATCCAAACTATTACTTGAATCGAAATCAGACATTACCCCATCATCCGTTAAACAAATCACTTTAGTCAGATTATCAAAGTATCAGACTATTTACCCTAAATTTATAAATTGTCTACTGTTCATTACGCCAAAAGTCCCTTATCCTAGCAACATTATTCACTGCTCACTGACAACCGATCGCTAAAATAAGCTATGCCTTCTGGAGTCACACACGATCGCATTACTCTTTGGATTCTCCCCTGGGTGGCGGGAATTACCTACGGTTTGACTAACAATGGAGAATTGACTCTCATTCTCGCGGGCGGATGTTTGTTTAGTGGGATGATGTTTGGTCCAGATTTAGATATTGACTCCATTCAATATAAACGCTGGAGCATTATACGTGGTATTTGGCTGCCATACCGTAGGTTTATACGACATCGCTCGTTCCTATCTCATGGTCCTATTATTGGTACCTGTGTCCGCATCTTATATTTATTTGTAATGATCGCCTGGGTTAGCATTTTTGCCGTGGCGATCGCTCAGTTGTGTTTTGGCTTTACCTGGAATTGGCAAGATTTTGTGCGGAAACAATTATTTTTGTTGATTAGAACATATCCTCACGAGACAATAGCTCTTGCTATAGGATTAGAAATTGGCGCAATGAGCCATAGCATTAGTGATTGGATTGCTTCGAGTCGTAAGCTGCGTTTAAAAAATAAATCAAGTCAAAATAGCGCCTTAACTAGACAACCAGGCAAAGCCAAAATCTACCAGAAAAAAAAATAAGCCAATGTAGTTGAGGCGTTGATAATTACATATATAAGATTTTTTGTAGCTCTTAGCTTTAGCAAATACAGGACTTACGCAAGTACACCATATATAGCGTGTTAAGTCAGACTCAAACACAATCGAGACATAAATGGTAAAAAGAGGCAAATGAGATGATAGTCTAAATGAATAAATCGACTATAA
>JBHJNW010000149.1:0-8315 GCA_050330395.1 Pleurocapsa sp.
AACTTTTGGTCAATCGTTGATTGCTCTTCTGGTGTCATGCTTTGTTTAGGAGAGTTTTTTCTTGATCTTATTCTACTCTAAGCATTTTTACTTACTGCAAAAGCGGGATGCTCCCAAGGCAACCTTGGGTTCTAGATAAATTTATTTAAAATAATTAAGCAGATAGGTTGTCAATAAAGTAATCAAAAATTATTGGCAATCTTTTTGGTTGCTTTGGCGTTTTTAAAAAAGCAGATTAATTATATCTTTTGCAGGTTAAAATAATTCTAGATAGTGGCTGCTGTTTGTTTAAATAGTCAAGATCTAATAATTCTAAAGTACCGCCCATGGTTTCCAAGAGAGTTTGAGATAATAGTAGCTTCATGTTAGGTGACAAACTAATCTCTTGTAAAAATTCGCGAACTTCGGCTAAATCATTAGCATTAAAATTAGGTTCGGTAGGGGTCGATTCGTGCCACAAAGTAGCTGAACATTCTAGGTCGATTTCGACCTTAACGCTATCCACCGTAACTTCAGTAGTTGCAAGTTTAATTGTCCCACTCTTCATTAAAGAAATGCCACTATCAATTAGGTTGAAAATTAACTGAATTAAACGAGAGCGATCGGCAAAAACATAAATTTCCGAATCAGGATTGACGATCTCTAATCTTAAATTACGGTTAGCAGCCTGAAGATGAGTCAGACGATCAATTTCTCTAAATATTTCTGCAAGCTGGAGTGATTCTAGGTGTAAACTATTGCTGCCATATTCTGTTTTAGAAACAGCCACAATCTCATCTATTAGCTTCATTAACTTTAAAGCAGAATGATAAGCCTGAGCAATAAATTCTTTTTGTTCTTCAGGACTTTCACATAAATCTGACAAAATTAATTGATGCAAACCAATCAGACTGCTAAGAGGCGATCGCAGTTCATGAGAAGTTCTAGCTAAAAAACCCGCCTTGAATTGGCTCATTTGTGCTGCCATTTGATAAGCAAGCTGTGCCTGTTTGAGTTCTTCTTTTAGCTCATCAATTTCATTCATAATTCAAAGAGATAGATTCCAAAGTAAAGATTAATTATATGGAACATTGCTAACTACTGCTATTTTTGCGCTAGCTTCTACCCCATCAATTTAGTTTTAGACCACTACCTTGATTGTATATTGTAACGATTGATGCCAGGCTTTAATAATTTGAAACTAATTTAACATACCATTTCAAGATTATTCAACCAGTTACGCTTTGAAATCAAATAATTATACTTCCCTGGCGCAAAACCTGCCATTTTTGATTTTGCCAGCAAACTACTGTGGAAGGAAGTCCGCTAACAAAAGAACCGCTGGCCAGTGAATCGAGCTGCTCAAGAACCAAAATATCTGGAAAAGCTCGTTCGATTGCTTCCATTGTCATTAAGGTATCTTGTCCTGAGATATTAGCACTGCTGGTAGCTAAAACACCAGTTTGCTGCAATATATTAAGTGCGATGGGATGATTCGGGATTCTAATGCCTACAGTGTTAGACTTAGTAGAATTAATTGCAGCAGGAACTTTCCTAGAGGCTGGTAGAACTAAAGTAAGCGCACCAGGTAAATATTGACTAATTAAAGATTGCCAAACTGCGAGTTCAGAAGAAGTATAAACTACGTAGGGCAGTAAATCTTCAATTGATGCTGCTAATAAAATCAATGGTTTGTTATGCGATCTCTGTTTTAGCCGATAGATCTGCTCTGCCAACTCTGGTTTTACGGCTAATGCTGGTACGGTATCAGTAGGAAAACTAACCACTTTTCCAGCGATCGCTCCTTTAATTAAATCTGTTCGAGAAACTTGTACCATATTAAATAGTTAACGGCGGTAGGCGAGAACAAAGCGTTCAATGCCATTAAGATCGGAGTATGATTTTACTTCATAATATTCTCCCTGATGTTTTAATAATTCAATTACCGTATTTGCTTGACCAGCCATTAATTCTACTACCCAGATTCCGCCTGAAACTAAATATTGAGGAGCAGTTCTAACTAAATAGCGCAGATCTTTCAAGCCATCATCACCACCATCAAGAGCGAGACGAGGCTCATGGCAAGCTACTTCTGGCTGTAAATAATTTATCTGTGCTGTCGGAATATAAGGCGGATTAGAAACCATTCCCGTTACTTTGCCTTGGAGAAACTCCAAAGGACTCCACCAGCTACCCTGATAAAAGCGAATATTGGCTGCTAGTTTTAAATTAACCGCATTTTCTTGAGCAATCTTTAAGGCATCGCAGCTCAAGTCTACCCCGTGGATCGTCGCCTGCGGAAAAATATCTGCCAAACCCAAGGCGATCGCACCGCTACCAGTGCCTAAATCTACCCAATGTTGTTCAGCCTCAGAAATTAGATTCTTGTCTTGAGCCAGCTCGATAATTAATTCTGTCTCTGGACGAGGAATTAATACGGCTGGAGTAACTTTTAACTGAAAACGCCTCCAAAAAACAGTTTCCAGCAAGTATTGAACTGGTAGACGTTCTTGAAGACGCTGTTGCCAAAGCATTTTAAGCTCTGAGAGGGTTTTGTGGCTCTCAATCTGCGGTTGATTTTGAAATGTACCCAGACGCAAAGATAGACGGTCTAAGCTCGTCAATGTCTGAAGTAACCAATCAACTTCATCTAAATCTATCTCGTTGGCGATCGCCGCTTTTTTTGCCTGTTGATACCAACAATATAGTTCTTTGCCAGAAATGTCAGACAATGCTAGTTAATTCTGAGGTGCTGCTGGTGTTGGTGCTGCTTCAGGAGCTGTTTCAATTGTTCCTTGTCCTTCGGCAGGCGGTGCAGCTACGTTTTGCAAAAACTCAATTGATTCAGTTGATGGGACTAAAACAATTTTTTCGAGTATTTCATCTGAACCTGTTGCCAGGGTTTCAATTACTCCTTCTAGGGGATGAACTTCAATATCTACATTAGCAGCAACTTCTGGCTCCTGTTCTTTAAACCTTGCTACCATTTCTTCTAACTGTTGTTTGTCAAAGAAAAAAGGAATGACTTGCTGAGAATCTCTTTCAAAGGTTAGATAGCCCTTACCTTCACCACCTCGCGCCACAAATAATGGTACTCCACCTTGGTATGGTTGCTGATTAGCCTCGCCGATAGTTTTAGCCGAATTTACTGCTTCTTCTTCGGGTACATAAGCAAAATTTAGTGCGTTTTCTTGAGTTTGGGCAGATTCAGATAGTTTGTAAACCTCTGCCAATGAGACTGGTACAACCTTGACTTTTTGTGCCAGTTCGGGATTTTCAGTTTTTAACTGATTGACAAATTGGTTAGCATCCGCCTGAGAAATAAAAACCCCTGCAACTTTCGCCTGATCTTCTCCTGAGGCAACTAGCGGCGCACCTTGCTCGTCCGCGATCGTAAACACTGGAACAGGGTCAAGTTTTTTCAAAACTTCTTCTTGAGGCAAGGCGATCGCAATTAGATTTTCGACTATTCCCCAGCTAAAGAAAGTTACACCTGCAACTCCTAAAGTAATACTCCAACGGACTAATGGTTTAATCATGGCTTTGTGCCTCATTATAATGTTTGCTGTTTACTTAATTGTGTCTAAAACCTGTGAATTACTTGATAACTAGTTAAATTCTTTTATTTATTGGCTCACTTATTTAAACTTAAAATGCTCATCATACTATTTAAAGCTTTGAGCATTGGACTAATATTTTTACTTATTACCCTGCCCATTAATACAGAGCCAATTTTATTAAGTAAATCTAATTACATACTACCTCAAATAAAATTATTAGATATTCGATGATAGACAATTTTTGAGCTGGATAAAAATTGCGTAATTTAAGATCTTAACCACCAATTTTTAAGTAAGTTGCCATAAATGTAATTCCTCAGCAAATTCTCGTCTGAAGTAGCGAAAAAGCCAGGTAACTATCTATTGCCTAAGCATTTGCAACCTATATATATTTTCCTTACTCATTAGAGTATGTTTGATGTTTAATTAATACAATAATTAAACATTGCTGATAAAAAATCATCATCAGCGATAGTTTCTCATAATCTTATAAACAATATGAATGTAGTAAACCTTTAATACAAATAAGGGATTGAACTAAACTAAAAACGTCGAAGTCACTATGTTGAGTCTTTGAATTGCATGGCACTAAAAAACACTGACAATGTTAAAAAATTAGCTGTAGGGGGTGAATATTTTCCCCGATACAGTTAAAAACTACTAAAAACTAATGGTAAGCTTGTTGTCCTTAGTGGAGGTACAACTTTACACAGTTGCCCTGTCAAGCAGGATGTAGATAAAAAGACGGTGTTGGCGTTGACCGTATCAGGTGATCAAATAATACTTTAAATGCTTATTAGGTAAACTATCGGGATGACAGGATTTGAACCTGCGACATCCTGCTCCCAAAGCAGGCGCGCTACCAAGCTGCGCTACATCCCGTTGTATTTATCGCACTTAGCTAGGATAGCACAATTTGACTTGATAATTATTCAAACATTGCTACGAGCGAGCAAGTTTCTCCAAAATCTAGCTCAAAAATCAAAGTTAGGCATTAGCTGCAAGACTCCCATACCTAAATCTGTACCATTAATTGATTTAACTTCAAATAAAGCCAACATGTCTTTCACTTTAGGATTTCCTCGGTTGACTCCTGTTGCTCCCATAGCAATAATTAACCCACAGTACCCTTGAGTCTTTTTACAGCGTTGATGCCATTTTTCTAATGCCTTAGCTTGCTGCACCACATCCTGAGAATATTCAGCAAATACATATAGTTCGTCATCTTCTGTTTGGAGCATTCCCAAGTCATACACCTCGCCACTAAAAGGATCATGACCAGGATTAAAGCAAACGGCTTTTAGACCCCCCGCATTTTTAATTCTGGAGATTAAATGATTAGCTTTGGGTCGAGTGGTTTGAATAAAAATAGTCGGCAGTTCACTAGCTTTAGAGGCCTCGGTGCGGCTTGACCGTGAAACCTTAGCAGATTGACAGTAGGTTTTGGGCTGGTGTTTTAATTGTTTGACTAATTCTCTTGGTATGCTAGCTAGGCTAACTAAAGAACCGTCAGGAATTAAATCCTCTTGAATAGGGATATCGACTTCTTGAGTAATTGTCTCAAGGAGATTACTTTGACCCATGTTCAATAACTCTGTTGCCAGTTGTGGCAAAGTGGAAATCTTGGTGGAGATGATTTGTTTATCTTCTGTGCTAGCAGGAAGAGTAATTCGATAAGACTTAGATATTGCCTCAATTGGCTCTTGGGTTAAGGCTGAACGATTGCGACTACAAAAACGGAATAAAGATTCCAAAGTCGCATAAACGATCTTAGTCTCAGCTTCGTCTAGGAAATGGCGCATTCCTTCAAAAGGATGCAGACTGCCAAAGAAAGGTTCAATCGATACTTCGTCTAATACCTCTTCTGGTACTTCTTCATAATTAAGAAACCAGCAATCCTGCGCCAGAAACGCTTTTTCTAACTCGGCTGCTGATTTATTTTCTCCCAAGGCTGCCGTTCTAAACTGCTGAAGAGAATCCAATGAGCGATATAGCAACACACCGTATTCGGAGGACATCATGCCCATGATACAAATGTATACGCGCTCGATCTCACAATCTTTTAATTCAACTTGCAGGATATCGCTATCGGCCAGTAATTCCCAAGGTGCATTGTCCCAAATTTTAGCAGCAACATTTTTAATTGCCTCTTCGTAGAGATCGGGAAGAGGATTAGGCTGATCTTCGTCAACAGCTGCAAAACCTTCAAAAAGACGATCAATTAAAGGAAGTTGAGGCGAATATTCAATATTAATCTCCAAATCTTGTAATACTCCCCGCAGAAAAAACTGAATTTCGCGATCGCGTACCACAATCTTTTGAGGGCGGTTAGGTTGAGCTGGGTGATGAGGAGATTCAATAGCGCGTAACAAAGTCCGCACCACTGCTTCCATCCCCATATCTTCAGCGACTACATCCATTGCTCTAACTGCACCTTCTGAGCCGTCTACCCAAATAATACATTCTTCATCGGCATTGTTAGCACCATCTAATAAATGTGATGCCATACTTCCCAATGGACGACGATCACCTTCCCAAACAACGGTCGCCAGGGGGATTTTTTGTAGTCTACTTCTGGTTGTGGGCGGGAGAGTCGTCATAAATAGTTGTATTTATATCCTTTAGTTAGCAATTAATTAACAATACCTGCTTTCTTTGGCTGGGGTGCCTGCAATAGTAAACCATATTCCATGCCTTCCACTACTGCTTGATAAGAAGCATCTAAAATATTGGCAGATACTCCAATCGTTGTCCAACGTTTAACTCCATTACTTGATTCTACTAGGACGCGAGTCTTCGCTGCTGTTCCTGAACCACCATCGAGAATACGAACTTTATAGTCTGCTAGGTAACAATCAGCAATTTGGGGATAAAATCTGACTAATGCCTTGCGTAAAGCACGATCTAAAGCGGCTACAGGACCATTTCCTTCTGCTACCTCCAGCAGATTTTCACCATCAACTTCTACTTTAATTGTAGCTAAAGCTTTGCTAGCGGAATTATCTATCTCCTGATGAATATTGCAGTGAACCTGAAAACCTTTGAGTAGAAATAATTGTTTTCCTGGTTTGAGTATAGAGCGCATTAGTAGTTCAAAACTGGCTTCGGCGGCTTCAAATTGATACCCTTCATTTTCTAATGTTTTTAGCTTATCTAAGATTTGGCGGCAGGTTATGTCTTGTTTACTTAGGTTAATGCCAAACTTGGCGGCATAATGTAAAACGTTGCTTAAGCCTGATTGATCTGAGATGACAATTCTTCTCTGATTGCCAATTAATTCAGGTTGAATATGTTCGTAGGTTAAAGGATTTTTCTCAACTGCGGCAACATGAACTCCCGCTTTGTGGGCAAATGCCGAACGCCCGACAAAAGGTGCGCTATCGTCGGGAGCTAAGTTAACTATCTCGCTGATTATACGGCTAGTGGGACTTAGTTGAGCTAACTGTTGCTCTTTTAAACATGAATAGCCTAGCTTTAGCTGTAAATTGGGAATCAGGGTACAAAGATTAGCATTACCGCATCTTTCTCCATAGCCATTAATTGTCCCCTGAATCATCGTCGCTCCTGACATCACTGCTGCGATCGCATTAGCTACTGCCGTTCCGCCGTCATTGTGGGTATGTATCCCTAACTTGCCATGTAAGTCTGGTATGGCATTAATAATTTCTGTAACTATCTGAGCTATTTCATGAGGTAATGTACCGCCGTTGGTGTCGCACAAAGTTAACCATTGAGCCCCCGCTGCCCAAGCTGTTCTCAGCGTCAAAAGCGCGTATTCAGGATTGCGTTTATAGCCATCAAACCAATGTTCGGCATCATAAATTACTTTTCTACCTTCCTGTCGCAAATATTCGATTGTATCGCGAATCATTGCCAGGTTTTCTTCGAGACTAGTCTTCAGCGTTTCCGTAACGTGCAGATCCCAAGACTTACCAAAAATTGTTACCCAATGAGTGCCTGCTGCCAAAATCGCCTGAAGCATTTTATCTTCGACAACTGATATGTTAGGGCGGCGAGTTGAGCAAAAAGCAACTATTTCGGCATTTTGTAGCGGTTCTTCCTTTAATTGCCAAAAAAACTGGACATCTTTGGGGTTTGCTCCTGGCCATCCTCCTTCAATGAAATGTACTCCTAGTCGATCTAGTTGTCGCGCTATTTTGAGCTTGTCATTTAATGATAAAGAAATTCCTTCTCTTTGAGAACCGTCTCTGAGGGTAGTATCGTAAACCTGAATTACTGGTTTTTGATTCATGGAGTCAAATTTTGCTTCAATTAAAGTTAACAAATGCTAAGTTACTTAAGATAAAGATTATTTGCCGAGACTAATAATTGATTATGCCTACTGTAACTGTACGAGGAAACACTTTTACCTGTGAGTTGGGCGCAAATTTACGCAGAGTTTTATTGAAACACAAAATCAAGCTTCATAACGGTAAATCAACAATTATCAACTGTAGAGGGATCGGTAGTTGCGGAACTTGTGCCGTAGAAATAATTGGTGAGGTTTCTCCTGCCAACTGGAAAGACAAGGCTCGGCGATCGCGAACCGCCTCATTCTCTAAAACAAAATCGCCGTCTGGCTTGTCAAACTGAAGTTTTAGGCGATATTGAAGTGATTAAATATGATGGCTTCTGAGGACAAGGAAATTCAGTTATTAGCCATTGGTCACAAATTAAGCTTGAACAACAGTTGTCAAGAGGGTTTGAGAATTCGTTGAAAAGAAGAAATCTGACGAGTTTTTCTGTCGTTCTGGAAAAGGAGCAATAATGAGTCGA
>JBHJNW010000150.1:0-15151 GCA_050330395.1 Pleurocapsa sp.
AATAGAAAGAAAATGAGAAAAGTAGGATAATGACGCGATCGCGAAACAAAATATGACCGACGAACAAGTACAATTGTGGGCTGAGTTTAGTGATCGCATGATTCATGCAAGAGGTCTATTAAACCCGTTAATCTTGTCTCTCCTGATTACCTTGGTTTTCACCCCCAAAACCTCAACTTGATCTCTAAAAGTATGGGAAGCTGATTTTAGTTGCCTACGGAAGAGACTGTTGGAAAAGTTAACCGCTTGCTAACAGCAGCTTGGTTTCGGGGGCTACAAGAATAGACTATACTGCTTCTAGATTTTTCTCCCCAGTACGAATTCGGATAACTTGGTCTACAGGATAAACAAAGATCTTACCGTCGCCGATTTCGCCTGTACGTGCAGCAGCGATAATTTTATCGACTACCATTTCTACCTGATTGTCTTCGATCACAATTTCTATTTTTAGCTTTTGCAGAAACTCTACGGTATATTCTGAACCCCGATAACGCTCAGTTTGTCCTTTTTGGCGACCAAAACCACGTACTTCAGATACAGTCATTCCTACCACTCCAGCGTTTACTAGAGCGATTTTGACTTCATCCAATTTAAAGGGTCTAATAATAGCTTCTATTTTCTTCAACTTACAATCTCCTATCGTTGCTATAAAAGTTTGACTTTCACTATTTTACGTATATTTATCTAGAAAGCTAGCCCTACAGTTTATTGATCGTAATTGTTTTGGTTTATTTGACGAAATTTATTTTGCAGTATTTGCTCAATTGCACTACTAACGAAATCGCTTTTGTTGCCAGCTTTGAGCATAAGCATTAGTAAAAATACGGGTATTTTTAATTAAATAATATTTAATAACTATCTTTATATTAAGTTTATTCAATATTGTCATAATATTATTTCTTTCTTCTGAAAATTAGGTATTTTCAGGAGTTTACGCTACCTATCTATCACGGTTATTGTTGAGTTATTGTCACAAAAGTTTGACAAATACAGAATAATTTCAAATTAACTAATACTCAAACTATTTATTGGTAAATCAAGTAAATTAAATTAAATGCTTAAATTTATTAATCTCAAACAACTAACTGTTTGTACTTTTATCGCTGTTTTGACAGCAGGTTTAGTTCCACAACTTAAATTAGCTGCTAATGTTAGTAGTGGTCAATCATGTAATACTAACAACGGTCATGGTAATAATGCAGATATCACCATAAATTTAGGGTTAGGAAGAGAAGTAATTATATCTAAATTTGATCCTAGTAACCCTGGCAAAAATAGTGATCTAGATAAAGCAATCAACGATGCTGCTAAAAATTGAAACTACTTTGGAATTAGAAACAGCACCAGATCCAAATGCTGATGACGATAAAGATGGTATACCCAATATCTTAGAAGGTTCTGAAACACAACTTGATAGCGATCAAGACGGAATTCCAGATTATTTAGATACAGATAGCGATAATAATGGTATTGAGGATAAGATAGAGGTAGGAATACCCGCTAGTCCTTCAGACAGCGATAATGACAAAATTCCTAATTTCCAGGATCCTGACGACGACAATAATGGAAAGCTGGATAAAGAAGAAATTGGCAGTGACGTTAAGAATCCTATTAATACTGATGGGGTGGATCTACCCGACTATCAGGATATGGATGATGACAATGATGGGATAATCGATGTTGTAGATGGATTGGGAGATTCGGATGGTGATGGAACTCCTAACTATCATGACCTAGATAGTGATAATGATAGTATTCCTGATTTAGTTGAAGGTACTCAAGATGCTGATAATGATAAAATTCCTAACTTCTTAGATCCTGATAGTGATGGCGATAGTATTCTTGATCTACAAGAAAATAAAGCTGATTTCAATAATGACAAGAAATCAGATGTTGACCAAAGCAAGTTACCAAAAGGTGCAACTATTCAAGATGTAGATGGCGATAAAATTGACAACTATTTAGATCTTGATAGTGACAACGATGGTATCAAAGACAAAGACGATCCTAATCCTTATGTTGTAAACTACTCCGACTAAAATATTGAGCAACTAATTTAACTATTAAAAATAACCAAGCGATCGCATTATATGGTGTGATCGCTTTTTTTATTGCTTCTATTTGAATCAGGCGATCGCTTTTTTTATTTGATGTTTAATATTATGTTGAGGCGATCGCGTTATTATATGGCGATGAAGTAGAAATAATGCAACATGCAACGTCGTTAAATTCCCCAACCGAGTCTTGTTGGCTGTTGGTAAATTTTTTTCAGGGTATTGATGTCTCGTGCAGAAATAGGCGGTGGATCGCTTACCTGAGAAAAATATAGCGCGTCGCTTGCTTTTGGGCTGTGTCCCCAAATTCCGAGAGCATGACCTAATTCGTGACGAATGGTAGCTAACAGTGTCACCCCTGTAAAATTGTCGCCAAGCTGCACTGTCATTCGTAGGTTAATCACGGCAGGCTTTTTAGTCAGATAAAACTCATAATTTGTTTGAGCTGTAATTGCTCTGGGAATGTCATACAGCCCTGTATCAGGATTTAATTTGATTTCTCTTTTCGGCTGCGATCGCCACACAACTATATCCGCCTTCTCTGGTTCGGCTACTTCTTGTAGAGGAAAATAGACCTGCCACTGGGCGATCGCCTTGTCAACGGCTGCTGTCCATTCCCGAAAACGCTTCTCTACTGCGGTATTTTCTGTGCTTGCCGACTTATCTACATAGACTTTAACGGGAAACTGAGACCAAATTAAATATCCGACGGGTGTTGCTTCAATCTCTCTAAAGTAATCACCACTATTTGCTGGATCTTGCCAGTTAGCCAAAAATTGTGGTAAAGGATGAACCCGTGGTTTAGGTAGCTCAGCAGCAAGCTGGGAATTAACAGAGTTATTAACTATATTATTAACTATCAAAAATACTGAACAAGTAGCGATCGCCAAAGCAATTAGTTTGTGGCATTTTAATCGCCATTTATTCATTAGTCAGATCTAAGATTGTGAACTATATGTCATATGTCTAATTACATAGCCCAGATTAACTATGCACCTAACCAGCCTGCGCTTAAAACAATAGTCAAGGTGACAAAAGTAATGCCCAATCCCCAAGTAATTCGATTTAAGGCATTTTCGGCACTTTTAGTGCTGGTAAACATTTGCGACTGTCCACCAATACCACCCAAACCGTCTCCTTTCGGGCTATGTAACAAGATAAATATAACTGTTAATAAGGCAGAAACTGCCCAGATAATCTGCACTATTTGAAAAACGTTCATTACAAAAATCTAATTTAGGTTGAAATTTTAAACTTAAGACTGATAACCATTGTATGCTGATGAGCCAGCTATATTCAACTTATTTAACGATCGCCATCATAATTATTTTTTCGTAATTACTGAAATTATGTTTTATGCCCCAGGTGTGATCACAACTGCCTTTCAGCGTCTATTCTTGATATGATCAACTAATTATGAGTCAAACTACTATTCAACCTGCCAAAATTAGCCGTGTCTTGCCAGATTCGATCGCCGAAGAGATTGGGTTTGAACCTGGTGATGCGATCGTGGCGATTAATCGGACTCAACCTCGTGACTTAATTGATTATCGTTTTCTTTGTAGCGATGAGTATCTAGAATTAGAAGTTATGGATACGGCTGGAGAGGTTCACCAAATCGAGATTGAAAAAGATTATGATGACGATCTGGGTTTGGAGTTTGAAACGGCTTTATTTGATGGTTTAATTCAGTGCAATAATCGTTGTCCTTTCTGCTTTATCGATCAGCAACCTCCAGGAAAAAGAGAAAGCCTCTATTACAAGGATGATGATTATCGTCTTAGCTTTCTTTACGGCAGCTATCTAACTCTGACTAATCTTACCGAAAAAGAATGGCGACGGATTGAACAGATGCGCCTCTCTCCCCTCTTTGTTTCAGTACACACTACTGAAGCAGATGTCAGAACTCGTCTACTCAAGAATAATCGTGCTGGGTTATTCATGTCCCAGCTTGAGTGGTTTCAAGAACGACGTTTACAAATACACGCTCAGGTAGTTATTTGTCCTGGCATTAATGACGGAGTACACTTAGAAAAAACTCTTTTAGATTTAGCCTCATTCCATCAAGGAGATTTGCCAGCAGTTATCTCCGCAGCGATTGTTCCTGTTGGCTTAACGCGGTTTCGTCCAGCCGAAGATGAATTGATTCCTGTTAGCCAAGATAAAGCGATCGAGGTAATTGAACAAGTACAGCAGCTACAGAAAAAATTTAACCAGCAGTTTGGCAGTAATTTTGCTTGGTTAGCCGATGAGTGGTTTTTAATTGCTAGAAAAGATGTTCCGCCAGAATCCCATTACGAAGATTACCCGCAGATTGATAATGGTGTTGGTTCAATTCGCTTATTCCTCAAACAATTTGAGAACACTGCTAAAGAAATGTTACCTAATGGCATAGAGCAACCTCGTCATTTTACCTGGGTGGTGGGTAATGCCGTCGAACAAGCTTTTCAGCCTTTAGTCAAACAATTAAATGAGGTAGAAGGATTAGTAATTAATTTAGTTGCTGTCAATAGTCAATACTGGGGACAAGAAATTACCGTCACTGGCTTGTTGACAGGGCAAGATCTACTGGCAAGTTTACCAGGAAAAGAGCTGGGAGATGGTATTTTATTACCTTCTTTGATGCTTAAACACGATGATACTAAGTTTCTCGATGATCTGACTGTTGCTGAGGTTAGCCGTAAATTAGCAATACCGATCTTTCCTGTCAGCGGTGTTGAAGAATTAATCGTTAGGTGTATTCAGTAATTACAGCGGTTTGCATTTAGATGAGGGACAATAAAGTGTTGTCAAAAGAGGTGATAAATGAAGCCTTATTCTCTAGATTTACGAGAGAAAATAGTCAGTGCTGTCGAAAAAGGTGATAGCTCAGTGAGAAAAGTTGCACAGCAGCGGTCTTGTCTTTATATAACTTAACAGTATTCTTTTTAAGAAGACTTTTTTGAGACTCCCAAGCTTGCTCAAAGTCTTCTTTGACTTTTTTATCCCTAAGGGCTTGAGACTTCTTAGCCCCCAAATAACTACCGTCATTAGGGATAACTGTATCGTTTGACCGAGAATTTATTTCGCTCATTGTTCGCTCACTAATAGCTGATTAATGAGCGAATATTGTTAAAATTTACGATATTTCAGGGATTATAAGGCTTGGTCGGTGGTTAAAATCCGCCTCCTGCCATTTTAACAGGTATTGCAGTTAAGCTCACCCAGTAGATAGATAGTTCAGTTTCCCTGAAGTTTAGTATCAAAAGATACTTTCAAGGGGGTGTGAGAACGGGTACTTTAGATAGATATGTGTCCGCAAGATTTTGGTCATAGTCAGGAATTAAGGTCATAGGCGAAAATAAAAACTTATATAGATCTTAGCTTCCTGAGTAAACCGCTACTTAGGACAGGCTAAATCTATAGCTAGTAAAAGGACTAATTATCAATGGTAGCGATGGGTGTGTTTCCAGCTATCTACTCTACTCTCTCTCCCCAAGCTTTAATCGAAGGGGTATTGACGAAGTATGAACTAGGAGCAATCAATCGATGTCTATTCTGGAATCGCGGTCTTAGCGATATTTATCTCATAGAAACAGACACCAAGCCATATATTCTCAAAGTGTCTCACCATCATTGGCGTTGTCAATCAGATATTCAATTTGAGCTGGAATTTCTGGATTTTCTACACCAACACAGTCTACCAGTTGCCAATCCGTTAAAAACTCAAGCAGGTCAGCTGTTTGTGACGATTCGCGCCGTAGAAGGCGATCGCTATGCAGCACTTTTTCCTTATGCTCCTGGAGAAGTACCCCAAGGAGATTTGAGTACCGATCAAAGTACAATCATGGGGCAAACTTTAGGATTATTGCATCAAACATCCTTAAAATTTAGAAACACAACCCCGCGTCAGGCTTTAAACCTTGAATACTTACTAGATGACTCTTTAATAGTAATTAGCCCTTATTTACGCAATCGTAGTCAAGATATGGCTTATGTAGTCAATACGATCAGTAAAATTAAGCAAGAGTTGATTTGTCTAGAACAAACATCTCCTCTCTGGAGCGTTTGCTGGGGAGATCCTCACAGCGGCAATGTTCACTTCACGGCAGAGAATCAAATCACCCTATTCGATTTTGATCAATGTGGGTATGGCTGGCGGATCTTCGATCTAGCTAAATTTTTGCAAGTCTCCCTAAGGGCAGGGATTAGTCGAAAGGTTAGAGATGCTTTTTTCCAAGGCTATCAAAAAATACAGCAGTTAACCGATGCGGAAACTTCATCCTTACAGGCTTTGACCCAAATGGCTCATATTTGGGCTTGGGCGATTAGCATCAATGCTTCGACAATTCATAATTGGTCTAAATTAGATACTTTCTACGTCAGTAAGCATTTAAATCAATTAAAAAAGTTGGGTAGTGAAGAATGGCAATTATTTTAATTAGCTGAATGTAATGCAACTTTTGAGCAGCTACATATTTTAGAATTAAATTAAAGTCAATTGTCAAAGGTAAAATAATTTGTTGCTTTTGGTAATTCCTGAAGCAGGCTTTTTAAGTATAAGTAGCAATTAATAATTAATCTAAAACAGATGAATCTAAATTTTACCGAAGCTTCTTCTCTGGCAATAATTGATCGTCAAATCAAGGAGATAGAAGTAGGTATTTCTCCTGCCCAATACGAAATAATTCGTCAGGTTATCTACCAGACAGCAGATTTAGAGTATGAATCTTTGCTGAAATTTTCCGATGGTGCGTTGGCAAAGGGTGCTGCTGCATTAACAGCAGCTACACCCATCATAGTAGATGTACCAGAGATCCAAGTAAGCATTGTTCCTAAACTACAGCAAACCTTTGGCAATCCTGTTTATTGTTGCGCTACTACCCAGACTGAAGTTATCGACAAAGCAACTAAGGCATCTAGCGGACTAAAAATGTTAGCTGGTAAGTATCCAAATAGTATTTTTATTATCGGTCAAGATCAAACTGCCATGTCAGCCATGGAAGACCTACTCAAAAATAAAATTATTGAGCCGAGTTTAGCGATCGCTACTCCGCCAATATTTATCGAATCAAACGCTAAGCAAAAGCTGCTAAATTCTCACATTCCTCATATTTGCGTCAATAGCCCCAAAGGAGGTTCTAACGTGGCTTCGGCAATTTTCAATGGTTTGGTTAGGTTAACCTGGCAAGCTTATCGCCGAGATAGCTCACAGCTGAATACATAGGCAACAGCTACAGAGGACCAGAAGTCAAGAAGCCGTCCTATAAGCACAGGGCTTGTCTCCCAAAGTTTCGGTCAACTAAACGCGGTTTAGCGATCGCGACGTTTAATATTGCGATTACGATTACGACTTCTTTGAGGAGTCATTCCTCCTAGTTGGCGACTGACTTCGATAAAAACGTCTCTTTGAATATAGGGATATTGTCCTACCCAAATATTTTGTTGAGGAATGTAGGCATCAGAAATTTTATTGATCTGACTGAGATCTAATTTATTTGACAACACTAATAATTCCGCAGTCTGTCCAGGCTTGATTCCTTTGTAAATTCGTTGTAAAGGAGCTTGAACTTCTACTTCAAAACCAGTTTTATCTCCTAACACCAAATTAATCCAGCGTTCGCGATTTTCGACAATCACTAGTTCCCCTCGTTGATTAACTGTTTCTTCCTCACCGATTAATTCTTCGGTGAGATACACTTCTAGTACTCTGCCCCGCCAAAAGCCTGCATACTTAAAACGGCGATTAGCAGCATTGCGCCGACTTGCCTGATAGACGGGACACCACAACCAGTAGAGAGACATAATTCCACCCACAAGCAGAATCAAAGCTTCTCCTTGATCGCCAAGCAATACATCCAAAATTACAACTACAACTACTCCGACTACTGAAATTAAGAGTCGATTTAAGACATCAGACCACTTCCCCCAATAGTAGTTATATTGTTTTCCTGTCGCAATTAAAGGAATTAACTGCTCCATTTTTTCCCTGGTTAAAGGCTTAAGCATGAACAATTATTAATCAAACGTGAATATTAAAAACTCTCAAAACTATTGAAAGCTGATGATCATTCATCCTAACGGTCAAATACTTAGCAACGCTATCATAGCTAAACTATTTTTTCCAAACCATAAACTAAGGAAGTTAGTTCGGTCACTTTCCGAATTGAGAGCAGTACGCCAGGCATATAGCAAGAGCGATCGCTCGTATCATGACGCAGGGTATAGAGTTGACCAGGTGCGCCAAATAACACCTCCTGATGGGCAATCAAGCCTGGTAACCGAATGCTGTGAATGGGAATATTGCTGTTTGCCATACCGCCTCTAGCTCCAGTTATAGTCTCTTGGGATGCGACTTTGGCAGAATTGAACGATTTACCCATTTCTGCCAGCATTTGAGCCGTTTTGATCGCTGTGCCACTAGGAGCGTCAGCTTTGCGATCGTGATGTAGCTCGATAATTTCCACGTGGTCAAAATATTTAGTAGCGGCGATCGCTGCCTGCTGAAGCAATACCATCCCAATCGAAAAGTTAGGAATAATTAGAGTCCCTGTACTAGCTTTTTCAGCAAACTCACTCAAATCTCTTAGCTGCTTATCGGTTAACCCTGTTGTACCCACTACTGGACGAACTCCATAGGCGATCGCACTGCGAGTATTTTCATACACGCTATCAGGATGAGTAAAATCTACCATCACGCCCTGCACTTTTTCTTGGGTTGCTAACACCAAAACACTCTGCAAATCATTAAGTACAGGAACTTCCAGCGCACCAATACCAATAATTTCGCCAATATCCTGACCCATATATTCAGGATTAAGATCTACTGCGCCGACTAACATCATATCTTCGGCTTGGGACACGGCTTTAATTACTTCCCTACCCATTTGACCCAAAGCACCATTAACTAGCACTGGAATCGGCGATTTATCTGTCATGTCTATCAATTTTATTAAAAGACTTTAAAGGGATTATTTTAAAACAAATTGACAGACAAAGAGATCTAAATAAAGATGGCAGAGCAAAAAATGGGAGACAAAAAAGTGAAAATATAGTAAATAGCTACTACTTATGGCGGGCTATTTCCGCACTTACTAATTACTGGAGTATCAAACAGCATAATTCTTCGATAATTTTGCAATTTTGCTAATCTTATAGACTTATTTGGGTAACTTAAAATTGAAGGCATTGTCAAATTAAGGATGAACAATGAATTTTAACTATCATTTACTAGCAGCGCTAAATCAGAGCTAGATCGGCAATTACTAGATTATTTATATTTATTACTCAACAAATTTTCAAGCTAGGCACGATGTCTCAAATGAATAATGGTTCTAATTCTGGTAACTTCAAAACAGCAATGTTTGCCGATTGTCTTGCTAATAGTAAAGCGATCTTTCAGCTGATCGAGCAGGTTTTTCCGGTGGATTCTTGTCGACACTATGAAGTTCTGCCACTCAAGCTAGTAGGCAATGATTTGGTTTTAGGTATGTTAAATCCCGACAATCAAGAATCATTAAAATTTGTTAATTCAATTGCCAAAGCCTTCCGCTACAATTTAGAAATTCAACTAATCGATCTGCAAACTCATCAGATAATACTATCCAACTATCCCCAAAATTCGACCAAGCCTCAAACATCAAAGTCAGATCGAAACAAAACTTTGATTGACACTGACTTCAATCCTAGTAATGTCGATTCCAATAACTTGCCGAGAAGGAGATTGATCGATTCAGCACCAACAATTGTTTCTCAGCCAGAAGAATTTACTCCCTCTCCGCCTAATATTCCTCAAGGATTACCAGATTTACCTCCAGACTTAGACTTTCTTAAAGATTTAGATTTAACTCCACAGTCTCCACGGAAAACTTCTCAATCAAAAGCCGATTCAGCAGCAAATCTCGTTGAGATTCCGCCAGAGTTGCGCCAGCAAAGACCAGCTCGTAACTCTGATGATAAACTTACTATCATTGGTGGAAATCCCGCTGAACTATTAGCTCAAGAAACATCTCAAGAAGAGCCAGAAATTGCCGTTGAGGAAGAACAAAGATCAAATTTAATCGCCGAAGCTTTCGCTTTTGGCAATCAGGCTCAAACAGCAGCAGCTGAAAACTTTTTACCTACTTTGATGCCTCAACTATCATGGCAAAAACTGCTAGAACAGTCTTTTAAACATCAAACTGAATACCTTAGCTTAACTCGCTATAGCGATCGCGGTAACATTATTGCCAACAAAAATGAATTGTCTCAATCTCAAATCGAGTCAGTCCCTTTGCCAATCTTCTGTTCTTTGATTGACGAAATTAAACGGATGGCAAGAATTCCTGAAAATACATCTGTCCATCCTAAAAAAGTAGTCTTAGAAAGATTCTACGAGCAGGAGCGAATTCTACTTCGTTTGGAGTTTATTCTTCAAGAGAGGAGAGAACAAGTAAGAATACAAATTTTACGCCATCGGACTTTGCAAATTTATGAACAACAACAGATGGATAAGATGAGCGACAAGGCTTTACAGTTAGCGCAGCAGTTAGAACAGACCTTGAGAAGAATTCAGGCTTGTTTTGATTCTGCTAAATTAACTAATCTTCAAGAATTACAAACGGTTCACAGTAGAATTAATCACCAGCTAAGGTTATTAGACAAATAACATTCAAAAGTACCACAAGGGTATAACATAAGAAGAGTTTTAGCTATTTTGATGAAAGATTACTGGCAGTGAGCGAATTTAGTATCAGCGTAAAAGCCTTAAAATAAACAGAAAGCCCCAGAAAATTGTTCTGGGGAGATTGATCATGAGAAAAATTTAAGCAATTAAAGCTTTGATGATTCTTGCCCTACGACCTGAGTTTTCAGAGATTCAAACTCTTGAACTAATTCTTGGCGAGAAGACTTGGTTAGCAAATAGCGATAAACAAACCAGCCAGTATAGCCTAAACCCACTAACTCAAAGGTAGGTGCCAGCAGCGGAATATCATTGATCGCTGAGATAATGGCCAAAGTTACTTTGACTGCTATAATCCCTAGAAAAATCAGCAATAAGTTGACTAGTGATTTTTGATTATTGTCGATAAACTCTTTAAGATAGTCAAAGATTTGACTTAAGAATTTTGAACCAATATTCAAGTATTCTTGAACCGCACTGTCTGTTGGTGATGATTTGGGTGGAGTAGACGCGATCGCCCCTGCGGATTCACCGTTCAAAACTGTTGTGGTTTCCTGGGTTTCAACGACTTCTGGAGTATTAGATTCCATATTTTATGCTCTCCTATTGTTTAAATGAGTATTAGTCTGCTATTGCTCTGATTCATTTAGTAACGACTATACTTTTGCTCATATTACCAAAAGTGTTTGGTATTGATTAGATTACTCAAGTAACTATTAATAGTCTTAAGTATTTTCCTAGAGTATAGTAGTCAGCCTAGGGTAGATTATGCGCTTTAATGGGATATATTTCTAGTTTTCAACTGATTATGAGCATAATTTACCCTTAATTAACTAAAACTGTCGCCTTAATCTTAATTTTCACTTTAGGTTGAAGTAGTAATAACTCAGTAAAAGTAAGCAATTATATTTCAATCAAAAAGGGATACCCTATCCTCTATAAAATAAGATATCCCGATTAATTTTTGCTAGAATCAGCCAGAAGATTTAGTTTGACGATTTACTACGAGGAAAATATGGCAGCCTGCTGACTTACTTTTTTAGTCGTTGATTTAATCGAACGGCAATTTATTTCACAGGAGTTATTCGGGCTTTCGATTAGCTTAACCTTATCAAGCTCTGCACCCAATTCGCTGATGGGCGATCGCAATAAATCGGCAATCCGAACCGCAATGTTTTCTGCCGTAGGTACAACCTCTATAAAATAAGCAATATCTTTATTTAAGAAAGTGTGGTCAAAAGGCTCGACGACGTATTCATCGATCACATTTTGCAGTGCAACCAAATCAACCAGCATTCCCGTGCGAGAATCTATCTCTCCTGCTACAGTAACTTCTAAATGATAATTGTGTCCATGACCATTAGGACGAGCGCACTTGCCATAAATCTCTTGGTTTTCTTCAAAGCTGAGGCTAGGAATTGCTAAACGATGCGCTGCACTAAAATGAGTTTTGACTGTTAAAGTAGCTTCCATATTATTTCCTTGATAATCGCTCCAAAGTTCAGGATGTTCAAATAATCTAACGTTAACCAAAGGTAGATGAGGGGTAAGTCTCTGCCAAATTACTCTCGAGATATTTTCAGTGGTGGGTAACGTTGACTGAAATTCTGACCAAGTATCGTTGAGATAAGAATAGTTTAGCTGGCTGGTAACTTCTCGTTTAATTACTTGCTTGACTACAGATAAGTTTTCTACCATCCCATATTGATCCAAATCACCCTCTAAAGATACGAAAAGAACGTAATTATGTCCGTGTCCTGGAAAACGACTACAAGCACCAAAAAGACGTTTATTTTCAGCTTCGTCTAATTCTGGCAACCAGTAGCGATGACTCGCGGAAAACTGAGCGCGACGATTAATGGTGCATTTCATATATTGAGTTGAGACTCTTTAAATGTAAAGTTAAGTAAACTATTTCTTTATTATAGCAAGGTAGGGAAAATCAAAATTTTATTTAGTCAAATATATTAGGCAAAAAATACCAGTATTTTCAACAAAGAAGATACTGGTAGCATAAGCTTTTAATGACTTAACTGGATTATCGATTTGGACGAGGTTATGGCGATTTTGTAGTTCAACAGCAATTAGATCGTTTTGCATATGTACCTAAACAAAATTAATTACACACTTGACTTGTTCTTTACCCTTTACCCTTTTACCTTTGCCCAATCTCAACTAGGAAACTAATTTTGCACAACTACTTAATTCTTGTCGTCCATAGCCGACATTGACACACCACAATCTGAGACTCCATCTAATTAAGATAAATTTATACTTATAGACAAAATCTTCTAGATTTTGTCTGAATTACTTTTACTACTTGCTGTAAAATTGCCGTCTTGATATTTAGTTCAGACATAGTTGCTGATTAGTATTTAATCTTGTTCAGCAGAAAAGCAATTAGTAATTATCTATAAAGAAGAGGATGATAGTTTGGTAAAATTCGCTGGGTCAAGAAAATTATATCCACGTCTCAACCCAATAAGTTGGCTACTTGATAAATATTTGCTGTGTCGCCTTTAGTCTTTGAGCAAAGTATCTAATACTGGTTGACGATAATGCTGTAGTTGAATCGGGGTTTTTGCCGTTGAGCGTTTTTTTGATACTTCTTCTGCACCTAAGATATCCAGGCTTTCTAACAAGGCGTTTCTGACTACAGGTGGTTGAGGTTCAGATAACATTAAATGATAATATTCAATTGATTGACAGTAATGTTCTGAGGACAAGCGATTAGTAACTAGTAGACGGGTTAGCTGTCGAATTGCCACTAGGCGTTTTAAGCGATCGCTATGGCTCAAATCTTCGATCAAGCGATCTAACTTGGCTTCTAGAGAATTTGCTTTTGGGCCCCATAAAGACCACACTAATAAAGCTAGGGTAGTTAAGCTGGCACAACCCTGGAGAATTGCCCCTGTTGCTAACCACTGGTTTTCAGCATCTGCCCAAACAGAAGCAGCTAAATAAGTGCAAAAAGCACCAAACGCACCAGTGCCAACGGTTAAAATCAGTTGACGGTTAGAACCAACAAAAAAATCGCGCCATTGTTGACAGTAGCGTGAAAAATGAGAATTTTGCCATAGATAGCATAAAGACATCAAGCCTATACCAAAGGTGGTAGCTAAAAATAACTTCCAGTTCATCCACCACAAGAGAGCAAAAACCAAAAAACCGAATGCTCTTCCACTGATTTGGCGTACCTTCTTATCTTTAATCAACAGGGTACAAATCTGGAATATTTGTTGCCAACTAGATCTTGCTTGAGACACTAAAGATTTACCAATCCTATTTCGATACAATATACTATCAATTTTTAGCTCTTGGTAGCTTTTTTGATAGCTTTTTTGAAAAACAGTTATATTTCTTGGCTGAGGTGGCGATCGTTTTGGCGAGCATTTTTTTGTCCCCAGACTCCCACTGTAGCTAAATAAATGCCCCAGGAAGTAGGATTTTCGGCAAACTGACAATAATTTTGAATATCCTCGTTTCTAGCCATTCCTGTAGCTGTATATTTTTCTGCCAGTCCAAGGGCGGATAATTTCATCATGGTAGCAATATCTGAACCTCCAGGTGATATAGGCACATCATTTTTTACCTGTAGCTGCTGTAAGCCCAGTTGCTGTAACAGGAATGGTAATTTAACGCCCAAAGCATAGTCTTTTCCTTGATTGGTAAACATCTGACAAATAGCTTGGTTTACCCTCTTAACCGACTGATGTTCAGATTGAGTTCCCGAAATAAACCTAGCAGCCGAAAAATCTGGTTCTTCTAATACTAACCACCCGTTTGGTTTAAGCCAATTAAATATTTTAGCTAAAGTAACCTGATAATCTGCAAGGTGAATTAAAATATTACGGGCATGAATTAAATCAAAAGAATCAGTCAGCACAGTCTGATTAATATCGGCTTTGATTACCTCGGCATTGGGTAAAATGGGCAAAGATCTATCTTCGACAAAGCGAGTATCTACATCTATCGCAGTAACTTTTCCCGATGTTCCAATCTCTTGTGACATCCATCTCATAATCGATCCCGCACCTGCGCCAACTTCAAGACATTGCCAGCCTGTCGTTAAACCAGTAGCCAAAATTCGACGGCGACTAGCAGGATCTGATACTTTTTCTAGTATTTGTAGCCGTTTTAGCTCAGAATCAAATTGTGTATCGGTGAAAATATATTCAGATTTCATTTTTAATCCATATTGCTACATTTGCTCGACTAATTTTTAGTGAATTTACTTACTTAATTAAAGTTATATATTAACAATTTACTTGATTATTAATTAAGTAGTTTTCCTGTATTGCTAAATTGTTTTTAGATACTAGTAGTAGTAGCTCGATAAGGGAGCATCCCGCTTTTGCAGTAAGTAAAAATGCTTAGAGTAGAATAAGATCAAGAAAAAACTCTCCTAAACAAAGCATGACACCAGAAGAGCAATCAACGATTGACCAAAAGTTAA
>JBHJNW010000151.1:0-10887 GCA_050330395.1 Pleurocapsa sp.
GGCGATCGCCGCGCTGAATTATCGTCTAAAATTAGTCGAATTACAAGATGCTGGGCATTGTCCTCATGATGAATATCCAGAAACATTTAATTCGCTGCTACTAGATTGGCTCAGCTCTATATAATCTAGTTAGCAATCATCAAAATAATTACAGTCAGTAACTATGGCAGGCATCAAAAAAGGTTCACTAATTCGTGTAGTCAAAGAAAAGATCGAAGGCAGTCTAGAAGCTAAGGCAAGCGATGTTCGGCTTCCTTCTTATCTATTCGACAGCAAAGGAGAGATTTTAGAACTAGATGATGCATATGCTCTAGTTCAGTTTTATGTCCCTACTCC
The DNA here is from genome assembly GCA_050330395.1 of Pleurocapsa sp. Classification (GTDB taxonomy): domain Bacteria; phylum Cyanobacteriota; class Cyanobacteriia; order Cyanobacteriales; family Xenococcaceae; genus Waterburya. Next base: position 337 of record JBHJNW010000151.1, read on the forward strand.
TAATGTTTGGTTGCGCTTGGATCACTTAGAAGAAGCTAAGTAGATTAAGACGATTGAGAATCAATACTCTGGCTAGTGGCGCATTTCAATTAATAGTTAGTTTAAGTATCTTGGCTGTAAAAATTTACTAATCAAGTGATCACAGCAATAATTAATTTTGTCTTGAGCTAACGAGATAAATTTCTTTTATTGGGAGAAATCCATATAATAGGACTTAATGTAACTTAACCTGTTGATCAGCAGTCGCTAGCAATGAACAGTATCTTTTTAGACCGTCTTAATAGTCCAAATCGCCCAGTACTAGTTTTAGATGGTGCGATGGGGACAAATCTACAAGTACAAAACTTAACCGCCGAAGATTTTGGTGGCGCAGCATACGAAGGATGTAATGAATACTTAGTCCATACCAAACCTGAAGCTGTCGAGACAGTCCATCGAGGATTTTTAGAAGCTGGTGCGGATGTCATTGAAACCGATACTTTTGGTGGCACTAAATTAGTTTTAGCGGAATACGATTTAGCAGATCAGGCTTACTATCTCAATAAAACCGCAGCCGAATTAGCCAAGCGAGTCGCTACAGAGTACTCTACACCCGAAAAACCTCGTTTTGTCGCTGGTTCAATTGGGCCTGGAACTAAGTTACCCACCTTGGGACATATTGATTTTGACAGCCTCAAAGATGCTTATGTCGAGCAAGCTGAAGCATTATATGACGGTGGCGTAGACTTGATGTTAGTCGAAACCTGTCAAGATGTTTTACAGATTAAGGCGGCTTTAAATGCCATAGAAGAAGTATTTGAGCAAAAAGGTGCGCGAATTCCCCTTATGGTTTCTGTGACTATGGAACAGATGGGAACAATGCTAGTGGGGACAGAAATAGATGCAGCTTTAGCAATACTAGAACGCTATCCTATTGATATTTTGGGTTTAAACTGCGCTACAGGCCCTGATTTAATGAAGGATCATATCAAGTATCTGTCGGAACATTCGCCGTTTGTTGTTTCTTGTGTCCCCAATGCAGGGTTACCTGAAAATGTAGGGGGACAAGCACACTATAAGCTTACGCCTATGGAACTTCGTATGGCGTTAATGCACTTCGTCGAAGATTTGGGAGTGCAAATAGTTGGGGGTTGTTGTGGTACGAGATTCGATCATATCAAAGCCTTAGCCGAGATGACGCAAGATTTAAAACCAAAAGAACGTCATCCGAATTACGAACCTTCCGCAACCTCGATTTATAGTACTCAACCTTATATTCAAGATAATTCCTTCTTAATTGTCGGCGAAAGGTTAAATGCCAGTGGTTCTAAAAAATGCCGAGAATTGTTAAATGAAGAAGATTGGGATAGTTTAGTTTCTTTAGCCAAGTCTCAAGTAAAAGAAGGCGCGCATATTCTAGATGTTAACGTCGATTATGTGGGAAGAGACGGGGAAAAGGATATGCATGAATTAGCCTCCCGTTTGGTTAATAATGTTACTCTTCCTTTAATGCTTGATTCCACTGAATGGACAAAGATGGAAGCGGGGTTAAAGGTTGCAGGAGGTAAGTGTATCCTCAACTCCACTAATTACGAAGATGGAGAAGAAAGATTTAATCAGGTATTAGATTTAGCGAAAAAATATGGTGCAGCGGTAGTTGTTGGTACTATCGATGAAGATGGTATGGGGCGTACTGCGGATAAAAAGTTTGAGATTGCTAAACGCGCTTATGATGCAGCCGTAGCCTATGGTATTCCCTCCCATGAAATCTTTTTCGATCCCTTGGCTTTACCTGTATCCACTGGTATAGAAGAAGACAGAGAAAATGGCAAAGCAACCGTGGAAGCAATTAAAAGAATTAGAGAAGAATTGCCAGGCTGTCATATCTTGTTAGGGGTATCTAATGTTTCCTTTGGTTTAAATCCTGTTGCGAGACAGGTATTAAATTCCGTCTTTTTATATGAATGTATGCAGGTGGGATTAGATTCGGCTATTGTTAGCGCAAGTAAGATTTTACCTTTGGCAAAAATCGATCCCGATCATCAGAAAATCTGTACGGATTTAATTTATGATAGACGAGAATTTGATGGCGATATCTGTACTTACGATCCTTTAGGTGAACTAACAACTTTATTCGCCGGTCAGAAAGCTAAGAAATCTGAAGCAGTTGATAAGAATTTACCTATTCAAGAAAGATTAAAACAGCATATTATTGACGGCGAACGTATTGGTTTAGATGAAGCTTTAGACGAAGCTTTGCAACAATATCCACCATTAGATATTGTCAATATATTTCTCTTAGACGGCATGAAAGTTGTGGGAGAACTATTTGGTTCAGGACAGATGCAACTTCCCTTTGTACTTCAGTCGGCACAAACCATGAAAGCTGCTGTGGCGCACTTAGAACCATACATGGATAAAGAAGATGCTGACGGTAGTGGTAAAGGTAAATTTGTAATTGCTACAGTTAAAGGTGATGTTCACGATATTGGTAAAAACTTAGTTGATATTATCCTTTCTAATAATGGTTATAAAGTAATTAACTTAGGTATTAAGCAACCAGTTGAAAATATTATTCAGGCTTATGAAGAACACCAGCCAGACTGTATTGCCATGAGTGGTTTGTTGGTAAAATCAACGGCATTTATGAAAGATAATTTGGAAACTTTTAATCAAAAAGGTATTACCGTTCCCGTAATCTTAGGTGGTGCGGCATTGACTCCTAAATTTGTTTATCAGGATTGTCAAAATGTCTATAAGGGTAAGGTTATTTATGGGAAAGATGCGTTTGCTGATTTGCATTTTATGGATAAATTAATGCCAGCGAAAGCTGAAAAAAATTGGGACGATCTTCAAGGATTTTTAAACGAAACCGAAAATGGTAAGGGCGATTCGCGAATCCCCCTTACGGAAAATGATGTAGAACAACCTTTTGCAGGAGAAAATCAGGATAAGATTTTTGTTGATGAGGTGAGTAAACAACCAGAACCTTTAGTCATAGATACCAAACGTTCTGAAGAGGTATCCATAGATATCGATCGCCCTACACCTCCTTTTTGGGGTACAAAAATATTAAAACTTGAAGATATTCCTATTGAAGAAGTTTTTCCTTATTTGGATTTACAGGCTTTATATGTAGGGCAGTGGCAATTCCGCAAGCCAAAAGAACAGTCGCGAGAACAATACGATGAGTTTTTAGCTAGAAAAGTTGCTCCTATTCTAGAAGAATGGCAACAAAGAATAATTGCGGATAGTTTATTACATCCCACAGTAATCTATGGTTATTTTCCCTGTAATGCTGAGGGTAATACCTTATATATTTATGGTCCAGAAATTGTCAGGGCGAATGGCCATTCTCCCCTACCAGAACCTGTAACCTCGTTTGAATTTCCCCGTCAACGTTCTGGTAAACGTCTTTGTATCGCCGATTTCTTTGCAACTAAAGAATCGGGTAAAATTGATGTCTTCCCAATGCAGGCGGTAACAGTGGGGGAAGTCGCTACCGAATATGCTCAAAAGCTATTTAAAGCCGACAATTACACTGATTACCTTTACTATCACGGTATGGCTGTGCAAATGGCGGAAGCTTTAGCAGAATGGACTCATGCTAGAATCCGCAGCGAGTTAGGCTTCAAAGCGGAAGAATCCAGCAACATCCGCGACATCTTGCAGCAACGCTATCGGGGTTCACGCTATAGTTTTGGTTATCCTGCTTGTCCAAATATCGAAGATCAATATAAGCAATTAGATCTTTTAGATACCAAGCGGATCGGTATGTACATGGATGAAAGTGAGCAACTCTATCCCGAACAATCTACAACAGCGATTATTGCTTATCACCCTGTGGCAAGATACTTTAGTACTTAATTTTTCTTTTTGAGGTGGGCAATATTTTAATTGTTTGCCCACCCCAGAGAATAAGGCTTCATTTATCACCTCTTTTGACAACACTTTATTGTCCCTCATCTAAATGCAAACCGCTGTATGTTTTTTTAATCAGAGATAAATGTTACTCGATAATTAGTATTACTCTAGTGCGATCGCTTAAATCTTTGCTTCTGCTCAAAGAGGGAAAAAATAAAGGTAATTCATCTAAAGTAATCTAAAGATTGAAAAGTGGGAAAACTTGCATCCGACTAAAGTTGCAGATTCTTAAATTTTAGTGAGATTAATTGTCGCGAAAGTTTGCTTTAGAATTATTTATTTCTACCGTTTTTGTCCTGTACTTAGATAAATTTTATCCAAAATTAGCTAGATAATCTTGACTAATTTTATCTGTACTATTGAATATAATCAAAACTAACTCTAACCCAATGATTATATAATTGCTTTTCAATCAGATATCTATAATTAATATAATCAAATAAAATATGCCATTTACAGATACTAGTGCTTTTTGACAATATTTGTTAAGCTATAACACCGTATATAGTGCCTAATTCAAAAAACAAAATTTTTATGACTTCATTTTTATCTCAGCCTCAAGACACCATGCCAGCTAACCTAATTTTTAATCCTGGCGGCGATGACAAAATAGAAAATCGCTCCATCTGGTTTGGCAACACGACTAATTTAATGCAGCTAAATGACGTGCGTTATTCTTGGGCAATTGGCTTATATCAGCAGATGCGAGAAAATTTTTGGATTCCTCAAAAGCTGGATTTAACTCAAGACGTAACCGACTATTGGAATCTGACTCAAGAAGAGCGTCGGGCATATGATGGTATTTTAAGCTATTTGACTTTTTTAGATTCTGTCCAAACCTGCAACATTCCTCATATCAAAAGTTGTGTGACTGCACCAGAGGTAAGCGTTTGTATGGCAGAACAGATTTCTCAGGAGGGGATGCACAATCAAAGTTATCAATATATTATTGAAACCGTCATTCCTAGCGATCGCCGTAGCAGCGTATATGAATTTTGGCGTACAGATAAAGTGTTAGCAGATCGCTGCGAATTCATCGCCTCGATTTATCAAAAATATGTCGATCATCCAACTCCTGAAAACTATTTTGTTTCTCTATTAGCAGATTATTTATTAGAAGGAATTTACTTTTATAACGGGTTTATCTATTTTTATAACCTAGCCTCTCGAATGTTAATGCCAGGTAGTGCTGATATTTTTAAAATGATTAATCGCGACGAATTAAGTCATGTCCGACTATATCAGAAACTGCTGCCAGAAGCGATGCAGTTATTTCCTCATTCTGTTGAGCAAATTTATGAGATGTTTGATACGGCTGTAAAGCACGAATGTCGTTGGTCAAATCATATAGTAGGAGATAGTGTTTTAGGTATCACCGAATCTAGTACCGAACATTACACTAAGTATATAGCTAATATGCGTTTGCGCTCCATCGGTTTAGAACCTTTATACACCGATGAAAAGTACAAAAAAAGCCCTTATAGACACCTAGAAAGATTTTCTGACACCAAAAAAGCAGGACACACTAAAGCCAATTTTTTTGAAGCAGGAGTTACTAGCTATGTTATGTCATCTGGAGTAGGTGGTTGGGATGAAATATAAACCCTGTATTTTCTCACAAATAACGTGTTTTTTAGTTTGGCATTAACTCAAACTAAGAAATCAGCAAAATTTAACAATTAAGCTATTTTTAAAAAGATGAGAGAAAAATCTCTCATCTTTCTATTTATGTCTGAAATATAAAGATCGATAAGCTGTTATTTAACTCGTAATGTTTATTTTTTTAGGTTAAAGCACTTCTTTACTTAGTCTGAAAATAACCTGCCTGGCTACGACCATTATTTATGAAGCTAAATCTCATTAAAAATAAAGATTATGTAAAATTATGGATAATGCATATAAAATTTATTTATAACACCGAGTTATTACTGATTTTTTTATTGTAGAGTCGAATAGCTAAATCAAAAGTAGATATTTAACTTAAAGGCAAATAGTGTTTAGCATTGTAAATTCCAAATATCGGTAGATTAACTTAAGTAAAAATATATTTACATACTATTTTAGTTGGCCAATGTTCAAGCTATTTCAAAATCTTCTTCCTGGTGAGGCTAACAACAAACTCAAGTCGGCTGTTTCAAAATCTCAGATTGCTGATTGGCAAACACAAATTACTCAGGCGAATGCTCTTTGGGAACAAGGAAAGTTAAGTGATGCTTTAGCGATTTATGGTTTAGCAATCGAACAAAATCCCGACTTGCCAGAAATTAAACAACATCTAGCAGAACGCTTGAAGCAACAGGGAGATTTAGCCTTAGCATACGAGAAGTTAGCCACAGGCTTAAAAAATCAGGGCAATATTGAACAAGCAGCAAATTATTATCGTCAGGCAATTAATTTAAAAGCTTTGACAGGAAATACCAAAGATCAACTGCTCAGAGGCAGCTTTTCTCAGACTAGAAAAACTCCTATTCCCATTACTAGTCTCAAAGAAGCGGCTTTCTCGTTTCAGCCTTTAGCTAATAGTTCGGCTATGGTTAAAGTAGCATCACAATCGTCTGTCTCCAAGGTTGAATTAGGATCTGACAGTATATCTCCCGAATTTTCTCAACGCCTTAAGGTAATTGATACCGCTCAAGCAAAAGATATTGATTGGGAAACAGCACAAGTATATCTTCAAAAAGCTTTAGAACATTTAGAACGACAAGAATGGCAACAGTCAGCACTTGCCTGTAGACAGGCTACAGGAATTATGCCTAGTATGGCAGAAGCGTATAAAATTTGGGGCAATGCTTTGCAAAGAATGGGAAAAACCAGCGAAGCTATGTCCTGTTACGCCAAAGCAGTAGAAATTAAACCTAATTTGGCTGAAGTGTATGCAGGAATCGCTGACATCTATGCTCAACAAGCAAGATGGCAACAGGCAATTAAACATTATCAAAAAGCAATTATTATTAAACCCAGTGCGGAAATATATCGTAATTTAGCTGGCGTGTGGCAAAAGCTTGGTGAATCAGAAAAGGTGGAGTTCAATCTTTATCAAGCTACAAAATTTGAGTTAGCGCAGACATCATCGAACAAAACAGAAACAGCAACAGAAGCAAAATTGGATTTAACAGAAATAGATAATTCTGTAGAAGCTTATTGCCGCATAGCAAAACGCTCAGAACAGCTCAATCAATGGAAAAAAGCAGCCAAATATTATCGTCAGGCGCTAGATTTGAGTATGTCTCGACCAGCACTTTTACCACAGAAATTAGATCTAAATAAGTCAATTGAAGCTAAAATGTTTCAACAACAGCCCAAGCCGACTTATGACAATGTTAAACAGACGGAACTTAAAACTTTAGAAAGCCAATTAGACAAGGCAATCAAACGCTATCATCAGCAATCGAAAATTCAACCTAATTCTCCTCAAATTTATACCGATTTGGGCAACCTTTATGCTAAAAAAGGTAAATTGCAATATGCGATCGCCTGTTATTGCAAATCAATTCAGCTAAATCGCCAATACGCTAAGGCGCACTTAAATCTAGGCAGAGTTTTGTTTAAAGTTGGCAAGCAGCAAGAATTTATTAAGGAAATGAAGTTGGCTTTAGCTCTACAACCAAAAATTGGTACAGCTCTTGATCATTTCTACTTAGGTAATGCTTTAGTTGATCAAGGTCAGCAACAACAGGCAGTTAACTTTTACTGTAAAGCGATTGACTTAAATCCTCAGTTTAGCCAATCTTATCATCGGCTCGGAGAAATTTTAAGCAATCAAGGAAAACATCGTGAAGCGATTGAGTTGTTAGAACAGGGAATTAGTCATAACCCCCAAGATCCAGAATTTTATTCTATTTTAGGTCAACAGTGGGAAATGCTCCAAGACTGGGAAAATGCGGTAAAAACCTATAGTCAGCTGTTGCAGTTAGAGCCAAAGTTTCCTGAAGCATCTCAGAGATTAAATCACGCTCTAGCAGAGAAGCTCAAGCTAAACCGCCAAGTAAAAAGTAAATCTGGTAATTAAAAGTCACCAAGATAAACATCATCTCATACCGCATGAATCAAGGTTGGGTCGATCGAGAACAGGTCAAATCTTCTGATGCCGGACAGACGGTTTTAGATTTCTACAGCCATAAATATCGTCACTCTAACGTAGCAGAATGGTCAACTAGAATTTAATTAGGTCAAATACTTGTAAATTAAGATCTAGATAAAATAATCTGAGCATAGTTAATGTCCAATATCCAATATGTTGCAATGACTGTTGCCAACCTGGAACAGTCAGTCAAGTTTTATTCAGAAGTCCTGTCTTTTCAAAAAATTAAGGAGACGGAGGTGGCAGGAGAAGATTGGGAAAAGTTGCAGGGAGTATTTGGTCTGCGGATGCGAATTGTTCAGATGCAGCTAGGAGAAGAAGTTATTTCTTTAATGGAATATCTGACCCCTCAAGGAAGACCAATACCCGTTGATTCTTGTAGTAACGATCGCTGGTTTCAGCATATTGCGATCGTGGTAAGTGATATAGAAAAAGCTTATCAGCAGCTGCGTAAATCAAATGTCAAACATACTTCTACTAGTCCTCAGCAGTTACCAGAATGGAATCAAAAACTGGGGGGAGTAAAGGCGTTTTATTTTAAAGATCCTGATGGACACAATCTGGAGTTGATTCAATTTCCCCCAGACAAGGCGGATCAAAAGTGGTTACAACAAACAGATAAGTTATTTTTGGGAATTGACCACAGTGCAGTGGGAGTAAAAGATGCCGAGGCTAGTTTTGCACTATATCGCGATCATCTTAATCTAAAATTAATGTTGCAGGCAGAAAATTACGGCAACGAATTTGAACACATTACCTGTGTTTTTGGTTCAAGAGTCCAGGTAAACAGCATGAAGGGTGATGCTGGTATTGGTTTTGAATTACTAGAATATCTTGCTCCCACCAATGGTAGAAATATGCCTATAGACAGTCAGGCTAATGATTTATGGCACTATCAAACGGTTATCTCCGTATCTGATTTAGCTACTTTAGCTACACAATTGCGTTCTGCACCCTGTCAGTTTATTTCTCCTGGCGTAGTTAAAATGTCTCACAATGAGTTGGGATTTAATCAGGCGTTGGCAATTCGAGATTTAGATGGACACGTTTTGCATTTAGTCGAAGAGTAAACAAAAATTCTCTAAGATGAGGACTCAGACTAAAGTCGAGTCCTCAAGTATTCTCAAACCAAAATAGCCGAAACTTTCCTGACCAAATTTTGTTTTTTGAAGGCGAAATTTGGTCAATTGGTGTTCGAGAATTTAAAACAAATATGAAAGAAAAAACAGAAAGAGAAAAAATGCTGAATAACGAGTTGTATTTAGCAACAGATCAAGAACTAACTAGGATGCACTTTGGCGCACGTCGGCTACTTCATGATTTTAATTGTTCTCTGCCTGATGAACTAGCTCGCCAAAAAAGCATTGTTGCTAATTTATTTGGCAAGATTGGAGCAAATTTTACGATTAGACCTCCTTTTTACTGCGATTACGGTTGTCATATCTTTGCTGGAAATAATTTATATATAGTCATTTCAATTAATTTCCGTATGATTTCACAATCTCGTAAAGAGAGATATCTGGAGTTGAATAAATACGTCTTTTTTTAATAATGGCAAAATCTTGTTCAATGCAATTAAAGTCAGGCGAGTAAGGAGGTAAAAATAAGACTTTATGCCCCGCTTGTTCAACAATTTGAAATACATCCTCTTTTCGATGAAATGGTGCATTATCTAGAATTACAGTAGAATTGGCATTCAATTCAGGAAGAAGATATTCTTTAAGCCATTGGTTAAACCATAATGTATTAGTATTACCTTTAAACAGAACAGGTGCAAGTAGTTCCTTTCCTCTTTTACCTGCAATCAAACTTGTACGTGTTCCTCTTGTGCCACTTCGCTCACCGTAAGATTTCTGTCCCTGTGGTGACCAGGCATAGGGACGATATGTATAGGCATCAAAACCTGATTCATCCACATAAACTAAATTGTCCCCACCCTGTTGGATAACAATTTGACGCAAACTTCTGAGGAAGATAATTCTTAGTTTATGTTTCCGTTCACTGTATTTAAGAGTTTTTTTTTCTCGTCAATTTCATTTGACGATTAGCGTACCAAATTGCGCTCTCTCGAACTCCAAAATGTTGAGCGCGCTCTCTCAGTAGAGCATCTGGAAATTTTTGTATATGGCGTGAAAGAGCCTCCCAGTCTAGTTTTCGTTTTCTTCTTTTTGGGGCTTGTGGAGTCAAATCGTCTCTTTTACACCAATCATTTACACACCATAGACTTACTCTATATCGTCGAGAAGCTTCAGCTTTAGTGCCACCATCACTCACAAATTTTACTACCCGTTTACGTAAATCAATGCTGTAGGTCATTTAGTTCGTATTTTCTTCGCTCTAACTTTCATTATTTCATATGTTTCTTATTTGAAATGACTATAGGTTTCATGATTGTGCCTTTTCTTTTAAAATGACGACGCTGAAGCTTTGGATAGGCTAAAGTTGCCTGTAATTCATCAATTAATAACTTTGAACTATAAATAATAACTTCTTGGGCTACTCCTAATTGAATAATTAGGCGCGGATTTCCACCCCACAGTAAACCAGAAATCCAGATATTTGTATCC
>JBHJNW010000152.1:0-12618 GCA_050330395.1 Pleurocapsa sp.
TTCTTCGGGGCTGGTGTTGTCGGTGAGATAGAGGGTCATCAGTGGCTCAAACTGTTTACCAGTGGGAATTGCTGCGAGGATGCGATCGCGATAGGCAGTAGCATCAGCTACCGAGCGTATTGGAGGCTTTAAATTCGGCATGATGATGGCGCGGGCAAACTGACCTACTGTATGGGGCAGAACTGCTTTGAGTACCTCGCCGTCCCGTAGATGCAGATGCCAGTCGTCGGGTCTGGTTAGAGTAAGATTTGGCATTTTTCTATCATAAAACACCTGGGGATAGGACGCTGGCGTGAAGAGTTTAATTGTGTATGATCATGATTATCAAAATTATCTACATTTGAGTTACCGTCTTGTTAAATCCAGTAGATTATATCGAAAAATATCCAGAGCGAACAACTAGAATATATAGGTATTAATTACCAACAGTGGAAAAAGCTTGTAGAAAAAGCGATCGCATACGAGAGACAGCAACAACAAAAAGGGGAATTAAAGAAAGGCTGTATTCCCACAAGAAAAAATGCTGTCTCTTCCAATGGAAGATGCGGGTGCAGCCGCCGTAGTTTTACACAGCGTCTTTGAAGAACAACTGCGCCTTGAAGAATACGAACTACATCACCATCTCAGCTATGGTGTTGAGTACTTCCCAGGCGATGCGCTTGCCGATGCGCTGGATTGCTATTTTAGGCGATCGCATTAAAAACTTAGAATAACTAGGGATCGTGCTTTGTCGATCGCGCTATATTCAAATATAACTTCTACAATGATTTGATTATTAGTTTGTAGAGTTTTTGAGCATTTAATAATTCAATATTCGATCAAAGCAATATGACTTGGGTAAAAAGCTTGTGGAAATTTTCTCGTCCCCATACGATTATCGGTACTAGCCTTAGTGTTCTGGCACTCTATTTTATTTCCTTGGCTACGACTGGCAATAATATTGCGCTACTGAATGTAGAACAGATGTTAGCGGTTTGGTTAGCCTGCATCTGTGGCAATATATACATAGTCGGTTTAAATCAACTTTACGATATTGAAATAGATCGGATTAATAAACCAGATTTACCCTTAGCTTCGGGTAAATTGACGATCGCGCAAGGTAGATTGATTGTTGGATTTACAGGTATTTTAGGGTTACTGGTTGCAGCTTTATCAGGAGGATGGCTGTTGACGACAGTAGCTGTTAGTTTAATCATTGGTACAGCTTATTCTTTACCACCAATACGCCTCAAGCAATTTCCTTTTTGGGCAGCTTTTTGCATCCTGACAGTTAGGGGAGTGATTGTCAATATTGGACTGTTCTTACACTATGGCGACAAATTAAACGGCAGAGAAGCTTTAAATCCTTATGTTTGGACGCTGACTTTATTTATTTTGCTGTTTACAGTGGCGATCGCCATTTTTAAAGATGTCCCTGATTTGGAAGGAGACAAGCAATACAACATTAATACCTTTACTTTGGTTATCGGTAAACCAGCAGTATTTAATCTTTCCCGTGGGGTAATTAGCATTTGCTATTTTGGGATGGTAGTTGCTGGTTTTTTTTGGCTTACTTCTTTAAACGTCAGCTTTTTTGTTACCAGCCATATAGTCTTATTAGGATTACTTTGGTGGCGTAGTCGGAATGTAGATTTATCCGAGAAAAGTGCGATCGCCGACTTTTATCAATTTATTTGGAAGTTATTCTTTTTAGAGTATTTGCTATTCCCGATTGCCTGTTTTATTTAGCAGTTGATTCTAAAATTAGTGGCATTAATAGTAATAATCTTTAATTACTTAATCATCATTGTTTGAAGGTGACTCAGTTGGCTGATTACTTAAATTAACAATCTTTTGGATCAGGTTGGAAATACAATCAGCCTTGCTCATAATCATAAAATGTCCGCCCTTTTCAATACTAAAATCTTCACGCACAAACTGAAACGGAAAAATGCGATCGCCTTCACCATGAATATGGTAAACGTTATGCGGAATTAGTTCGTTTTTCCAGGTAACAACCTGATGAATTGCCCATTTTGCAAAACGTGCATTCGTATCAAATAAAATTGCCTTGAGCAATTTGCGCTCATCAATAGTTTCGATGCCAAAAAACCAGCTGGCTATTATTCTAGCAAACCACAGCAGTAGTTTCGCAGGTAGTAGAAGGTAGATCGGCAACCAACGAAATATTTTAAAATAGAAAGGTATTTCCTGTTTGTTTTTAGTACTAGAGATTAAAATAACTTTTTCAGTATCTATTTGTTTGGCTATTTCTACAGCAATAATACCGCCAAATGACAAGCCAATTAAAATTGGTCTTTCTGATTTTATCTGAGCAGTTAATCGCTGAGTATAATCAGTAATACTTTCTCCTTTTTTAGGCTCTAACCAACAAATATGTACAGGCTGATAACCCTTGAACTTTAAATTTTGAAATACGCGTTCGTCTGCACCTAAGCCGCTAAGACAATAAATATCTTTCAGAGCATTTTCTAATTTTTCTGGAGAGCTTTGTTGAGAATTTACTGTTAGATATGTAGTATTCATACGGATTTAGTATAACTAAAGCTAAAACCATAATAATCCTAGATAATATGATTTAGCTGTACCTCACTTTACAGGATGATATGAAAACTCCTCATAGTGGCTATCACTGGAATCAAATTACGCCACGCTATTTTGAAGGTTGGTATTTTCGCCTCACTTTACCTGACATAAATCAAACTTTCGCCTTCATGTATTCTATTCAAGATCCTCTTGGCGGAATGTGGTCTAATAGTGGTGGTGCAGTACAAATATTGGGTGTCGATGAAACCTATCTTTATCGAGCTTTTCCCAAGGTACAGCAGTTTTTTGCCGACAGAAATAATTTAGCTTTGGGACATTGGGGTAAAACTAATCTCAAAACCAAAGCAAGACTGTTACCTCCTGTTCAATTTAGCAACTGCATTACCGAAGGATATCAAGCAACGGCTAGCCTCAACCAAGGCAGCATCTATGATCCTGTCCGAAATGAATATTGTCGTTGGGAATATCAAATCAAGCCTGTCTATGGCTGGGGAAACTCGCAGCAAGCACAGCAATCAAGCGCAGGCTGGTTATCTTCATTACCTATATTTGAACCAGGATGGCAAATTACCATGGCGCATGGCGCGGCAACAGGATGGATTGAGTGGCGCGGCATGCACTATCAATTTACTAACGTACCTGCTTATAGTGAAAAAAACTGGGGTGGTTCTTTTCCGCAAAAGTGGTTTTGGCTTAACTGCAACAGTTTTGAGTCAGAAATAGAATTGGCTTTAACTGCGGGAGGAGGAATTAGACAGGTGCTATGGTGGCAAGAAGAAGTGGCATTAATCGGCATTCACTATCAGGGAAAATTTTATGAATTTGCACCTTGGAATTCTCAGGTAAGTTGGCAAATAAAGCCTTGGGGAAAATGGCGACTAGAGGGAAAATCCGCTGAATATCGGGTAACTTTGATTGGCAAAACAGATTTACCAGGTACTTATGTGCGTACCCCAACAGCAAAGGGTTTAGTCTTTAACTGTCGCGATACAACCCGCGGCAGGTTAAGTCTATCATTATGCGATCGCGCGGGGAAAAGCATAGTGGAAGCTAATAGCATCTCAGCTGGCTTAGAAATCGGTGGCGCGCCTTGGTCCAAGACTTGGTCGGTTATTAAGTAAATACTGCTGATCTAAAACACGATGATTAACTCTTGAAGAATTTTACCCTCAAGATCAGTAATCTCCAGTATGGTTACATTGCCTTTAATTTTTTGCTGGTATCTATGGCTAGACTCTAAATGGAGATCGGTTTTTAAAGTTTCTAGCTGACAAAATTGTTGAATAGTTAGGTTGCTCATAATCAAATCTTGATCGTAACTTTACTAAAACTTTATACTTGTTACTACAGCTTAATCTTTAATCAAATTAAACATTGTGATCTCAATCCCGAAAAGTCGAATATTACCAAGTATTAAGAAAATCGAGTTTTTCCCCCTATATTGACTGATTGTAGTTACAACCATTAGTGTTCCCAATAGCGTGACTGTCAACTAGTACAAAAATACTATTTACCTTACCGAGTCAAAGCCTTAGTTCATGGTTCATATAAAGCGCGTTGAACTGTCCCACTTTAAATCTTTCGGTGGCACAACAAAAGTTCCTATATTACCTGGTTTTACCGTAGTTTCGGGGCCAAATGGGTCAGGAAAGTCAAATATCTTAGATGCGCTGCTGTTTTGTTTAGGTTTAGCCAGTTCTAAGGGAATGCGTGCCGATCGCTTGCCCGACTTGGTTAATAATAAACAGATTAGCAATGGTAAAGCTGCGGAAGCTGTTGTTTCTGTTACCTTTGATTTAACTGATTTGGGTGACTTGTCCGATGTGGTGACAACAGTTACTGACGCTAAAGATTTAACCGCGGAATGCGGTCAACCGCAAGCCCCGCCTTTTAAAGGCGGGGAACGGTTGACTCTTGTTTCCTCCACCGAAGAGTTACCAGCAGCTATGGAAAATGGCTGTGATCAAAACGGTAATAGTCATGGTCATGGTCATTTTGAAGCAGAAATAAGTCCAGAAGTTAAAGATGAATCAGAAAGCAGCGCAGTAGATCAAGACGACAAGAAAATTATGGCGATCGCCAATGGCAATAGTCTGGAATGGACGATTACTCGTCGGTTAAGAGTTGGCAAAAAAGGTAACTATACCTCGACGTTTTATATTAACGGGGAAGTATCGACAGCAACGGAAGTTCACGAACAACTGCAAAAACTGAGGATTTATCCAGAGGGATATAACGTGGTGTTGCAGGGTGACGTTACCAGCATCATTACAATGAACTCAAAAGAAAGACGCGAGATTATCGATGAATTGGCGGGAGTAGCGGCATTTGACCGTAAAATTCAGCAAACGCGTAATACACTTGATAAAGTACAGGAAAGAGCCGAAAAATGCCAGATTATTGCCCAAGAACTCATTGCTAATCGCGATCGCCTGGCAGCAGATCGAGTCAAGGCAGAAAAATACCGCCAGTTAAAAGAAAATGTCCAGGAAAAGAAGAATCAGGAAAAAGTTTTAATTTGGCGATCGCTTACGCAACAACAGCAGGAGTTACAGGAGAAGTTTACGACTGGGGAAACAGAAGCGGTAGAGTTAACCGATAACATTGCCAGGCTAGATACGGCAGTTAAAGAACAGAGTGACAAGCTAGCCAATCTTAATGCTCAAGTCAAAGCCTTGGGTGAGGATGAACAGCTATCGGTAGCTTCAGAGTTGGCTACCCAGAAAGCCAAACAGCTAACTTTACAGCAAAAGCAAGGGGAATTAAGCAACACTAGCCAGCAGAAACAGCTTAACTTGGTACAAACTCAGCAGAATCTAGAACAGTACCAGCAGGAAATCAAGCAGCTTGGCAAAGAAAAAGACAGGTTAGAAGATGAGACTATTCCCTTGCTAACCAAAAAGGCGATCGCGACTAAAGAAACTGTTAATCAGAGTAAAGAAAATGCTAATGCGATCGCGGAAGCTTCGGAAGCTTGGGTACAAGAACAAGCAACTCTTTCTCGTCAAGCCGCGACAATTCAAGAACTCTTAAATCCTCAGCGTACCGAACAAGCCAGAATTAGCGAAAGATCGAAGCAGCTAGATAATAGTATTCAAGAACAAAGCCAGTCTTTAGCAGCAGTAGACGCAGAATTAACCACCAAGCAAAGCGAATTCAATTCCCTTTCCAGTAAAGTAGCCATAGAACAAGCTCATGTGCAAGAAATTGCTCAACAGCTAGCCGAAGCAGAAGGCGATCGCTCTTTGCAGCAGTCAACTCAACAGCGTTTGTTAAAAGAACAGCGAGATAAGCAACGAGAACTAGACAAGCTAGAGGCTAAAACGCAAGCACAACAGGAAGTTCAGGGAACTTACGCCAGCAAAATTATTCTTAACTCCAACTTATCAGGGGTAGAAGGGTTAGTAGTACAGTTAGGACAGGTAGAAGAGCGTTACCGATTAGCTTTGGAAACCGCTGCGGGGGGGAGATTGGGATTTATTGTAGTAGAAAGCGATCGCGTTGCTGCACAAGGTATTGAATTATTAAAAAGAGAACGAGGCGGCAGAGCAACCTTCTTACCTTTAAACAAGATTCAAGCACCGCATCTTGGCAATATGGCGACTATGCGCTTTGGTAGTGGTTTTGTCGATCTGGCAGTTAATCTAGTTGACTGCGATCCTCGCTATGAGGAGATCTTTGCCTATGTCTTTGGCAATACCGTAATATTTGACAACTTAAACAATGCTCGTTCCCAGCTAGGAAAACATCGCATTGTTACCTTAGAAGGAGAAATCTTAGAAGTCAGTGGCGCAATGACTGGTGGAAGTCAATCTAGTCGTTCCAGCGTGCATTTTGGTGGTGCTGCCAACCGTGAATCTAATCAGGTAGAAGCATTAAGAGGGCGTTTGGCAGAAATAGAGCGCATGTTAAACAACTATGATCAAACAATAGCAGATTGCTTAGCACAAATCAAGAACTTAGCCGAAGAATTAACCGCAGCTAGACAGTTGGGTAGAGATAATCAGATATTGTCCGAACAATTAGCCAAAGACTTGAAACGCTTAAATGGTCAACGAGAACTATTAATTAATCAACTACATACTAATCGCCAGGAAAGAGATAAGATTCAATCCCGTTTGTCCATATTAAATCAAGAAATTCCTGAACAGGAAGCTAAATTAAGGGAGTTGCAGCAGCAGCTAAAAGTATTAGAAGAATCTCATTCTCAGAGCGAATGGCAACAGGTAAGGACAGTAATTGCCAGTCAGGAAGAACAGCTACAGCTAGAGGAACGAACTTTAAGACAGGCAGAAACTCAACTATTAGAATTGACTAATAGATATCAAAGATTAGGCGAGAAAATAAGCGAAGCAGAACAAAATATTATTCTGCTAAATGACGACCAAGCAGCAATCAAAGAGCAACAGGCGACAATTAGCAATCAGCTAACAGAAATTGCTCAGAAAATTACTATTGCCGAAGCAGAATTAGAACAACTTTCAGCAAAACTTGGAGAAACTAAACAAGAACGCGATCGCCTGGAAAGTCAGCTAAAACAGTTGCGCGATCGCCATCAAAAACAAGCTTGGCAACTAGAAAAACTTCAGACAACACAACAGGAAAGACAAGCCACTCTCCAAACCTTACAGCAACAAATAGTAGAACAAGAAGCAGAACTACCCAATCCAATTCCTCAAATTCCGCAGTTGGTTAACGAAGATGCGATCGAGGCAGGAGAATTAATTACCTTTGCCAATCTTCAAGAACAAATAGAACAGCTACAAAGACAGATACGTAACGGAGAAAAACGCCTTGAAGCAATGGAACCTGTCAATATGTTGGCGTTGGAGGAGTATGAAAAAACCGAAGCTAGATTACAAGAACTATCCCATAAATTAGATACCATCGAAGCTGAAAGAACTGAATTGTTAATGCGTGTAGAGAAATTTACTACTCTGCGTTTGCGAGCGTTTAAAGAATCTTATGATGCCGTGAATGAAAATTTCCAGAAAATATATGCTGAACTTTCTGATGGTGATGGACATCTACAGCTAGAAGATGAAAATGATCCTTTCAACGGCGGTTTAAATCTGGTTGCTCATCCCAAAGGTAAGCCCGTGCAAAAGCTAAGTTCCATGTCTGGGGGAGAAAAATCTTTAACCGCACTTGGCTTTATCTTTTCTCTACAAAAATATCGACCTTCCCCTTTCTATGCCTTTGATGAAGTGGATATGTTTCTTGATGGTGCCAACGTCGAAAAGCTATCCCGCATGGTAAAAAAACAAGCGCAGTCGGCACAGTTTATTGTTGTAAGTTTACGTCGTCCGATGATCGAAGCTTCGGAAAGAACTATCGGCGTTACCCAAGCCAGAGGCGCACATACTCAAGTATTAGGGATTAAAATGAAGTAATTTTGCTCATTTAAATCCGCTGTAAAACTCACCTTTTTAGATTGAGACGATTCAGAATTCGATGAGCAAGTTGTTGAGCAAAAACTGGTTTGTTAATAAAATCATTAGCACCGCTAGCAAATACTTGAGTGGAGATAGCAGCATCTTCATGAATGCTGAGAAATAGAACTGGCAATTTACACCAATAGGGATGAGTTCGGAGGACTTTACATAGTTCAATACCACTAATATGAGGCATTTCTATGTCCAAGACTAATAGATCGGGTACAACAGCTTGCAGCACATCCCAAAATTGTCGCGGATCGTCGAGGGTGGTAAGCTTAAATCCCCAAGGTTTGAGTAAATTTGGTAACATCCTCAATAGTTCTATGTCGTCATCGACAATCATGACTTTTTTGCCCAGAGAAGAGTATTCTGCTGATTTTTGACAAACAGCAATAATTTGACTGGGATTGACGGGTTGAGTCAGATAAAATTTACCTCCATGTCGTGCTACAAGTAAACGATCCTGAAAGAGATCGCGATCGGCAATGACAATCACTGGTATCGATGGTGTCAGTAATTTGAATTCAGCAATTAAGGCTAAATATTCTTGGTTAGTCGGTGATTGAGAAGCATCTTCAGCAAAGGATACTTTGAGCAATACAGCATTTGGCAATTGCTCATTATGCGTTTGTTTTGCTTCCAGCCAATGCCTAACTAATTCGGGGGTGGAGATCGCTTTGGTGCGGATTCCTTGACTTTTCGCTGCGGAGATTAACTGTTCGGCAAAGTGGTTATCATCACTAACTATTAGTAATAAAAAAGAATTTTCTGCTAATTTTTGAGATATTTGAACAGCAATATGCTGTTTGTTGGCTAATTCTTCTTTTAATGATGTTAATCTCTTAGATAAGAGTACTAACTGCTCTGAGTTATGACTAAGATAGTCTTGCAGTAGTTGCTCTATTTCTTTCGCTAATTGAGAAGCCCTCTCTAAGCCAAATTGTCCTAGATTCCCAGCCAAACTGTGGGCAACAATAATTGCTGAAAGGCGATCGCTGATATCTAGATTGCCGACACCTAGTGAATCAATTGCCTGGGCTAAAGTTACTAACTGTTGATCTCTTTTGGACTGATATTTTTCCCAAATAGAAGTTAAAGTAGTTAGATGTTGCGATCGCTTATCTGATTGCTCAGTAGATGAGGGTGTATTAGAGGTTAATCGCGGTTCATCCGTGGCAGCATCGTTTCGGGGGAATGGTTTGAGACAATAGCCTTGCCCTCTGACTGTGGTGATTAAATCATCAGGGAAGCCAGCCTGCTTTAATTTTTGACGTAAACGTCGCAAATGAGAACGTACCGTGGCGAGTGCTGGATATTCGGTAGATGCCCACAAATGGTCGATAATGTCGTCAACACTCAAAACTTCTTGACTATGACGCAGAAACAACTCTAGCAACCGATATTCTTTAGCAGCTAGAGATAATGATTTCCCCTGATAAATAACTTCATTGCTACAGGGATTTAGCTGTAAATCTCCCCAACGCAACACAGGTAAAAAATTACAGTTCAAGCGACGTAACAAAGCACGAATACGAGCAGCTAATTCTTCAGCATCAAAAGGTTTGCAGATATAATCATCCGCGCCAGCATCCAAACCGCGAATTTTGTTTTGACTGCCACCACGAGCAGTTAACAAGATAATGGGAGTGTCATAATTATGCTCGCGAAAACGCCGACACAGTTCAATGCCATTTAACTTGGGCAAATACCAGTCAAGGATAATTAAATCGTAGGGATAGGTAGAACCATAAATCCAGCCTTGCTCACCATCTGTCGCCACATCAACCGCATAGCTTTGTTGTGAAAGAGTTGTGGTCAACAGTTGAACTAAAACTTGATCGTCATCAACTAATAAAATTCTCATATCCACACGTTCAAATTGAACAACAAACTTACATTTCCCATCCCAGTATTTTGGCTATTTGACTAGCAAGGTTCATCGAGTTAAACGGTTTGGTAATCACATCAACTACTCCTAAACTTTGAAACTGATTTTTTTCTTCAGCTTGGGCTTTAGCGGTCAAAAAAATTACGGGAATAGCGCTGGTTTGGTCATTAGTCTTGAGCTGTGACAGAGTGTCAATGCCATCCATGTCGGGCATCATTACGTCGAGCAGAATTACGTCAGGCTGATGGTTTTGAGCTAAATTAATTCCTTCTAAACCAGAGGAAGCGAGCGCCACCCGCCAGCCAGCTTCAATTTCAATGCCCATCTGCACTACTTCTTGAATAGTTTCTTCATCCTCAATCAGTAAAACGTTTTTGTCAGTCATGGCGATCGCTCTTTAATTGAATGAGTTCAGGTAAGGTGAAATAGAAAGTACTGCCCTGTTCTAAGCAACTTTCAGCCCAAATTTGCCCACCATGTCCTTCAACTATCTGACGACAAATAGCCAAACCCAAACCAGTGCCTCCTTTTTTACGTGAATCAGAAGAGTCTACCTGTTGAAACCGCTCGAAGATTGTTTCTAGACGATCCTGGGGAATACCTTGTCCTCGATCTTTAACCGCAAAAGTAATGTAGGATAGCCTTCGATGCTTGCTGTTACTTTGATGCTGAGATTTAATTTCGGCTGACAGTACAACCGTACTATTTTTAGGAGAAAACTTAATCGCATTGCTCACTAGATTAGTCAGAGTTTGCATAATGTAATCTCGATCTGCCCAAACAACCAGATGACTGGGCTTGACCGATAGCTGAATCCCCTGTTCCTGAGCCAAGGTTTTCATGGCTTGGATGGCTTCTAGCATCAATTCTCTAGCTTGACAGGCTTGTTTGTTCATCGTGATTTTGCCTGACTGAATTCTCTGAAGATCGAGAACATTGTTGACTAGGTGTACCAGTCGCTCAGTTTGTTCGTCGGCAATTTTGAGCATTCGCTCGCCCTGATTGGAGAGACGGCCCAGCTTGCCAGTGGCTAAAATTTTTAAAGAACTGTGAATCGAAGTTAGCGGTGTACGTAGTTCGTGGCTAACGACGGAAATAAATTCGTCTTTCATTCGTTCGACGGCTTTGCGATCGCTAATATCGCTAGTTAGAGCAAAGAATCCTTGAACTGTCTCTTGTTCTTGAAGATGAGGAATATAGGTAACGCTCAAAGAATGCACACATCCATCTTGTAACATTAAATCACGCTCATAAGTAACTGTTTCTCCCCTAAGCACGCTTGCCACATACTGGCTAATTTGTTGATATTCTGCTTGCCCGTGAACCTGTAAAAGATGACAGTCATAAATTGCTCGAGGATCGAGTCCCAGCCAAGTTTGGTAAGCTTCGTTGTTAAAGCGATAATGCTGCTGCTTGTCCACATAAGCAATCAGAACAGGCAACCCATTAGCAATCAAGCGCATTTGTTCTTCACTGTGGCGCAATGCCGCTTCTACTTTGGCGCGCTCGCTAATTTCTTGTCTCAGTTTAACGGTACGTTCGGCAACTATTTTCTCTAAATTTTCTAATAATTCGGCTTGAGACAAGGCAATACCAATTTGATCGGCTAATTGTTGCATCAATTCTTGTTCAAAGTCTGTCCACTGTCTAGTTGTTTGACATTGATGGGCAATGAGCAAACCCCAAAGGCGATCGCTATCAGTTTCAGTTTGAGATTGAAAATTTTGCAGAATTGGAACTACTAACTTAGCTTTAACCATCCATTCGTCCATAAACTCAATCAAACATTCCGCTAACCCTGCGTCGGTGGCATGAACATCAGCGATCGCTTTGACTCTACCTTTGGTATACAATTGACGATAATCTTCGGGGAATACTTCTGCAGGAAACTCTACACCCAAAATTGGCTTAAAATCTGGTAACACAGCCTCGGTAATGGGCATCCCTGTACCATTGCTAAAAACTTGATAAATTAATACGCGATCAGCTTTTAAAATGCTTTGTACTTCAGTAACAGCAGTTTGCAGAATTTCTTTAAGCTGTAGAGACTGACGAATTTTCAGGGTAACCTCAGCAAATAGCTCTGCTGCTGCCTGTAATTGAAAATCAGTAATATCTCTCAAAAGTAGCAAATTGTGGTTGGGCAAGAAATCTTTAACTTGACTATACTCAACAGTCTTAATTTCTCCCTCTGATTGTTTAATTTGAATTTCTGCTCGCTCTCGACTCTTTTGCCAATCTAGGGGAGACATTAAGAAATCGTCGAGCAATTTACCAATAAGCTTCTTTTTAGTTGCAGCAAATAATTTACAAGCAGCTGGATTAACTTCCACCATGCGTCCCTTTCGATCGACAATAGCAATCGCTTCTAAGGAATGTTTAAATACTGCTTGAAATAATGACTTTTTGGTTGGAGATTGTTTTACTCCCGCCATGATTAAATTTGTAATTATTTTTATTAAATAAGTTTAACTTGAATTAAACTTTGTTATATCAAGGCGACACTAAAATTAACTAACTATATTAAATTATATTAAATAATGTCTCGCACCAAAGATTACCGTTTGCAGCTATAAGCTTTTTTGATAACAGTTTCTTGTCAAAGAGATAGAAGCTTGCTCAATAGCCTGACGGGGGGACAACCAGGCTAGACTATGCTCTGTATGCGTTTTATAGCGTTAAGACCTTGGAGATAAAATGGTAGTTTATTGATAGCTGTTTTCATTAATTTTTCCACCCACTCCC